>CALUNI010000072.1 GCA_944321905.1 uncultured Muribaculaceae bacterium | reverse complement strand
TGTTTCAAGAATCACTTTCAACCGAGCCGTTCCGGCCGATTCCTTTATCTCTGAGATCTCGTCACACAAATCCTCATACGCCCCATCGGCAAAATAGCCCAAGTTAAACACTATATCGATTTCATCGGCTCCGTCGGCCACGGCAAGAGCCGTCTCGGCACACTTTACCTCAAGATGAGCCTGCGACGACGGGAAATTGGCCGAGCAAACGGCTATGTTAACCTCGCTGACCTCCAGATTCTGGCGGACAACCCCGGCAAAATTGCTATAAACGCATATTGCTGCCACATTGGGATATTGTGGATAATTTTCCTCAAAGTCGTTCACACGACGTGTGAATGCCGCCACCGACCGCTCGCTGTCGGTACTGTTGAGCGTCGTAAGGTCGATGCAGTTAAACATGAAGCGGTAAACGCTCTCCGAACGATTGTCGTCAAGATGCTCGGCAAGCAGCTTGTCAACCGTGGCCTTCACACTCAGGTCGTCGGCAACGACCTTGCTTTCGTTTATTGCCTGCACATACTTGTCGGTGGCAGGTTGCTCATGTTCATGAATGTGTTCTTGTTCCATAATCCAAATTTATTTACAGTTCATTAAATACAAATATTTTTTAATCATGCCGTCTCCATTGGCTCCCGACTACGGCGTGTTACGGCAATCTGCCGACTCCAACCGCAACTTCACAAAAGTTTGGAATTCTGCAAGTGGCGGGTGCTGTCGCGCCGTGTCTTTTTCTCGAAACTGGCTTCAAGAGCCTCGGTAAGGTTCACTCCGGTCTGATTCGCGATACAAATCAGCACCCACAGCACGTCGGCAAGCTCTTCGGGTAAGGCATCGGCATTCTCGCCCGGTTTAAACGACTGGTCGCCGTAACGACGTGCCATAATGCGCGCCAACTCCCCCACTTCTTCGGTCAATACCGCCATATTGGTAAGTTCGCTAAAATACCGCACGCCATAAGTGCGAATCCAGCTATCCACACGCTGCTGAGCTTCGTCTATTGTCATATTTTTGCTGTGCAATTATACTTTGTTCTTAGAATCAACAATAATCGTCACCGGGCCGTCGTTAACGAGTTCTACCTGCATATATGCGCCGAACCTGCCACGAGCGACAGGCTTGCCCGTCAACAGTCCTACTTGCTCGCAATAACGCTCATAAAGTGGAACTGCCAGTTCGTGTCCG
Source organism: uncultured Muribaculaceae bacterium (assembly GCA_944321905.1). Lineage (GTDB taxonomy): Bacteria > Bacteroidota > Bacteroidia > Bacteroidales > Muribaculaceae > Avimuribaculum. The sequence continues at coordinate 11,415 of CALUNI010000072.1, read as the reverse complement.
GCTGCATGGATGTAAGACGGCCTATTGCCCTTCTTGGTCGATGCGGCAAGCGTAAACTGGCTCACCGCGAGTACCTCACCGCCAATTTCAATTATGCTGCGGTTCATTACGCCGTTTTCATCGTCAAATATCCGCATATTTGCCGTCTTTTGAGCCAGCCAGTCAACATCTTGCTCAGAATCGCCTTCAACGACCCCAACAAGAACCATAAGTCCCGGACCGATGGAGCCGACCATCTCGCCCGAGACAGACACAGACGCCCGTTGAACCCTTTGAATCACTATTTTCATCTTGTTTCAATTATATCTTCTCTTAATCCGTCATATACGATTTTTGCCTTTGCCGGCCCCACCACTCCAGCTATGTCGTCGAGCGAAGCCTCTCGCACCCGCTTTAGACTCTTAAAGTGCTTGAGCAGCGTTTCGCGCGTCTTTTCGCCGACACCTTTTATATCGTCAAATGCCGAATGCACCTGCCCCTTGCTGCGGCGGTTGCGGTGGTGAGTTATGCCAAACCGGTGAGCCTCGTCACGCAGATGCTGCACGACCTTCAGCGACTCGCTATTCTTGTCGATGTACAACGGGACGCTGTCGCCCGGAAAGTAAATCTCCTCAAGCCGCTTTGCAATGCCCGCAAGAGCCACCTTACCACGCAACCCCATGGCATCGAAAGCCTCCACAGCCGCGCTCAGCTGCCCCTTGCCACCGTCCACGATGACGAGCTGGGGCAACTCCTCGCCTTCTTGCATGAGCCGCGTGTAACGGCGCGTAAGCACCTCCTTCATCGATGCGAAATCATCGGGGCCGACGACGGTCTTGATGTTGAAATGGCGATAGTCGCGCTTCGACGGCTTGGCATTCTTGAACACGACACACGAGGCCACAGGATTAGTGCCTTGTATATTGGAATTGTCGAAACACTCTATGTGGCGCGGCAATTCCTTCAAACGAAAATCGCGTTGCATGGTCGTAAGCGTCCGCATTGTGCGTTGCTCGGGATTTAGCTTTTCAGACGTTTTCAACTTGTCGAGCCTGTACTGCTTGGCGTTATTGAACGAGACTTCAAGCAACTTCTTTTTATCACCTTTTTGAGGAATCGTAAAAGAAACGCCGTCAAACTCCACATCAGGCTGTTCGGGAACTATTATCTCCTTCACCCGCCTGTCAAACTTAGTCTGAACCTCGTTAATCGCCATGGAAAGTATTTCGGGGACGGTTTCATCGAGTTTCTTCTTGTATTCAAGCGTCAAGCTTTGCACAATCGACCCGTTGCGGATGTGCATATAGTTAACGTAATAGCAGTCATCGTCGCCATCCACCGAGTAAACGTCAACGTTGTGTATCGACGCACTCACTATGACCGAACGAGCCTTGTAGCGTTCCACAAGCATGTATTTCTCCTTCAGCACCTGCGCCTCCTCGAAGCGCATCTCCTCGGCAAGTCGCGACATTTCTTCCTTCAAATAATCACACACCTGCTGCACGTTGCCATTAAGTATCTGCCTGATCTCATCGAAATATTTGCCATATGTCGCCACGTCAACAAGCCCTTCGCAGCAACCCAGACAATTCTTTATATGATACTGCAAACACACCTTGTGCTTGCCCTTGGATATGCTTTCTTCGGTAATCGGCAACCGGCACGTGCGAATGGGATACATCTCCCTCAGCATCTCAATCACGGTCTTTGCGATGGAAATATTGGAATACGGGCCGAAGTATCGCCCACCGCTCTTTGTCACAGTCCGCGTCAAGAACACTCGCGGATACATTTCATTAGTCACGCAAATCCACGGATAAGACTTGTCGTCCTTGAGCAGCACGTTGTACTTGGGTTTATATTCCTTTATAAGGCTGTTTTCAAGATGCAGCGCATCCTCCTCGCTACCCACCACTATATACCGCAAATCGCAAATATTGCGCACGAGCATGTTTGTTCGCGCCACGCTGTGCACGCGGTTAAAATAGCTGCTCACCCTGCGGTGCAACCGCTTTGCCTTACCGACATAAATCACGGTACCATCTTTATCATAATAAGGATAAACCCCCGGACTGTCGGGCAACAAATCGACCTTGGCTTTTAAATCTTCCCGAGCAAACACGTCAATTGGCAGATTTTAGCAAACCACAAGAGCGCGCACGTCGGCATCCTCCGGGAAATTCTTCCGGCCGTCAAGTTCTCCAAGTTCGACGATGAAACTGATATATATGCGCTTCGGGTTCATTGACTTTATCAACTCATATGCGGCAATCATCGTGCCACCGGTGGCCAACAAGTCATCGTGCAGCACCACCACGTCGTTCTCATTGATGGCATCGCGGTGTATCTCAATCTCGTCGGTTCCATATTCCTTTTGATACGTTTTCTTTATTGTATCGGCAGGCAGCTTGCCGGGCTTGCGCACCGGCACAAAACCGGCATTCAACTCGTGAGCAAGTATTGCGCCACAGACAAAGCCACGAGCCTCTATGCCCACGACCTTGGTAACGCCCAAATCCTTATACTCGTTCTTCAACTCGTCACACACCAAGTGCAGAGCTTCGGCATCCTTGAACAAGGTAGTAACATCCCAAAACAGTATGCCCTTTACGGGAAAGTTGGGAATGGAACGAAGCGAAGCTTTGATTCTTTCTATTTTTTCTTTTTCCATAAATGTATATTGTTTTATATTGTTCCACGTGAAACATTTTAAACCTATCTACCTAAAAGCAAAAGCAATATGTTGATGTCGCTTGGCGAGATTCCCGGTATTCGGGAAGCCTGCGCAATTGTTTCGGGATCGATACGGGTCAGCTTCTGACGGGCTTCGGTCGATAATGACTTTATATCGTTATACACGACCTTTCCCTTTAACCTTACGCTTTCCAAGCGACGAATCTTGTCGGCAATGACACGCTCTCTGTCGATATATCCTTGGTATTTTATAAGGATTTCGGCAGCCTCCACAATTTCGTTCCTCCGTTCGTCTTCCACCGTTTCCAAGAATTGCTTCAAATGGGGAACGATTTCCGAGAGTTTGCTTATGTCGAGTTGCGGGCGCAGTATCAAATCATACAATTTCACACCCTGCTTAAGCGGAGCCGTTCCAAGCGATTCGAGTGCGGGGTTTATTATCGAAGCTTTTATTGAAAACTCCTTGGCGAAGTCGATTATGGCATCGCGTTGGTCTCGTTTAGCCACCATCAAGTCATAACGCTCGCGGGTAGCGAGGCCGAGGCGGTATGCGCGCTCAGTAAGGCGCATGTCGGCATCGTCCTGACGCAACAATATGCGATACTCGGCACGAGACGTAAACATTCTATATGGCTCGTCAACACCCTTTGTCACCAAATCGTCGATAAGCACGCCTATATAAGCCTCATCGCGGCCAAGCACGAACGGTTCCAACCCGTTTATCTTCTGGTGAGCGTTTATCCCTGCTATCAGCCCCTGCCCTGCAGCTTCTTCATATCCGGTAGTTCCGTTTACCTGCCCGGCGAAAAACAAATTGGCGATGAGTTTCGTTTCGAGCGTATGAACAAGTTGCGTTGGGTCGAAAAAGTCATATTCAATTGCATACCCCGGTCTGTATATTTGCACATCGCGCAACGCCGGAATTTTCTGCAAAGCCTTGAACTGGATATCAAGAGGCAAAGAAGAAGAAAAGCCATTCAAGTAAAATTCCTGCGTGTTTTCCCCTTCGGGTTCAAGGAAGAGCTGATGCTGGGTTTTCTCGGCAAATGTCACGATTTTAGTCTCTATGCTTGGGCAATAACGCGGACCGATGCTTCTGATTTGTCCGTTATAAAGCGGCGAGTCGGGCAACCCGGCTCGTAACACCTCGTGTACTTCGGGATTGGTATATAAAATCCAACAAGGACGTTGGCGCAACGAGCGTTTAACGCCGGGCATGAACGAAAACTTGTGGAAATCATTGTCACCCTCTTGTATTTCGGTATCTTCAAAATGTATCGACCGTGCATCGATACGCACAGGCGTACCTGTTTTCATACGAGCCGTTTCAAAGCCCAATTGCCGTAATTGCTCGGTCAAACCGTGTGATGCAGGTTCAGATATCCTGCCACCAGGAATCATCACACGACCTATGTGCATAAGCCCGTTCAAAAATGTACCGGCAGTCAGTACCACTGCACGAGCCCTGAATTTCACGCCGAGCGACGTGGTGACACCCGTCACGGTTCCATCGGTTATTTCAAGCCCCGTCACGCTATCCTGCCACATAAACAGGTTGTCGGTATTCTCGATTACTGCGCGCCATTCGGCAATAAAACGGGTACGGTCGGCCTGCGCCCGCGGACTCCACATTGCCGGGCCCTTTGAACGGTTGAGCATACGAAACTGTATTGCCGCACGGTCGGTGACCATGCCCATTTGCCCACCAAGGGCATCAATTTCACGCACAATCTGCCCCTTCGCAATACCACCGACGGCAGGATTACAACTCATTTGAGCAATCTTGTTCATATCCATTGTGATGAGCAATGTGCGCGAGCCAAGCCTGGCGGCGGCACAAGCTGCCTCACAACCGGCATGACCGGCACCAATCACAATGATGTCATAGTCAAATCTCATTATTTATTAATCGTAAAAATCAGCTTGAAACAAGAATAATATACACGCTTTAATCGTCAGAATCGGCCACCGTAAAGCGTTTTCAACGCCTCGTTCTCGTGCCTTTCCATGATTTCGCGTTCTCCCGGTCCCTTATCATTTACACCAAGCAGATGCAAGACACCATGTATGATTACGCGACGCAATTCATCATCATATACGCGATTGAAAAGTTCGGCATTAGAACGAACCGTGTCAAGAGAAATAAACATGTCGCCTGCAATACGCCGGCGAGTAGAGTAATCAAAAGTTATAATGTCGGTATAATAATCATGCTTGAGAAATTCACGATTGACCTCTAAGATTTTCTCGTCACTGCAAAATATATAAGTCAATGTGCCGACGGCTTTCCCAAATCCACCGGCTACGGCCTCAATCCATTTCCCAATCATCCTACGGTCGAGCATGGGCATATCCACACCTTCGGCCTCGAAAACTATGTTAGACATTCTCGTAACACGTTTATTGGTACAAATATAGTGCAAGTTGAGCGTATAAACAAATCAAGCTATGTTTGATTTGTTTATACCGAAACGAAGCCCGATAAACCCCATATCCATATTTTTTCGGAACTTTTCTGTTAAAAGCAGAAACAAGATTAAACACCTTAATTACAGCAATTTACACACAACCAAACGCTCTGAGAATTTAAAAATTGAAAAGCACTCTACAATTTATGCGAGATATTTCACCAAGATTCATTAAAGACTTGCCAAACTTTTACTTACATTTGCCTTACATTAGATTCAAGATAAAAACCACACTTTTCATGAGCGACATCGACACATGGAAGCTGCAATTACAATCGGCGGCAAACAAAGACAAAGCAAGAATACTTTCTTCTTTCTTCAAAACCGGGAAAGGAGAATATGGCGAAGGAGATATTTTCATCGGAGTGACAGTTCCGGCAAACAGAGCAATTTCTCGAAACTACCATTCACTGCCGATGGAACAAATCAGAACCATGCTGCACGACCCCATACACGAATTCCGCCTTGCCGGGCTGCTTGCCTTGGTCGAAGCTTACAAGCGTACAAAAAAGAATCCGACGCAACGACTGGAAATCCTGAATTTCTATCTCGACAACATGGCGTGCTGCAACAATTGGGATCTTGTTGACCTGTCTTCACAATATATCATTGGCGAGCACATGCTGTCGGCCGACGACGACCGCATCGTGCGGCAACTTGCCGACAACGACAACATGTGGATCAAACGCATTGCCATAGTATCAACACTGCCCTTGGTGCGCAACGGCAGATTTAACGCAGCCTTATACATTTCAGAGAAATTCATCGACTCCACCACCGACCTGCTACACAAGGCCACGGGTTGGGTACTGCGCGAAATAGGCAAGAAAGACAAGCGACAGCTTTGCGACTTTCTCGATTCCCATGCAGCAGCCATGCCACGCACAATGCTAAGATATGCCATCGAAAAATTTACACCCGAGGAACGCAAGCACTACATGTCCTCGCGCACCCGGTAGCCCCCTACCCTACCCCACGACGATGAGCAGCATTTTCACATCGATTGAATTTTACATCACGGCACTTGCCGTTGCAGTAGCCATAATAGCATTTTTTGGTTCAAGCGACGACACTCCACGGGCATCATCCGACATATACACACCCACAACGCAAGCCGAAAGAGTAAACGCCACACCCTCGGCCATATTACGCGCCATGCCCGACGGGACAATTGAAATAACGCGGCAAGGGCTGACGCTTCATGGAAATTGCTCGATATACATCAATGCCGAGTTCATAAAAGACCGCATCACATTAACCGAGAAAATAGTTTCCGGCCATCACGGCATCGACAGCAGCACATACACGCAGTGCACACTACACTTTGCCACACGCCCCTTGCCCCACAAAAAATACTTCATCCGCTACGAATCTCCCGATAACGCCTTGTGGGGAACCACCCGGTTTGCCAACTATGGCGGATACTCTGTCGCCTTGGAACTTAAATCATAGCACGAGCAGCCGCTACTTGCGCCCGGCAATGAACTTCAGTAGTTGCGGAGTGGCTTTCTGCATAACCCAGAACAAGCCAAGCAGCCCCGTGGCAATAAGCACCAAAACCGACGCATAAACAAGGAAAGTGGCAAACTGGCCCTCGGGACGAACCAAATAAACAATAACCTTCATGGCATTCCCTACAAACAAATAATGAGCCACGTAAATAAAAAACGACGCTGATGCAAGCAGTGGGACAACCTTGCACACATGGCGACGAAGCAGCCATGCCGACATGTTGTAGGCAAATACCAATGCCGCGGGAGCCGTCAATGCCTTTGTGGCAAGATACACAGCAGACGTGCCGCCGCAAGTTAATTCCACAAACTGCAAAGCCGACAGCGACAAATAAATGACCGTAGAGGACTTAAAATGCCGTCCGAAAGACTCCATCATGTCGCGGCGCGATATGCTCATAAATGCGCCAAAAGAAAACGGGAACAATGCCGTGGCAAACTCGACAGCAGGCCCGTATTGCGACAAATAAGCACAAAACCATGCCACATAGGTCGCCACCACAAAGCCCATCCCATATTTCTTGATAACCTTGTACAACACCGGGGTGAGCAATGCCATCACCATCAATATGCGCAAAAACCATAACGGCGGATTTTGCGGGAAGAACACCGTCGAAGTTGTATCGGCCGGATATACATGCTCAAAAACGCCATAACGGCAATCCCAAAACGTCTGCAAGATATTGGAAACCGAGAAATCCACTTCGCTAAAGTCTAATCCGGGGCGCAATGCCGACAACGGAGGAAAGAAGTAAGATAGCTCGATCAAGACCGCCAAAACATTCCATACAACAAACGGTATAAGCAGTGTCTTCACCCGATTGCGCAGCTTGCGTTTATAAACCACCGAATCAAAGTCGGATATGCCTAAGAAAAACACATACCCTGAAATGAAAAAATAAATCGTGAGACTATACTCGCTCAGAAAAGAATGAACGAAATTATACAGTATGTCAAACACCGGCGTTCCTGCAAATTCATAATGCTTGCCATAGACAAACACTTCATGCACATCAAACACATGCACAGCCAGCACTACTATGGCAAGTGGAAACCTAAGCAAATCAAGGGCTTGTGAATGTGCAGCCCGATGTGACTGGTTGATATTGATATTTCCTTGTCTCACAATATATTATAATAAAATTGTAACAGTTGCAAAATTAGTAAAAATAAAATCCTGTTTGAGCAAGCATCTTAGATTTTTACTGAAAACTTCCATTTCCGCCTCAATAGGCCAATAAAAAACGGTTCCGGGAATAATCACCCGGAACCGGAAAACGCAATATGTCTAAAATCCGTTTTTAAAGGACAGATTCTTACTTCACAATCACCTTTTGCAAGCTGCCGTCAACCTTCACGATGTAAACGCCACTCTGGCACTCGATGCGGCTTGCGTCGCCTTTGCTTACAAGAGAACCGCCTATTGTATATACCTCTACGTTGCTCGCATCGCCAACGATTGAGATGGCGCCTACGAGGCCCACTGCACGTGGTGCATCGTCGCCTGCGACATCATCCACGCCCGACGTGCCATATGCGGTCGCAACGACAAAGCGTCTGTAATAAGGTAGCATCAACTTGTTATTGGCAGCGTCATATCCACAGAGCAAATAAGTTTGCCCTTCTTCTGCCTCGGGGAAAGAACCCGAGAAGTTGACAGTTACTGTTTCACCGGCCTCTATGACTATAGATTGGGAATCGAGTGTTGCCAACGTTGCACCGCCTTCCTCCAAAATCTCGGCTCGTACTATTCCTTCATATTCGTCGTTAGAAGAGTTGCGGAAGGTTATGCTTGCCGTAATTTCGTTTGCGTCCACGTTCTCAACCGTTTCGGTGCCGTCCATGCCATTTATTTGAGGGAAACCGACGCACGAAATATTAGGATTGTTTACCTTGACGAGTTGCGGAGTTCCTATGATATCCATGTTCTCGCTTACCACTGCCACACGGTAATAATCGTTGGCCGCATTGAAATTGCTGATGTTAAGTGCCATTTCAATCGTTTCGGTCTCTCCCGCACCAATCACATAGGTATCAAAGTCTCCCGTAGGATAGCCATAATAATCTGTTACCGAACCGCTGTAAACAATTGCATCAGACGTTTCGCTGAGTAGCGCGAAGCTGAGCAATCCGGCAAAGTCCTCTTCTCCGTTATTGGTGATGTCAACAGTTATCTCTGCCACCTTGCCCGAAGCAAACGTCGGATTTCCTGTAACCACGATATTGGCCGTTGACAATTGACTGTAAAGCGGAGCAGAAGCTTCAAACGTTGCGACGCCATCGCTAACCGTCATTACCAAATACTGGCTCTCGTTCTGGTTTATATGCAAGTACCCGATTCTTTCGGCATCATCGGCATGACAATAAGCCGGATACACGCGATAAACGCCATCGGTCAAACTTTCCGGGATATCAAACGAAACAGTTTTGTTGCCATAAGAAATATAGCCCATGGACATGGCCGACGAAGTTGCCGTGCCGAACGACGATGCGACTTCCTCGCCATTTTCATCCTTTATCACGACTCCGAGCCTTATCGAAGCGTCTTGACGGCCTCCATTAACGGTCTGTCCAACTGTAAGGCGGGCAGTGCTTCCGAGTGTGGCAGAAGCTGTGCCGGCACGCAGCCCCTCGCAATACAACTCGTAAGTCTCAACTTCGTCGCCTGTCGGGCGGTCGAGATTGATTATCAAATCCTGGCCATACTTAAATCCCGACTCTGACCCTCCGCCGATGCCTTGGCTGTAAGGATTAAGCGACGTGATGAGGAAATATCCGTCCGACAAACCGCTCCATCCCCAGTTAACATGGAAATAGCCTTCGGTATTATACCCGTCTATCACAAACTCATGGCCGCCGCCTGTGGACATGGCGCCAAGCAACACCGGCGACCCTGCATCGAGCTGTCCCTTAATCAAGTCAATCCATTCTTCATACGGGCGGTAATCACGATACAAAATCTGCACGTCGGCAGGATAACCAAAATTCTCTACAAGAGCAGCAACGGCATTCTGCGACAAAGCCCCGCTTGCCCCCTGCATATAGCTCATATTAGAAGCTACTCCGCAATGGTACATGAGCGTGGCTACCGCGTTGCGTGATTCCTCGCTGCTTTCCATGTCATACTCGTCGAGCATCAAGTCCCACCTATATTCCACATCAAAATTGGCACTTACATAGCTGCCGCTGTAAGAGTCGTAATATGAATTAGAACCGGTGCCACGCTCGGGCCACTCGTTATAGTTCATCACTTGAGCCATTGCCGTAGCCACGCACCCCGAAATGCCATTCGGACACAAGTCGCCGTATGGAGAGTCCTGGTCCCACTTAGAGGTGACCAACGGTTCCACCTGCGTGTCAAAAGTAGGAACTGCAAGCATGTCGGCAGCTGTCATGCCATTGGCAATCATGTAATCTATCTGTCTTCCATATTCCGAAAGCCAATATTTCAAGTTTTCGGGTGCTTTGTCATAGTCAAACGTACCACTGGCAGAGTAGCCCAACACCGGCACCGAAGCAACATCGTCGCCGGCGATGACCACATACCCCTCTTCTTGCCCGCCATTGACAACGTAGAGCAAGCTGCTGCCTGCATTTACCTGCGACTTGGCCGTATAAGCAACCTTCACGGCATCATTGCCACTCCCAAGAGTATTTATCTCCGACGATTTGTTCATGAATTGCCGTGCTATGGCCTCGGCCTGCTGTGGACTGATTTGCTCAGCTTGAACGGCAAATGCAGCAAGCGCAAGCGATAATAAGATAGGTGATGTCTTTTTCATCTGAGTCTGTTATTCTGTTTTTTGTTGTTTATTGTATTATATCTCAAGTTTTTATTTTATGAATTTCTTACTTGTCCGTCTCCTTCGATAAGATACTTATAGGTGGTGATTTCTCGCAATCCCATAGGCCCGCGGGCATGCAACTTCTGAGTAGAAATACCAATCTCGGCACCGAAGCCGAACTGGCCTCCGTCGGTAAACGACGTGGGCAGATTGGTATATACGCATGCCGCATCCACCTCGTGAAGGAAACGGCGGCAAGCCTCCTTGTCCTCGGCCACGATGCTTTCGCTATGCCGCGACGAATACCGGGCTATATGTTCCAATGCCTCGTCTATGTTGGCTACAGTCTTCAGCGACATCTTGTAGTCCATGTACTCATGCCCCCAGTCCTCGACCGTGGCATGTTCGAGCAACGGATAAGTGCCGTCAAGCGCGGCAAAGGCTGCATCGTCGGCATATATCGCTACCTGCTTGGCTGCCAACGGAGCAACAAGCTCGGGCAAGTCGGCTAGCCGGGCAGAATCTACAATTAGCGTATCTAGGGCATTGCATACGCTCACCCTGCGAGTCTTGGCGTTTAATATTATATCACGTCCTTTCTTGATATCACCGCTTGCGTGGAAATAGCAGCTGCACACGCCTGCACCGGTCTCGATCACCGGCACGCGCGACCTGCTGCGCACAAAATCAATCAATGCCTTTCCCCCTCGCGGTATAATCAAGTCGATGTAGCCGGTCGCATCAAGCATCTCTGCCGTTGCCTCGTGCGAAGGCGGCAACAACCGTGCCAACCCTTCCGGGAATCCCGACTCGGCAAGCGTTTCGGCTATTACACTCACCAGCGCTTCGTTTGAATGTTGCGCGTCGCTCCCGCCCTTCAGCACCACGGCACTGCCACTCTTCAAGCAAAGGGAAAACACGTCGAGAGTCACATTGGGGCGAGCCTCGTAAATGACTCCAATCACGCCAAACGGCACC
>CALUNI010000071.1 GCA_944321905.1 uncultured Muribaculaceae bacterium | reverse complement strand
GGCGGAATTGCAGTATCGTCTGGGAATGTGCGTCAACCAGCGTGTAGCGGATGAGAATGCGGTTTTCGTGCGAAATAAAAATCTTTTCTTTCGTCAGGATGACGCCACCGACGCGGTATGTGGTGCGTGGGACTGTCTCGCAGTCAAATTCGCGTATGTACTTGTGTCCGTTAGGGCTGAAGCAGTTGCCATTGTACTTGTGCAGTCCCAGGTTGAACGGTGCGCCATGCTGGATGACGGTTTCGTCTAACGATGAGAGTAGAACGTGGTTGTCATCGTCCATCTCGGGAATGGGAATGACAAGGAGCCCGTGCTGCTTGCGCGTATTGCAGTCAACGATTGTCGTGCAGTGATACGCCCCCGATTGATTAGTGCGGAGCATTTCCTTAGGGAGAGACTGCTCAAGGTTAATCATCAGGTTCTTATCAAATTTTAAATAGCTCATCAATAAGAGATTTTAGGTTTTATAATGGTAAAATATATAATTTCTTTCTATGCAACGAAATTACGAAGTATGTGAGAAAATAACAAGAAAAATGCACTTTTTGTTGGTATAAAAAGTGTATTTTTTACTTTAATATGTTGTAAAACATCTTATTATATGGGCGAGTGCCGGTTTGTGTTGCAGATTTCAGCAGCTCCGGCTCAGATGTTGAGTTCGCTGCGTATGGCGTTGACGAAAGCCCAGAAACCATCTTCTATCGGCGACAGGATGTTTTTCCTTGCTTCCGTTTCTTCCTCGGGAAGGAATATTTTTATGCCGCCTTTATGGCAGCGTATGTGCAGGTCGGCATCCATCATTATCGGTTCGCCGTCGATATGCATCATTTCGGGGCGCGGGCGGCGTATTGTCAGCTCGCTGGTGCGGAATGAGTGTATGTTGGTGTCTTGGTCGAGGTGCTTGGTGAACAGTAGCAGTCCCATTATGGCGGTGTCGATAGGAGTGAACGGTAGTATCACGGTCACGTCGATCAGTCCGTCGTTCATGCTTGCCTTTGGGGCAATGTAGGCGTTGTTGCCATATTGCGACGCGTTGCCGCAGGCTATTATGAATGCCTTTTCGGTTATTGTCTTGTCGGCTGTTTCTATCACATACACCTCGCTACGGTATTTGAGGTATTCGCTTAATGCCTTTTGCAGGTAGGTCATAGGCCCTCGCCGCCCGGCTTGGGCAAACTTTTCGCTCACCAATGCGTCGAATCCCACGCCGCAGGTGCAGAAGAACGGACGGTCGTTGACGGTGCAGTAATCCAGATCTTCGATGTGTCGCAGGTTGATGATTGATAGGGCTTTCTCGATATTCATGGGAATGTTCAAGTGCCTTGCAAGTCCGTTGCCCGAGCCACATGGCACTATGCCGAGGGCTGTGGATGTGTCGCGCAAGGCTGTCGCGGTCTCGTTGATGGTGCCGTCGCCGCCTATGGCTATGACTCCGTAATATCCTTTGTCGATGGCTTCTTGGGCGAGTTTGGTGGCGTGAGAGGCATATTGGGTGAATCTCACATCGACATCGAACAGTGTGTGGTCGATCGAGCGTTCGATGATACCCGGAACCGAATCTTTATCCACGGCACCCGAGATTGGGTTGATTACAGCCATTAGTTTCTGCCTCGATTGCATTGTCGTCGTCCTTGTATTGTGTGAGGTGCAAATTTATCAAAAAAAGCTAAACCACAAAAGATTGTCCCAAATCGTTGAAAGCATGTAATCATGTTGTCAAGAAGCATTGATGCCATAAAATCGGAAAGATTCCATGTTATCCTATTGTAAAAATAGTTCTGTCTGAGATTTTACTTTCAAGAATTTTGGCTATTTCATCAAATTCCACATTTGCATCTGCATTTAAGCCTAATAGTTTTGAAATTCCATCACTATTGGTGCTATATCGTTCTTTTAGGAACAATTTAAGTTGATTATTTGCAGTTTTCAATCCATATGAATGAAAGTGCATTGTATCTCCAATTAAGGGGTGTTGGGAAACGTGATTAAATGCAAATTCATTTTTGATATAGTTTAACAATTGCTCTTGGACTACTAATACCAAGTGCCGGTCGAGATTCTCAAAAGTTCTTATCTTGTGGTGTAGCTGAACCAAAGTAGTTTTAGCCGTCATTTTCCAATTCATCCCAAAGGTCTTATTTGGAATCACAACTTCATTGTACAAGCCTAATTCGTTAATGGCCTTTTGCCTTTCCGGCCATATCGTACCTGTTGTGTCCATTGTTTGTAGTTCGATTCCTATGAAATCTTTGACCTTTTTATTGCTGTCGGTAGATACAATGAAATAATCCACACTACCACCAGGTATGGTAACTTCTGGAATTAAGTGTAATTCATTTCCGGGAATGTGCTTTGTCAGTAAATGGAGGCAGTCTGTAAATATCTGTTTCCGTTCGAGCAACCGATGAGGACAAAAATGTTGTCAAGGTTCTTGCCATACTTTACTGTGCATGTTCCAATAGAAATATCTGATTCACTTTTGCGAACTTTGAAACAGCGTTTCTGTACATAAGGGCATTGTTGCTGTTCTATGATTTCTTTCCAGTCAATGTCTTTTCGATTTACCGAAAAAGAGAATAATTCTGAAACTCGCGACATATTCTTTCTTTTGCTAATTTGATGTATTCATTTGATAAATCTATTCCAATAGATTTTCTTCCCAATTCATAAGCCACTTTCATAGTGGTGCCTGTTCCACTAAATGGGTCAAGTACAACTCCATCGCAAGGGCAAGTGGATTTTATCGGAATCACACAAAGTTCTTCAGGGTATGGTGCAAAGTGCATTTTTCTTTTTTGTGTATCTTCAGGAACGATATCCCATACATCTCCGGGCATAGAACCCTTTGGATTGTAGAAAAGGAAATAAAACCCTTTTTCTTTCAGTTCCTTTGCCCGTCCCGACAATTTAGTTGAATCAGAGTGTGTCGTGCGCTGTTCATTCCTAATAACCATTCTAAAATCAGAAATAGTGCCATTTTTAACATTCTCCAAGACCTCATCTAACTTTTTCATTGCTTCACTTTTTTCATGCTCTGAAAGGTTGGTAGATAGTTCTATTTGCCTTCGATAACGAATCCCACTTACTCCAGTGGCGGATACCACTGTTCCATTCTTTACTATGGCTTGCCTTGGCTTTGAACGAATTGAATCTGCATCGAAGTAATATTTTTCATTCTTTACAAAAAAGAAAAAATCTTCAAACACAGAACCGAAACGGTCTTTGTTGGGGTTCATGCCACCTTTATGTTTGCTCCATATTATGTCGTTTCGGAGAAGCCAACCATCATCAATCATCATCAATGCAATTCGCCAAGGTATTCCTATTAATGATTTATTGTGATATGAATCACCGACATTTAACCAGAATGCTCCGGTGGGTTTTAACACTCGCTTTACCTCTTTGATGATATTGAATAAATTATCAATATATTCTAAATACGAACTTTCTAATCCAATGCCTCCATTTTCGTATTGACGTTTTTGCCAATACGGTGGACTTGTTATACAACAATCAATAGAATTATCAGATATTGATTGCAATACATCGAGTGCGTCTCCTTGAATAAATAAAGGAAACATATTATCTTGTTTTCTATAATCTGATATTATACACATCGTCAAATATTCATACTTGATTGAGTTGGAACTAACGATCCCCGTATATCCACATTTATGATTCCGGCAATTTTTAAAGTTTAGGAAAAGGCAGTTGCACCTTGTTGGCCACATACAGGTTGACAGTATTGAAACTTTTGTCTAACCGATGTGATAATTCTGTTTGACTCATTCCATTGGCTTCCAAAGATTCCTTTATCCTATTCATGGGTATCCCTTTTTAGTTGTATGCAAAGATACGCAATTTTATATTGTTTTTAGTCTGGTTTAGCTTGATAACAAAGTTTGGTCTCCCTCTTTTAGGACGTAGATTGTTGGATACTTCCGGGGGGACGCATCGACAGTTGTCTGTCTCCACAGTGTTTTTTATTTGGGATAGAAAAGCTGTTTTTTTTATTTTGATTCTTCATTTGCGAATGTTTCAGCTATATGCAAAAACTGTGGCAGGGCAAGCTCGGCGGCTGCGAAGAAAGACAGCCATGCGACCATAATGGGGGGCGCATGGCTGTATGTTTGAGAAATTTGGGCGGTTCTGTTTATTCCTCGGGTTGTATGACCTTTAGGCGGTCGCCCGAAGAACGCACAATCGAGCGGTAATATTCTTCGGTATATCCAGGGAATTGAGGCATTTCGGGAGTGCCGTAGGCATTGCGCAGGAATTGTCCGTCATGTTCCTGCTTGACGTTTCCGTCTAGGTATTTTACAAACAGGTATTCGCCGAGTTGCTTGTAGCTCGAAGTCGCATGTTCGGCTGCCCGGCACGAGTAATCGGTTAGCAGCTTGATGGCATCGGCAGGAGATTCCTTGTAAATCTCCAATGCCGCTCTTTCAAGTCCGGGCTGTGCGGCTTCGTAATTGTTTTCAAGGCTGTCTCGTACTGCGTATATGTCGCCAATCATCAGCGAGTATCGGTTATAAGCTTGGTTGGCCACCCAGTTGTTGACCCAGAATGCTGATTCCCAGTTGAGTGTGTACAGGTCGGCTGTGGCCACGTCGTAGCTGCGTGGTACACTCGTCATGCAGCAATACATGGGGACGAAAACGGCAGTGTTGGCATCGTCCACGCCAAACCAGTGAACGCCGCCTATGGCATCGGGCAGCCACGAACGCATCTGCGAAACGAACACGAATCCCGTCTGTTGTGTGGCCGTTGCACGTTCTTGTGAATATGTAACTCCGTCAACCTCAAAGTCCATCGGGCGGTAACGGTATGGCACGCCCCACCATTCGGTGGCCCCCGCGTCCTTGGTCATGTCGAACGGCGTACCCTCGAAGTGGTCGCGCATCATTGCCTGCATGTCGCGTGCCGACAGCTTGCGGTCGGGTTTCACGTATAGCGGCATTATTTCGGCACCTTTTTTGCCGTTGATGTAAGGCAGGTAGTGGTCCATGTCGGTCACCCAGTGGTTGAAGAACGCCCATACGCGGGCATCGCAGCCGCGCAGGGCCGCGAAGTCTTGCGTGGCGTAGGCACGTGCAAAGTCAAATTCTTCGTCGCTTCCCGAAAAATATCCTTTCCAGCGGGCAAATGAAATTACATCGTCAGAGTAGATGCAGTTTTCCTTGTCGTTGAGCGGGAAACTGTGTATGCGAGGGTTGTTGGCATGTCCAGCTATGCAGTCGTCGGGAATGCGCACGGCAACCCACACGGCACCTTTCTCTTCAGCACCTTTGCCTATCAGGTCCATTATCCACACTTCGTCGGGGTCGGCAATCGAAAACGATTCGCCCGAACTGTAGTATCCGTATTCTTGTACTAATGAAGTCATCGTGTCGATAGCCTCGCGTGCGGTCTTGCAGCGTTGCAATGCGATGTACATAAGGCTGCCGTAGTCGATTATGCCCGTCGTGTCTATAAGCTCGGGACGGCCTCCCCATGTCGATTCGGCTATGGTGAGCTGGTGTTCGTTCATGTTGCCTATGACCGAGTAAGTGTGCCTTGCCTCGGGAATCTGTCCTAACGGCTTGCCTGTGTCCCATTCGCGCACTTCGCGCATGGCGCCTTCGGGGTGGTCGGCTGCCGGCAAGTGTTGCAGGAATCCATACAGGGTGTGGCTGTCGGCGGCGTATGTTACGAGAGTCGAGCCGTCGGTGGTGGCGTTCTTCCCGGCCACAAAATTGGTGCAGGCATCCGCGTCGCCTGTTGCAGCAGTGGCTATGGCCGCTGCTGCAATTGTCGAAATAATAAGATTATTCTTGTTCATTTATTCTTTATTGTGTGTTACTATGTATTTTGTTTCTACTGCAAGCGAAACGACCGCGTCAGACAGTTCTTGCGATATCACCGTCAGAGGTTCGCCCGGTTGCTTTGCTGCTCCGGCCGGGCGCATGATATAGCCGCGGTTGATTATTTGCGTACACAGCCCTACCGAATAGTCGTTGCTAAGGCTTGCGCCGCCATTGCCAAGGAACAGTTTGTACAGTGCTTCTTTGGCCGTCCACGCAAGGGTGTTGGCAATTATGTCGTTATGGCCGATTTCCGACATTTCCCCCGGACTTAAGAACTTTTCCCGCACCCGCAATACGCGACTGTCGCACCGCTCGATATCAACGCCTATGCGATGGCCGTCGTTGCGTGCGATGCACACCCAACCTTTGGTATGGCTAATGCTTATGTGGCAGTTATCGACATCTACCGTCGGCGCACCGCCTGCGGTGTGGCCTAAGGCGACTTCGTTGCCGAAGATGCGGTGCAGCAGCAGTGCCTCGGCCAGTAATTCCGCCTTTCGCTTCTCACAGCAGTTTTCCGGGGCTGATGGCAACTTCAATTCAAGGCGGCGGCAGCATTCTGTGAGTTCCTCAACGGTCTCGGCCAGATGCCACAAGTGCAGGGCAGTCTCATCGGGGTAATATATTGTATCAAGCAATGGCATGTTGTAAAGTGGCTAATTGACTTGTCAAACTTACGCAAAAATTCGTAATTATCACGCACCGGCACATATAAATCATGTTTTTTTACTATTTTTGTGGCGCAAAAAAGCGTGGCCGACACGCTTTTGGGAAGATTACACTACCATATGGCAATTCGCCTCACCCGGTTGCGGTGTGGAGAAAGTAGTGGGACGGCTCTTCTTCCCAAAGTTTAAACGAATAACCATTTAAAACTCTCTGCGTCCCGTCTTGCAGTAACATGGCAACGGCCTGCCACGCCGGCAGTGTCGTAGCATAGTTGCAGGATATGGTGGGACTTCACATCAACCGACATATTACCCTCGTTAGTAGCGGCTTTTCTCAAGAAGAGTCGCCGCAATTATGTGTACGAACTAATATTAATAATATAAATATGAAACCAGTTGTTTTTTCTAAAAGTAGCGTGGCGGCAATTGTCGCTATGCTGACAGGTTTTTATGCCCGGGCTTATGACTTTGAAGCCGATGGGATATATTATGACATTACCGACGAAGCAGGGCTGACTTGCGAAGTTGCAAACATTGAGGAAGGCTATTCTCATGCATCAGACTCATATAGTGGTGTCGTAATTGTGCCACCGTCGGTTACTTACGAGGGAAATACCTATTCGGTAACTGGAGTTGGCGAATATGCTTTCTATGATTGCGGCGGTTTGACAGCGGTAAGCTTGCCTGAAACGGTTGAAACCATTGGCGAACGTGCTTTTTATGAATGCAGTGGCTTGACGGCTGTAAGCTTGCCTGAAACAATCGAGACCATTGGTGAATATGCTTTTTATGGTTGCTCCTCAATGAAAAATATAGATTTTCCGCGAAACTTGGTTTCGATTGGTGAGTATGCGTTCAGAAGCTGCACATCGTTGGAAAAAATAGATCTTCCGCAAAACTTAGTTTCAATCGGAAGTTCGGCATTTGGATTCTGCTCGGAGATAAAAGAGCTGGTTGTCATACCCGACGCAACCACCATTATCGGAGAAACTGCGTTTATCGGCTGCAAGAAGCTGCCGTCTGTAACGATAGGTACAGGGGTCAAGTCTATCGTGAGAAATGTGTTTTGGGGATGTGAAAACTTGAAGGAATTAATAATAAAAGATAGCGACACCCCCCTTTCAATCGAATCTCAACCCCAATATTATGATCAAACCGAACCGGGATTTGAAACAGTGTATGTCGGTAGGACGCTTACCGACACCCCATATGATTTTTTCAGTGAAAGTGCCACTCTTAAAAGTGTGACATTTGGCGACAAAGTGACTGAAATCGGCTATGGAACTTTCATGGAGTGTGCTAATTTGGAAACTGTCACATTTTCAGACAACATTACAAAAATAAGCGAGAAGGCTTTTTACAAATGCACCGGGTTAACTTCTCTCGACTTGCCAAATAGTGTTACAACTATATGGCCGTACGCTTTCGCCGGGTGTACCGGCATAGTGTCGCCGTTGGTGTTGCCCGATGCGCTGACAGAACTCGACAGAAACGCTTTTATGAATTGCACCGGCATTCCGTCGGTGACCATCGGCACGGGGCTTAATTACTTGTATATAGCGACTTTCGACGGATGCACCGGCATAAAGGAAGTGACTTTCAAGGACAGTGATGCCACGCTTGAAATCGATGGCACGTTAAGCGGCAGCGTATTGGTCAATACCATTTATCCCATTGAGACTGCCTACATAGGCCGTACCCTGTATGACGGCGACAAGGGAGCCAACAACCGAGGTTTCTTCAACGGCAGCCAGGCACTGCGCAGCGTGACTTTCGGCAGCAAGGTAAAGGGCATTAGCAACTATGGGTTTGAAGATTGTACAGGTTTGACATCGGTTTCCATTCCCGACAACGTGACCGAAATAGGAGATGCTGCATTCAGCGGCTGCACGGGGCTGACTGACGTGTCGCTGCCAAGCGGCCTGTCCTCGCTCGGATCGAGTGCGTTTGCATCGTGCACGGCACTGAAGTCGATATCGATACCCGATGGGATTACAAGCCTGTCATATACTTTCTATGGCTGTTCAAACCTTGAATCGGTGACACTGCCCGATAAACTGGCTTACATTTATGATTACACTTTCTATAATTGCGCAAGCTTGAAAAGCATCGCGATCCCCAATGGCGTTGCCGAGATAAGAAGCAGTGCCTTTGAGGCTTGTACGAGCCTTGCGTCGGTAAAAATGCCGGAGTCCTTGACATTGATTGGGTATAGGGCGTTTACAGGCTGCACAAGCCTCACTGCAATTTCGCTTCCCGACGGGTTTGAGACCCTCGAAGATGCAGCGTTTGCCGATTGCAGCAACCTTGCCACGGTATCGCTCGGGCAAAATGTTGTCACGCTCGGTGGAAGTTGCTTCAATGATTGCGAGAAGCTTGCTGAAATTACGCTTCCTGCATCGTTGCGTGAGATAGGCCACGCTTCGTTTAACGGATGCGAAGCGTTGATGACCATCAATTGCCTCGGCACGACTCCATCGGAGATAGACGAGGAGTCGTTTGACACAAAGCACTATCTGCGCACAAACGTTTATATTCCGCGTGGCACGCTTGACGATTACATAGCATCATCGTGGGGCAACTTTGCCAACCTGCACGACACGCTCGACCCGTCGTTGTCGGGCATAGGCCATGTAACGTATGAGACGACCGGCATTTATGCCGTTGACGGCAAGATAATGGTCGAAGGCTTCGGCGAGAATGCCGCCATTGAAGTTTATAATCTGAATGGCCAACTCGTTTACCGCGGATACGAGACAAGCATCATAACCCCATGTCGTGGCATATATATTGTTAAGGCAGGAGACAAGGTTATGAAAGTAGCTATTTGAAATTGAAAATTGAGAGGAGTCTGACAATTCTTTATGATGCTATTTTGATGAGTGAAAAAGAGCCGCACATGGTAGTTGTGCGGCTCTTTCTGTATCTTGTTCGGTCTTATTCCGTGCTTTTAAAACAAAATCGGTCGTTAGATTTTATGGTGATTTTTAGGATTATGTCAAGCAAGTTTTCAAGGCACGAGCCGCAGGCATAGCGGGCTATGTCAAGGTTCGTGCCTTGAAAAGATGCCGACAGAAACTAAAAAGCGGCATAAGAAGCATTTTCAAAACAAATATTTGCGGTCTAATGACCGTTTTGGGTAATCCTAAGCACGGCATTCCTTATAATCGTTCCCGGCTTTATAGTGCCGGAAACCGACAACCGCACGTAACGCACCGGCGGCGCGATGAGGCGCACTGGTAGCGGTGCTGCGATTGTGCCTGTGGCACTTATGCGGCACAGTACCATGCCGTGGCAACTCGATCCGTGTTCCCCGTACACTGTGAGCCGGAGTGCCGCGTCGGTTGCAAATAAGTGCCAAATCACGCTTCGTGGTATTGCCGCCATGTCTGAAATTACAATTGGGCAGGTGAGCAATTCCACATTTACCGGGGAGCTGTCGTCTTCACGCGTTATGTCGAGCAGCGATCCGTCGGCAGCAGCGGCATATGCTTCGGTGCCTGAGAGATGGAACAATTGCTTGAAATCGGTGTCGTTGCGATGGTAACAGGTGCTGCTTGGCTGCATTAGTACGGTCAGTGGAGTCTCTTTGTCGGTGAGCAGCCACAATTCCTTTTTTGCCGAATTCCAAGCCATTTGTGTGGGTGCAATGCCGTGCATCACTTCGGTCACGCGGTAACGGTCGATGCGGCACACGTTGCCTCGGGTTGTTGAGAAATACAGGCATGTGTCGCTGCTCACAGGGCGCACTTGCGGGTCGATGGCTTGGCGTGAGATTGCCACGGCAGGCGAGAATTGCGACGAGGCCACGCGGTAGGGAAGGGCATATGTGCCGTCGTCGGCAAAGGCATATAGAGGCGTGCCGATATTGTTGTTGGTGTGGTGCGACGTTGCCGATATCGCGCGTATCGGGGTACTGCACACGTGGTGTGTCGCAGCAATGGCAAACGGGTTTAGTTCTTCATATTCGAGCAGCGTTCCGGCAAGGTTTTCGATGACTTGTGTATGTTGCGGTACGGGTAGTATGTCGAGTCCTGTGTCGGTGAGTCGTATGGGATCGGTTGAGCCACCTGCCGAGCATGCCATGTTTCGACTCGGCACGTTGTGCAGCTTTATCGAGGCTTGCCTTACCGTGCCGTTTGTGGGCAATAATGAAATTGTCATCGATGTGGCTCGCGAGTCGGGATATGAAACTACGGGGGATAGCGACTCGGGAGTGAATGCAGATGTGCCTTGCCATAGTGTGCAGGCATTGCCGGCTTTAGTCTTGAGGCGCGTTTCAACGATGATGCGGCATGGGGTGCCCGACAGCGAGCCGTGCCAGAATTGTGACGGATGCCACGGGTTGGCGAGTGTGCCGAAGTTGCAAGCTGCAAACAACCGGCGATTATGCTTGCACAACGACGTGAGGCACGGACGCAAGGTTGCCGACGAAGTGCATCGGTCTATCTCGTCGGCACTCACGACTTCGGCAGTGGAACCGGTTATCTCGTAACGGTGCGTGCCTTCCGGCAGCCCTGTAGCATTGGTCGATTGTTGGCAATTTGAGGCTGTAACGATGCCTTGCCGCAATGCGTCGAGGTCGTATATGCTGCAAGCAACGGTCCATTGGCCGGAGGCAAGCAATTCGGCAAGTGCCGTGTTGGTGTCGATAGTCGATAAGCCGAAATCTATTCGGTAGGAAACCGCTCCGTCTGTGGTTTTGTCGGAGCAAGTGTATTCGATTAGGGCAGATGTGTCGATTGGCCTGCATTCGTCGGTGATTAGTATGTCGATGGATTTTATGAGAGAGTCCCATGCGGCATCGGTGCCGCACTCTGCGACTACCGTGGGGCGGTAAGCTTCGACTTTGGTTTCGGCTTGACTTATGCCCGTAAATGTGCTGCCCGATGTGGCTGCCGTGGCTGTTGTCGCCATGCTTTGCAGCCCGTTCCCAAGCAGAATCGGTGCCGATATCCACATGTAGCTGTCGTCCCACAGCCTTACCGCATATCTGGCAAACGAGGGTTGTATCATATACTTCTCTGTTTCGGCGCGTTGGCAAAGTTGCCGGTATGTGTCGGTGGCGAGTGCCGAAATTTGTTCCACGTCGGTTGCCGGGAGCGGGCGTTGCCATTGTGAGAGAGGAGAGTCGAAATCATACTTGGGAATGGACCCGCCGATGGTATGTTTGCCCGATGTCCCAAGTAAGAGCTTTGGTACGGCATCCGAAGTGTCGAGGCGCGTGTATTTGTTGCCAAACGGGTCATATTTGAGAAATATGTTGCCCGAGTCGGTTGAAACGACCATGAAGTCGCCCACGCAAGCCATGTCGATGATTGCCGCGTCGGTTGTTGAAGCCAATGTGCTTCCGTTGGCGGTTATTGAGCCGTCGGCATTCACCACGCCAAGCCATTTGACGGTGCTGTTGCCTACGATGCTTATTAAGTGCTTTGCCCCGGTTGAGGTGTGGTGCAGTGCGGCAGGCCGTTCTCCGTCGGCGATTGTGCCTGCCTTGACGCATTTGCCGATTGCCGCCAAGGCGTTTCCGTCTTGACGAATGTTTGACAGCTCCTCGCATGAGCCTGTAGGCGTGTTTTCGTTGTCTGTAAAGTTGGGTATTCCCGAGAAAAATACTTTGATTGAGCGTGTGTCGTTTTTCATGTATGCTTTTTTCGGGTGAATTTAATAGACTTGTCGGTATGATAGGCCATCAAAACATATTTTTTACAGGAATATTAAATTTATTTTACTGATAAGATGTTGATATATAATATATTGGGTTGTAAATACTAAATTACGCAAAAAAATACTTAAATTTTTCTTTGTTATTATTGAACTAATGCGTAAATTTGGCTCACAGATGATTCTAATTCTGAAATATATATGTTTTTATAGATTGTAGATTAAATGAAGGCCGATGCTGTGAAGCATCGGCCTTTGTTGTTTTTGTGTTGTCGCGCCGCTTGGGCTTGCGTGTCTATAGCCTGTCGTAAGGGAGCATGGCAAGCATTTGTCCCATTTTCTTTACACCGTCTCCCAATGGCTTTGCGGCCATGGCTCGCAGCATTATGTTAAGCTCTATCTGGAATACTACCGTGAGCTTGGTCTCCGATTCGTTTGCCTTGTCAAGGTTTATCACAGCCTTGAATGGTATCGGGAACGGCGATGCTGACATCACTATTTTATTCGG
>CALUNI010000070.1 GCA_944321905.1 uncultured Muribaculaceae bacterium | reverse complement strand
TATAAATTATAAAAATTTACCCCCCCCATTTGTTAAATAAATAAAAAATCGGAACGGAATTATCCACATCCCATCCCGACTGCATGACTGCCACATCAAGGCAAGTGACGCATCACAGGTCAAGCCCGGCGAGCCTTGTGCGCAAACAACGACGACAGCGCCGCCCCCACAATAAAGATTATGCCGGTAGAATACAATATGTTTCCAACACCCACGAGTGGCGACACAATGCCTCCGGCAAGGAAGCATATGGCTCCAAGCATGGCCGAGGCCGCACCGGCGCGCTCACGCTCGCTGTTCAGCGCAAGAGAGGTTGATGCTGTAAACGTCAGCCCCATCATAAACATCAATACAAACAGAGATATCTCATAAGCCCAAAACGAGCCATCGAGCATAAGAACGGCAGCAATTACCACACTCATCACAAGCATCCCGACACAGCTCGTGGCAACGGCATCCTCGGGACGACGAAACTTGACCGACAAGGCCGAAGCCACACCGATTGCTATGGCATTAACGCCAAAGCACACACTAAACACAAGCGGCGAAAAACCATAGTGCTGCTGGATTATGAACGGCGACGAGGCTATATTGGCAAAAAGGATAAACTGGGCGAAACCCTGCTGCAGCACATAGTACAGAAACCTGCGGTTGCGAGCCACCGTGCCAAACGAACCGAAGACATGCAGCACGCTGCCGACACTGCGCCTGCTCTCGGGCAACGACTCCTTGAACATGGCACTGCCAACGAGAAGCAATATACCAAGCAACAACAGTATGAAGAATATCCCGCGCCAGTCGGTAACCGACAGCATCACTCCGCCAATCACAGGCGCGGCGATAGGCGCGATGCCATTTATCGCGCCTATAACGGCAAGCATCTTCATCAACTCACGGCCTGCAAACTCGTCGGTAGCAGCCGACCGTGAAATTACTATGCCCCCGGCTCCAGCTATGCCCTGCAGAAACCGCATCGCCGTGAAGAAAACTACGTTTGGAGAAAAAATACATGCCACAGTGGAAACTATGAAAAGCACCATCGATGCCAACAACGGCCTGCGACGGCCAAACTTATCGCTTATGGGACCTATAAGCAACTGCCCAAGGGCAAGCCCTACCATGCTGAAAGTCAATCCCAACTGTACCATCGAAACCGACGTGTCGAAGTAAGAAGTCATCGACGGGAGCGCAGGCAGATACATATCGGTTACAAACGGGCCGAATGCCGTGAGCATTCCCAATAAAACCAACAGAAAAATCTCATATCTCATAAAACAATCTTTATATATTCATATTAATCATAAGTGCCATAATATCATATAGTTACACGACAACAAAAATTGTCGGCTGCAAAGGTACTAACAAATCGGCCAACCGTAAGAAACAAGGCCGATTGATTAACACTGTTTTACACAAGCATTCCACTGACAGAGTTTCACATTACTAATTTTACACAATATTTAACGCAGTAATTGCCCAATGGGTTGTACCTTTGCACCGTGAAAACTATAAATCAACATTTTAGCTTATGAAGAAAATTTATTACACACTATTCGCCCTCATTCTTATGGTAGCAAGCAGCTTTACAATGCAAGCTCAAACTTCATATGAAGGCTACTTGAACATCGAAATGACGGGGCAAGCATTGGCTACCGACTCGCCTGCAACAGTCGAAATCACTAATAACGGTGACGGCACTTGCACTTTTGCCCTGCCTAATTTCTCATTAGACTTGGGTACAGGCACTCCGACCTTGCTTGGCGACATCATTGTAGAAAACGTAACAATGACTGCCGACGAAAACGGCTCAACAACCTACGTTGGTTCGGTCGAGGGGCTGCAACTTGCCGGTGGATATATAACAGCCAACGTAAACATCAACGGTACCATCTCGGCTGAGAACGTGGTCGATTTTGACATAGACGTTGAATGGATTAGCGGAGAAACCGGAATACCTATCAGCGTGACTTTCACTTCCTACAAGGTTGCCTCAACCGAATATGAAGGCTACCTTAACATCGAAATGACGGGGCAAGCATTGGCTACCGACTCGCCTGCAACAGTCGAAATCACTAATAACGGTGACGGCACTTGCACTTTTGCCCTGCCTAATTTCTCATTAGACTTGGGTACAGGCACTCCGACCTTGCTTGGCGACATCATTGTTGAAAACGTAGCAATGACTGCCGACGACAACGGCACAACCACCTACGCAGGTTCGGTCGAGGGGCTGCAACTTGCCGGTGGATATATAACCGCCAATGTAAACATCAACGGTACCATCTCGGCTGATAACGTGGTTGATTTTGACATAGACGTTGAATGGATTAGCGGAGAAAGCGGAATACCTATCAGCGTGACTTTCACAAGCGAGCCGCAAAACACATCGTCGGTTGACAACATTGCCACCGACAAAGCTACGGTATATGGCTCGACCGGAGCAATCTGCGTCAACGGAGCAGAAGGCCGTGCCTACATCTATAACATTGCAGGCCAACTTGTAAAGAGCCAAATCGTTGACACCAACAGCCAGATAGCAATGCCACAAGGCATCTACATCGTCAAGGCAGGTGACGCAACGACCAAAGTAATAGTAAAATAAATTCAACACTTAATTTTTTTAAGATCAAATCTTTTTTGTACGAGATGCGGCGCAGTGATTGCGCCGCATCTCTTTTTACTACCTGTCTGAAACACAAGCTCCCCAAGCCTATCGCAGCCACTTTGCCAAGGCTTCAAGTGTCATGCCCCGGCGTGCGGCATAATCTCGACGCTGATCCTCGCTTATTGCCCCCAATATGAAATAATGCGACTCGGGATGCGATATTATCAAGCCACACGTGCTTGCAGCCGGATACATTGCTCCGTTCTCTGTCAGTCTTATTCCGATTGGGGCAAGAGGCATCAAATGGTCAATCTCGAATATCAGGCTTTGATCGGGTAACGACGGATACCCGACAGCCGGACGAATGCCGACATTTACCCCGGCATCGTTGCCATACCCCCAATACTCGGTGGCAACAACACGATGCATCAATTCTGTCGCCGCTTCGGCAAGACGGTCGGCCACCGTGCGCAGCAACAATGCCCGGTAATCATCGCCATCAGCCATTGCCTGTTCTACCATATGCTCTATACCCTGCCCTACAGTGACGGCAAAGGTTCCTATATAATCATCATGAGGCGCAATAAAATCGGCAAGCGACAAAGTACTTCCTCCGCCACTGTCGGTATGCTGTTGGCGCAACGTGGCAACTCGCATTCGGCCATTGTCTATCACAATGTCGTCGCCGTCGGCATACGCATTCCACAATCCGACTCTTATTTTTATACTGTCACCGACCTCGCGCTTCAAATATTCCAACACATCGATTGCGTCATGCCTCAATTTCTCGATTTCCGCCGCATCGGCATTCTTGCCGACAAGCTGCCATGCTCCGAAGAAAGGTTTCCAATTAACATACCCTGCAACATCGGCCACGGTAACACCGATGTCGAATATCCCGGCAACTTTGGGACGCACAGGCTTAAAATCAAGCTTCAACCGGCGGCTACGAGCCTCGGCAAGCGACATGATATTTTTCTCGGCCTCGTATTGGCGGCGCAAAACGGCCTGATTGTCTTTCAGACCGGCGATATACTCATCTCTGCCGGCCGACAGCAACCTCCGTGCCACCACAGGCATTGCAGCCGCGTCGCGGGTATGCACTACCACCCCACCGGCATACTCGGGAGCAATTTTCACCGCCGTATGCAAGTCGGACGTAGTGGCGCCGCCAACCATGAGAGGCAGGCGCATACCTTTCTGCTCCATCAAGCGAGCCACGCGGCACATTTCTTCAAGCGACGGAGTGATAAGGCCGCTCAGTGCCACTATGTCGGCATGGTTATCCACGGCAGCCTTTACAATCTCCTCACCGGGAACCATCACGCCAAGGTCGATAACCTCAAAGCCATTACAACGCATCACTATCGACACTATGTTCTTACCGATGTCGTGTACGTCGCCTTTAACCGTAGCTATCACCATCCGCCCGGCCTTGTTCTGCCCCGAAGTCGCCGAACGCTCCGCCTCTATATAAGGATTCAACCATGCCACCGCATGCTTCATGGCGCGTGCACTCTTCACCACTTGAGGCAGGAACATTTTCCCTTGGCCGAAAAGAGTGCCTACAGTGTCCATGCCTCGCATCAATGGCCCGTTGATTACGCCAAATGCCGAACCTATGTCGTGCATCGCAGCCTCTGCCACGGCATCCATGCCGTCGGTAGCGCCACGCACTATCATGCGCTCAAGCCGCTGCCCGGCAGTCAGTGCCTCGTCGCCGTCCGACGCATTATTACATTCGGCCACGCCGTTCTGCCTGCCTTTTATCTCGTCGGCAAGAGCTATAAGGCGGTCGGTAGCATTAGAGTCACGATTGAAAATCACATCTTCTATCGCTTCCCTCAACTTGCCGGGAACATCTTCATAAGGAATCATGGCAGCCGCATTTACGATAGCCATGTCGAGCCCGCGTACAATGGCATGATAAAGGAAAACAGAGTGCATTGCCTCGCGCACATAATTGTTGCCGCGGAACGAAAACGACAAGTTGCTCACCCCACCACTGACTTTTGCGCCGGGCAGATTGGCCTTAATCCATTCAACTGCTCGAAGGAAATCGGCAGCATAACCGTCATGCTGCTCTATACCGGTGGCTATGGCAAGCACATTCGGGTCGAAAATAATGTCGGTCGGCGGCACTCCGGCAACCTCGGTCAGCAACTTATAGGCACGACTGCACACCTCCACTCGGCGTTCAAATGTGTCGGCCTGTCCCTGCTCGTCAAACGCCATTACTACCATGGCTGCACCCATACTCCTTATAAAGCGAGCCTTTTCAACAAACTTCTTCTCGCCGTCCTTCAAGCTTATTGAATTGACAATGCCCTTGCCTTGCAATTCCTTAAGTCCGGCTTCTATAACCTCCCACTTCGACGAGTCTATCATCACCGGCACTCTTGCCACATCGGGGTCGGAACCCACCATGCGCAAGAAGTGTACCATCTCATGCCGGGCATCGAGCATGGCATCGTCCATGTTCACGTCGATGATTTGCGCACCGGCTTCTACCTGCCGTCTCGCGACAGACAGAGCCTCGTCGTAATTACCCTCGTTAATCAAGCGCAAGAATTTCCTGCTACCTGCCACGTTACACCGTTCGCCGATGTTGATGAAATTACGCTCGGGTACCACGTCAACGGCTTCAAGTCCCGACAAGACAAGATGCGGCTCGCCATCATGCGACAGCAATCGAGGCTTGCCTGCGTTTGCCATAGCCGCAATGGCTCGGATATGGTCGGGCGTTGAACCGCAGCACCCGCCAACCATGTTGACCAACCCAAGTTCTATATAACGGCGCATATGCCGCGCCATGATTTCGGGAGTCTCGTCATATTCGCCCATTTCGTTTGGCAATCCGGCATTAGGATAAGCAATTACAGGCACAGTGGCCATGTCCGACAAGCGAGCGAGCCATCCTGCCATATCCTCGGCACCAAATCCGCAATTCAAGCCTATGCAGGCCGGCGAGGCATGGGAAATCGAGGCAAGAAACGCTTCAAGTGTCTGCCCGCTAAGGGTTCGTCCGCTCTCGGTTAGCGTGGCCGACACCATTACAGGCACAGTCACTCCCACCGACTTCATCGCCTCCCGGGCTGCCCACAGTGCTGCCTTGGCGTTAAGCGTGTCAAATACAGTTTCAATCAATATGGCATCCACTCCGCCCTCGATTAACGATGCAATCTGGCAAGCATAAGTCGCCACAAGCTCGTCCCATGTGATGTTCCTCGCCGACGGGTCTTCGACCGACGGAGAAATCGACAAGCTGCGGTTTGACGACCCGACACTACCGGCCACCCAACGCCTTGCGCCGCCATGTTCCATGCTCCACTTGTCGGCCGCCTTGCGCGCAAGCCTGGCAGCTTCACGATTTATCTCTCCAACATATTCGTCAAGCCCGTAATCGGCAAGCGACACGGCATTGGCATTGAACGAATTTGTCTCTATCACATCGGCACCGGCATCGAGATAAGCCTTGTGAATTTCTGCTATGACATCGGGGCAAGTAAGCACCAACACGTCATTACACCCCTTGAGCGGACGCTGCCATCCGGCAAAACGCGTTCCTCGAAACTCATCCTCCGACAAACGCCTCTGCTGAATCATAGTACCCATTGCTCCGTCAAGCACTACTATACGCTCTTGCATTACCCGTAGCAAATCGCCACCCCTATCATACATATCGTAATTAACCATTGTTTTGCAATTAGAAAAACAAAATTAGCGATAAAATGACGTTTACAAGCAATGCACCCGCCATTTTCAACAATTTTCGACAATTGCACATGCAATGATGCCCGGCATGGCCGTCTTACTCATATGAAACCGCATAAATGCATTTTTCAACAATGCTTGCCTGCTCAGGTAATAAAGTTGGCTTTGTTGGTCTATTTTTCTCAAAGGAGAACAACAATCGACCAATAATGCTAATTTTGTATTAAACAATGAGTACCGAAATGAAACACATACACATAATAATCTTATTGCTTGTAATCATTCTGCCGCCGATGGCAACCACGGCACGAGCCGAATCGACAGTGACGCTCGACTCATGCCGCAGCATGGCGTTGAGCAACAACAAGCAGCTGCAAATAGCACGAGAACAACAACGTGGCGCAGAATACAACCGCAAAGCGGCTCGGGCAGCCTACCTGCCTTCGCTCGACTTCTCGGGCATGTACCTTTACAACCAGAAAGATATTTCCCTCATCGAGAGTGACCAAATGCTGCCCACAATGAGTTTTGACGCAAGCACCGGCAGCTATGGCTACAACATAGTGACCGATGCCACAGGCGCACCGCTCTTGGTCAACGGGCAGCCGGTGCCATCGACCGTAGCCGTGATTCCCAAAAGCGCAATGACATTCGACATAAGCAACGTGTTTGCCGGAGCCGTGACATTGACCCAACCCATATACATGGGGGGAAAAATAAGGGCAATGAACGAAATGACCCGGTATGCCGAGCAATTAGCCCAAGCCAACCATAACACGGCAGCCGCCGAGGTGATATGCAACGTAGATGCCGCATACTGGCAGGTGGTATCCCTAAAAGCCAAATACAATCTGGCCGAAAGCTATGTGAACCTGCTCGACACTTTGAGCAAAAATGTAGATATAATGCTCGCCGAGGGGGTTGCGACACGCGCCGACCAACTGAGCGTGGCAGTGAAGCTCAACGAAGCAAACGTTGACCTGACAAAAGTACAAAACGGCTTGGCACTCGCACGGATGGCACTGGCACAGATATGCGGACTGCCGCTGAACGACACATTCACGCTTGCCGACGAAGACCGTGAAATAGAGATAACGCAGCTTCCGGCTCGCAGCTACGACATTAACGAAGTTTATGGCCGCCGCAACGAGATTCAATCACTCGAAGCCGCCGTGAAAATATATGAAGCCAAGGCAAAGACCGAACGGTCGGCAATGCTGCCCAACCTTGCCATTATGGGCATGTACTCGGTCAGCAACCCGAACTTGTTTAACGGGTTCAACAAGGATTTTGACGGAATGTTCAGCGTAGGTGCCGTGCTTAAGATTCCACTCTGGCACTGGGGCGGGAACTACAACAAATACCGAAGCGCAAAAAGCGAAAGCATAGTGCGCCGGCTGCAACTCGAAGACGCACGTGAAAAAATCGAGCTGCAAGTGAGCCAAGCTTCATTCAAGGCACAGGAGTCAATAAAAACCTACACGACGACACGCTCCAATCTGGCCAAAGCCGAAGAGAACCTGCGGCAAGCACAATTAGGGTTTAACGAGGGCATTCTGACCACCGACGACGTGATGACGGCACAGACTGCATGGCTTAAGGCCAACAGCGAAAACATCGACGCGCAAATCGACGTGCAACTTTGCAACGTATATCTGTCAAAGGCTCTCGGCACGCTCGTACCTGCACAAGACATAGAATAATAAAAGAACCACAAGATATGAACGACACAAACGCAAAAAAGAAAGAACGCACACTATTTGTGGGACTGGCCATAGTAATCATCATAATGGTGTGCCTGTGCATAGCGGGAATATTCCTTATCAACCCGCCCGAAGAAACCGTACAAGGACAAGTCGAAGCCACACAGGTGCGCGTGTCGGGCAAACTGCCCGGGCGCGTAGTCGCATTCTATGTCGAAGAAGGGCAATCGGTAAAACAAGGCGACACGCTTGCCTACATACACTCATCGACGGTCGATGCCAAGCTGCTTCAAGCCCAAGCCATGGAAGAGGCCGCGGCAGCACAAAACCGTAAAGCCGAAGCCGGTACGCGCAGCCAAATCGTGAGCAGCGCGCACGACCTGTGGCAACAGGCCGTCGCAGCCGAATCAATCCGCAAAAAGACTTATGAACGAATGGAGAACTTGTTCAAGCAGGGCGTAATATCCGAGCAAAAGCGCGACGAGGCACGTGCGGCATACGATGCAGCCTCGGCTCAAGCTCGTGCCGCCAAGTCGCAATACGACCTCGCACTTGAAGGAGCACAAGCCGAAGACAAGGAAGCCGCACGGGCACAACAACAAGCCGCACGGGGGACAGTACTCGAAGTGGAATCGATGCTCGAAGACCAATACCTCACAGCCCCATGCGACGGTGAAGTTACCGACATATATCCCCACGAAGGGGAACTCGTGGGAACCGGCACCCCGATTATGAACGTAATGCGCGACGACGACAAGTGGGTCACGTTCAACGTGCGAGAAGAACTGCTATGCAACCTCGCAATGGGCAGCGAAGTAAAGGTGATGATTCCCGCACTCGGCAAGATGGAAACAACCGTAAAAATATACTATATCAAAGACTTGGGCAGCTATGCCGTGTGGAATGCCACAAAAGCCTCGGGACAATACGACAGCAAGACGTTCCAGGTCAAGGCACACCCAACCGAGCCAATAGAGAACCTGCGCCCGGGCATGTCGGTCATCCTGCTTGATGCCAAGCAATACGAACAATGAAACTGATACTCCGCCTCATATACGATTCGATACGTCAAGGCTGCTTATACGTTATGAGCCGCCCGCTTTTCCTTGTGTCGATTGTGGCCATACCTCTCGTTTCGGCGTTCTTGATGCTTAACCTTATGGCCGACGGGCTTGCCAACCGTGTCCCTACGGCCATAGTTGACCTTGACGGCTCGGAACTGTCTCGCACGATTTCATCCAACATCGATGCCATGCAGACCACCGACGTGGTAATGACCTGCACAAGTTTCAGCGAAGCCCGCGATGCCGTGCAACAAGGTAAAATAGTGGGATTCTTCCTAATTCCCGAAGATTTCTCAAGCGAAGCCATAGCCGGACGCACCCCCGAAATTTCATACTACACCAATTATGCCTACATAGTACCCGCATCGCTCGTATATAAAGGCTTCAAGACGATATCGATACTGTCCAACGGCTCATTGGTGAAGGCCACACTCACCACCGCCGGGCTTGCCGACGGCAGCGTGTCGTCGTTACTGCAACCCATAGTTGCCGACATGCACATGCTTGGCAACCCGTGGATGAGCTACCCTGTGTACATGAGCAACTCTTTCATCCCCGGCATACTCGCACTGATGGTGATGATTGTCACCACATTCAGCATTACCGACGAGATAAAACGCAAGACCTCGGCACAATGGCTCGACAGGTGCGGAGGTTCCATGACCATAGCCCTCATGGGCAAGTTGGCACCGCAAACGCTCTTGTTCACCCTCACCGGTTGGATAATCCAATTGTCGATATTCGGATGGCTCGGATTCCCACTGCACTGCCACATCGCCGTCATGATGGCGGCCATGCTGCTGCTCGTATTGGCGTGCCAGGCAATGGCGGTGACCATATGCGGGCTTACGCCAAACATGCGCATAGCCTTGAGCATTTGTTCGCTGCTCAGCGTGTTGGCATTTTCAATCAGTGGATTCACCATGCCCATAGACGACATGTATGGATGGGTGGCAATAGTAAGCTACATACTGCCCATCCGTTATTACTACTTGATATACATCGACCAGGCTCTGAACGGCGTTGACCTGTATTACTCACGCTACTACTTCATAGCGTTGTTGATATTCATATTAGTATCTTTCATCCCTCTATTCAATTTAAAACGGATGTGCCGCCGCCCGGTTTACATTCCATAAAAACGGATTGACAAATCATGACTAAGATATGGCGTTACATAACGAGCGTGTTCAGCGTGTGCAAGCGTGAGTTCCACCTTGCCTACCGCGACATGGGCGTCATGCTCTTTTTCCTCGCACTGCCTATCGCATACCCCATATTGTACGCACTGATATATAACCGCGAGTTTGTCCGCGAAGTACCCGTAGTGGTGGTTGACGACTGCCGCTCGGCAACAACGAGAGAGTATGCACGCCGACTCGACGCATCGCAATACACCGAAATTGCAGGATACGCGGCCAACATGCAAGAGGCGCAACGTGCAATGGCACAAAAAGACTGCTATGCAATCATACACTTCCCCGAAGACTTCGAGGCACTTATAGGCCGAGGAGAAAGTGCCCACCTGCCCATATATTGCGACATGAGCCTGCTGCTGCGATATAAAAGCGTGCTGATGGCACAGACCGACGTAACGGCAAGCATGGGTGCCGACATACAGGCACAAATGATGCAATTGGCATCGATGCAAGGATTGACAATGAACGGCGGCGCAATACCCACGGTAAAAAGCACCCCGGTAGCCATGGGCAACACATCGACAGGCGTGGCCTCGGCTCTCCTTCCCGGCATATTGGTGCTAATACTGCAGCAGAGCCTTGTGCTTGGAATATGCATGCTTGCAGCCGGAAGCAGGGAACGCGCAAGAGCCAACGGCGGCATCGACCCGATGGCCATTCCGGCCTCAACCTCGGCCTCGATTGCAGGTAAGGCACTCTGCTACTTCGTCATCTACATCATACCTTCCATTTACATATTGAAATACGTGCCGATGTTCTTCTCGTTCCCTCAAAACGGCCACACGCTCGACATCATGATTTTCATGATACCGTTCCTGCTGTCAACGATATTCATGGGGATGGTGATACAACGGTTCATCCACGAACGGGAGTCGGTGTTCCTGTTGTTTGTATTCTCGTCGATATTGTTCCTGTTCCTTTCGGGGCTGTCGTGGCCCCGTTACGACATGAGCCAACTGTGGACGACTATAGGAGGCTGTTTCCCATCGACATGGGCTATTAACGGATATGTGGCGATGAAAAGCAACGGCGCAGAATTGTGGCAAGTGGCTCGGCCTTATGAAATGCTTTGGCTGCTCTCGGCCATATACTTCATCGTGGCATGGGGCATAGGCCAAATCGAGCGTCGGATTGTGAATAAAAACGGCAGCATGGCTCAAGCTTCAGAACTAAAAAACGGCTAAACCCAAGCGGTATAAAAAGCATTTTCACTATATTTTGATAATACAGGATGCGCCTCGGCAAAGCCAAAAACAAATCGAGGCTTTGTTTTTGCATTGCGCTCGACTTTCCGTATATTCGCGGTTCGATGACCGTTTTGGGTTAAACAGGCTCAAGCCCGAGCGAGCGAAACAATTCACGATCCTCGTCGATGCGGTTGCCTATTGTGGTTAACAAGTCACCCATGATCACCCCGTTCATTCCGCCGGTAAGTATGCGCCTTTCGGCTTCCTTGCTCAATCGAGCCCGGCCTCCGGCAAACCGCAGGAATTTGTCGGGCAAAATAAACCGAAACACGGCAACCGTGCGCATCACTTCTTCTTCGCTTATGGGGGGCATATCCTGCAATGGCGTACCGTGTATCGGCACAAGAATATTTATAGGCACCGAGTCAACGCCAAGGTCGCGAAGCGTCATGGCAAGCTCTATGCGATGCTCCATCGTTTCGCCCATCCCAATGATTCCGCCCGAACACACTGCCATGCCCATGCGTTTTGCAAGGCGTATGGTGGCAATCTTGTCATCAGTGGTATGAGTAGTGCATAACGACGAGAAATAAGACGGGGCGGTCTCAAGGTTGCAATGATATCGTTGCACGCCGGCATCGCGCAGCATCTCCATCTCTTTTTCCCCAAGCAGTCCCATCGACGCACACAGATGCAGGCGCGTCTCATTCCGCAGACGACGATACACGCCACAAAAATACTCCATGTCGCGACTGCCTACTCTCCTGCCACTCGTGACGAGGGAAAACCGATGAATACCTTTGCCGTCGTTATGCCTTGCAAGCGCAAGGATATCTTCCTCACCGGCCATTTCATATTCGTTGACACCGGTATGGAAGCGAGCCGACTGGGCACACCATTTACAGTCCTCGCCACAACGCCCGCTGCGAGCATTGATTATTGAACAGGTATCCACACGGTTGCCACAAAACTTGCGGCATATTTCACCTGCGGCATCGCACAATTCGTCAACATCGTGCCACCGCGCTATCTCAACGGCTTCGTCAAAAGAAATTTGCTTTCCCGACAAAACCCTATTTTTCAACTCATTAAGCATCTCTATAATTTAATGTAGATGCAAATTTAATGAAATATCCTATATTTTTGGCTTAAAAAGCTTGTTGAAACAAAAAATATGCGTACCTTTGCACCCGGGTAAGTCCTACACGGCATGCTCCCGGTGAATTCCCCCAGGTCTTG
>CALUNI010000069.1 GCA_944321905.1 uncultured Muribaculaceae bacterium | reverse complement strand
ATTGGGGTTACGACAAATCGGAACTCGTGGAACTCGACTGGCAGGAGAGCACGGCTCTGGAAACCGGCTTCGACGTACACTGCCTGCCTACAAGGCACTTTTCGGGGCGCGGACTCGCCGCCAACCGGTCGCTATGGGCATCGTTCATGCTCGACACGCCGTCACTCACCGTGTTTGTCGGCGGCGACGGCGGCTATGGCTTGCACTTCAAGGAGATAGGCACACGCTTCCCGCATATCGACGTTGCGATTCTCGAAAACGGGCAATACAACGAAGACTGGCGATACATACACACCATGCCGCACGAGCTTGCAAAGGTCGTGCAAGGCCTTGCGCCACGCCGGGTAATCACCGTGCACCATTCAAAGTATGCACTTGCACGGCATCCGTGGGACGAACCGCTGAAAAACGAACAAGAAGCCGCCCACAGTGGCAGCGGCTTCAACCTCACCGTCTTGCAGATAGGCGAAGTAGCAAAATTGTGACCGCCCGCCCCCTTCGCCTGCTCGGCGGTCAAGCTTCAAGCTCGGCAAGAATCTTTTTAAGCTCCTCGTCGGTGGTTTGCAACTTTGCCTTGCAGAATTTAAGCAATTGCAGCGAACGTGAAGTCAGAGCCGACAGGTTGTCGATGCTGCACGAGTCGCTTTGCATTTCCCTCACAATCTTTTCGAGTTCAGACACGGCACTCGAATAAGTCATTTCTTTATCGTTATTTTCCATTTTCTTTCTTATCGTTTATTTCGGTAATTTCTGAGTCAAACGAGCCTCGGGCGAGCTGCGTGGTAACCCTGTCGCCGGGCTTCAATGCCGACGTGTCGCTTATGGCACGACCGTTGACCGTGGTAATCGAATATCCTCGTCGAAGCGTGTTTTGCGGCGATAGTATCTCTATCTTATCGGCTATGGCCTTCAGTTTCAGCTTCTCTCGCGACACGGCCTGCGCCTCGGCCTGCTTCAAGGCTTCCACATAAGCCTTAAGCCGCTCTCTTGCAGCCGACACGCGTATGCCGGTTGCCGTCGGCAACATTTCCACCAAGTGCGCAAGTTTCATGCGGCTGTTCTCCAATCTCGCATTTACCACTATCGGAATGTTGCCCGTATAATAATTAAGCTGCAATGCCGCGGCATTCAGGTATTGGCGCACGCCGTCGGTGATGCGCGTGGTCAGTTGGTCGAGATAGCTCAAAGCCTCCACGCCACGGGTTATAAGCCATTCAGCTGCCGCGGTCGGAGTCTTGACACGTATTGCCGCAACATAGTCGAGCACCGTCATGTCGCGCTCATGCCCTATGCCAACGATTACCGGGAGCGGGAATTGAGCCACATTGGCGGCAAGATTATAATCGTCAAATGAGTTAAGGTCACTCGTCGAGCCGCCACCTCTTATAATCACCACGCAGTCAAACATATCCATGTTTCCGGCAATCTTGTCGAGGGCAGCGATGATGCTTGGCGAGGTATTCGCGCCCTGCATGGTTGCCGGAAACAGGCATGTGTAAAATTGCAGTTTGTAAGAATTGTTATGCAACTGGTTCATGAAGTCGCCATAACCGGCCGCGCCGGCCGCCGACACCACTGCGATGCGCTGAGGCACGGGAGGGATGGGCAACTGGCGGTTCATGTCTATGACTCCTTCCTTCTGCAACCTCGCCAATATTTCACGGCGCAAGCGCTCCATGTCGCCTATGGTGTATGAAGGGTCGATGTCGGTGATAATTACCGACAAGCCATACTGCTCGTGGTAGTTGACGCTTGCTTCCACCATCACCTTCAATCCACTTTTCAAGTCTTGTCCCGTGACGGCAAGGAACTTGCTGCGCAAGTATTGCACGCGCCCGGCCCATATTATGCCACGCACCTTTGCAACCGTTGCACCGGCCGCGTTCTTCTCTACCAGTTCGAGGTAGCAATGCCCGCCACGAATCGCCACGTCGCTCAAGTCGGCCACAATCCAGCAATTCTGCACCATGCGATTGTTGAGCAACTGCTTGATACGGTTGTTAAACTCCCGCAACGATATGGCTTTTGAGGCTTCTGATGTATTTATAGGTTGTACCATTTATTTATCTGTAACTTAACGATGTGGTGGCGACTGTGGCAGTCGGCGGTTGTCGTCGGGCCTGCCGTTGTCGTGCCGACCCGGAGCAGGACGGTTGTCACGTGGAGGCGGAGCTGCCTCATGCCTGCCCGGCGGAGGCGGCGGTGGGGCTCCGTGCCTCGGAGGCGGCGGAGTACGACGGTTCATGTCGTCCATCAACAAGCAAGAATTGCACGTCGCAGCCATTGCAATCGCACACATCGATATAAGAATTATACGTTTCATGTCAAAGCAATTTATAAAACCATTCTTGGTTTTATGATGTAAAAATAGCGAAAAAGTTTAAGAAACTGTTTTGAATTTTTACAGAAAAATGTTCAAGCAATGAAACTGCGGAGTTCTTTGTTCATGCTTTAAGCGTCTTTTCGGTCGCTGTTGATTGTTCTTTTCGACGTTTAGCCCGCTAAACTTACTCAAAAAAACAATCAATATCGACTCGAAAATACATCTCAAATCATTGAACAAAAAATTCAAAACAGTTTCTAAGACTCGCATAAAAATATGCAGTCATACCCCTACTTTCGCAAGCTCGGGCAATGCCAATCAACTGTCTTCCAATTCAAGTTGGTCCCTTATCAATTCATAGTATTTGCCACGCTTGTCAACGAGTTGGCGATGCGTTCCCTGCTCGGCAATCCTTCCGTTCTCAAGATAAATAATCTTGTCGGCATTCACCACGGTGCTCAGCCTGTGCGCCACCACTATCACGGTACGTCCGCTGAAGAATTGGCGCAGGTTGTCCATAATCTGCCGTTCGTTAACCGTGTCGAGCGACGAAGTTGCCTCGTCGAATATTATCAAGCGGGGATTCTTGTATATGGCTCGGGCTATCAATATGCGCTGCTTCTGCCCCTCGCTGAGGTCGATGCCACCATTACCTATTTTCATCTTGTAGAGGCCGGGCAGCCGCTTCACAAAATCGTCGATGCAAGCCATCGCAGCACAACGCTCCACCCGCCCATAGTCTATTTCCTTGTCTCCAAGCGCGATATTTTCGGCTATAGTGCCGCTGAAGATATATCCGCCCTGCAACACCACGCCGCAACCTCCACGCCACTTGTTTATGTCGAGCTGCCGCAAAGGCACGCCATCGACTTCCACGTCGCCATGCTGCGGATAATAGAACCCGAGCAGCAACTTCAGTAGCGTGGTCTTCCCACTGCCGCTGTTGCCAACGATGGCAGTGACACGGTTCTTGGGAAACTCGACCGAAAGGTGCGTGAACACATATGGGTTATAACTTCCCTCGTATTTGAACGAAACGTCGTTAAGGCTGATTGCCTCGTCAAACTTCACCCGGTGATGCCCGTCACCTCGTCTTCCTTGAGCTGCACCTCGGCCAGGCGGTCCATCGACATCTTTGCGTCCTGCATGGTCTGCGCAAGCCGCTGTATGGTCTCCATGGGCGCGGCAAGTTGACCCAGTATGTAAGAAACGCTCATCAGCACGCCCATAGTCATGTCGCCACACACGGTCAAGTAGGCACACAAGGCCACTATTAGTATGTCGCGGAACTTGTTGATTGTGGAGCTGCCCGTCATCTGCTTATAATTGAGCAACAAGCTCTTAAGCGTTATTTCGTTGATGCGGTTCTGGTTCTTGGTCCACACGCCCACTTGCGTGTCTTGGGCGTTGTTCACCTTTATGTCGGGCATCCCGTTGATTAGCTCATACAATATGTTGCGGTTGCGGGCCTGCTCGGCAAACCGCGAATAATCGAGATACTTGCGCTCGCGCAAGAAGTGTACGTTCCACACAAACGATAGTGCCGAAACCACAAAAAACAGCACAAGTGCCATGACGCTGTAACGGGCAAGCAGCAACGAACACACTACGATGCTCACCGCCGCAAATATCTGCTCTATGCCGTTATAGGTGAGTATCGACTGCAACCGTTGGTAGTCGTCGAGCCGCTGGATGAAGTCGGTGTTGAGCCGCGTGTCGAAGTATTTTATCGGCAACCGCATTATCTTGCCAAGCAATTCCGACAGGTATTCTATGCCCACGTAGAAATTCAACTTCATCAGCAGCACCGAGCTGAAGTTGTTGCCCACCATGTAGCCTACGAAAAGCGACAGTTGGGCCAAAAACATCTGCCACACCACGTCGAGGTCGCGGCCAATCACTCCATAGTCGATTACCCGCTGGTAAAGGATGGGAACCACCCAGTTGCATCCGGCGGCCAAGGCCAGGCACAGCACCGCCGCCGCAAGTTTCGCCTTTTGCCGCTTAAACTTCGACAAGAACTTGCCTATTATCGACAAGTGCGCTTTCTCCCTCACTGTTTCGCTATCGCGGAATTTGTCGGTGGGGCGGGTGAATATCGCAAAGCCCTTGCCGTCCTCGCCCAGCCAGTGCTGCTCAAAGTCGGCCTCGCCGAAGCGCATCTTCCCATAGGCCGGGTCGGCGATATAATAAATGTTGCCGCGCCGCCCGCGCTTCACACGGTAAAGCACCACAAAGTGGTTGCCGCGCCAGTGCAGTA
Source organism: uncultured Muribaculaceae bacterium (assembly GCA_944321905.1). Classification (GTDB taxonomy): domain Bacteria; phylum Bacteroidota; class Bacteroidia; order Bacteroidales; family Muribaculaceae; genus Avimuribaculum. The sequence goes on along the minus strand of CALUNI010000069.1, from coordinate 8,482 downwards.
TGGCCGGCATGGGCGACCGGCTCAACTGCCCCACAGTGCCCTGTGCCACCACGGTTTCAAGCCCAAGGCGCAGGCAGGCATCTTTCACGTCGGCCACCGTCACGCCTATGCGCGAGATGCTTATCCCCCGCTTTATATAGTTAAGCGAGTGGCATTTGCCATAGTGCGCACACACCATCTGTATGCAGGTGGGGCCGCAGTCGGTCATCTCCAATTGCCTTAGTGCCTTGAACCGTGCCATAGCCGTTAATAAGCAACACCGGTGTCAACACCCCTGTTGCGAAGCGTGCGCGACGACTTCTTCAACTGCTTGCCGAAGTTTATCCTGTAAGCCACGCCTATCGACACCATGTTGGCATTGTCTTTTATGTAATTAGTCCGCCTCTCAGGATGCACATCCGAGAAACTTTTATTTTCATACAACGCCCCTCTCTTTGTGAAAGGATTGTACACCGAGCAACTGAATCGCCAATCTTTCCACTTATATTGAACAAAGATATAGTTAAACCTCTCACTGCGATTCAGCCCGTTGCCGCTGACCGAATAATCGGGCGTGATTTCAAAATAGGACGATATGGTGAAATTGCCGAAATAGAGCTGTGCGAAAATCAATGAAAACAGATTCTTCTGCGGCCCCACGTTCCCGAAACCCACAAAGTCATATTTGTTCCACCCGACAGTAGTACCGATAGTGAGATGGTTGAACAGGTTCTGGAAGCCGAAGTCGAGTTCCCAGTTTATGTGGTCGATGCGGTCGCCATTTACCGTCTGCGACATAAACTTGCCGTAATACGGGCTGTTGCGGTCTGAGATGTACGAGTAGTTTCCATAAATGGGGTCAACCGTGCGGCTGTGGCTCGCCCACACCTCGCCATAAAACTTCTTGTAGGTATATCGCACGTATATGCGATTGCGGAACCACACCGACGGCTTCAGCGACAAGTTTCCTCTCGACACCGTTATGTCGTCCACTGTCTGCACCGTCTCGGTCTGCTGCGACAGCGACGGCAGCGACGGGTCGTATCTGAACAAGTAGTTTATGCTCCAGTTGGGCGAGAACTTGTAGTTTAGCACAATGTTGACCCGTGGGCGGAATGCGTCAAAGGTCGTTGAATAACCGGTGGAGTGGTTATAAATTCCGCCGACACCTGCCGAATAACCGAAATTCTTCAGCGAGCCGTTTATCGAGCCATAGGCATACAGGTAATCGGTATTCAAGCTGTATATCGTAGGGACTCCGTTGTTTTCGCGATAGTCATTCTTGGCCTCGTTGTGGTAATATCTCACGCCATAGCTCGTGGTGAAGCTCGAATAAGTGCGGGAATACTGCCCTTCCACTCCGGCACGCCACGAATTGTTGCTCGTCACGTTGGTTTGCCGGTAGTCTTCGACATCGCCCACACTGTAATCATAACTCAACATGCGGTCATAGTCGCCGTCCGACAGTGCGCCGAAGGCATCCACCTCGATTTGGCTTTTCTCGGTCAGTTGCTTGCGGAAATAGACATCAAGCGACGGATTAAACGACTTGCTGTCCCTCTTGTTACGCATCAAGTATTGCCGTGTTATATCGTTCCCGTCATACTCGGTGACATTGCTATAAAGGTCGAAAAATGCATTACTGTCAAACCGCCCGTCAAACGTGACTGACAACATTGTATTGTCGTCATGCATGTAATTATATGCAAGCGACAGCATGTTGGTCAAGTAACCCATTTCGCTCGGCACCCCTTCCTTGTTCCTAATTATCGGCTTTTCCCGTCCTATATAGCTGCTATTGGTACTTATTACTTGATGGTCATACCGCCGCCAACTGTTGGTGTAGCTTAGCACCCACTCCGACTTTTTATAATTATAACTGCCACCTACTTTTGCATTGATGAATCCGGCAGAAACGGCACTGCTCACGTCGGCCATTATGCTGCCGCCCATTGGCGTAGGCTTTAGTACGAAGTTTATGACACCGGGCGCGCCGGTGTCGGCATATCGGATGTCGGGCGTGTCGCGGTATTCTATCCGCAGCACGTTGTCGTTGTTTATAGTCAAGATGCGGTTATACGAAACCTGCTTGCCGTTAATCTGGAAAACGGGAGTGGCATTGTCTATGGTCACCGTCTGTAGTGCCTCGTTTACGTCAAGTCCCGGCATCATCATGCGCAGGCTGCCGAGCAGGTTTATCGAGCTTGACGAACGTTCCACTTCCTCGACCGACGGTATCACAAGGTAGCGGTCGGGCTTCTGTATCACACCCGAACCGGTCACTGTCACCTCGTCGAGCATCTGCTCTGCCGGGATAAGTGCCACAGCACCAAGCTCTATGTTCTCGACAGCGTTGCCTATGATGGCCGTGCGCACCCCCTGGTATCCGAGCATCTGCACGTCGATAATCACATCGCTCTCGGCCACGCCGGTTATGGCAAACCGTCCTTGCGCATCGGCAATAGCCGATGCTACTATCGACACCGAGTCGCGGCGCACAACCACCGATGCCCCCGCCAACTCGCTGCCGTCAGTCCTGTCAACCACCTGCCCCGTTATGTCGTATGCTGCGGCCTGCACCGAGCATACAAACAATAATAGTAACAAATTAATAAATCTTTTTTTACTCATATGCTATTGGTATTATTATGCTAAGGTCGAAGTTCTTATTTATGTCTTCTTTAACTTTCATAGACATAAAATTATTTTTTTCTTCAAATATATAGACAATATTTTATTCAATTATTACAAATAAATCACAAAAGATTAATATCAACAATAAATAACACTATTATCCTTATAAACATGTACATTATACCGACTATTTGTAAGAAGACTAAAGCAGGCGGCAAAAGCAGAGCATTTAAGAAAAAACGTTTTCAATTCTTACCATATGTCAAAGCCAAAGTGATGGCAAATGCCCGTTGCCGTCTGCTCAAACTTTGTGCTTGCTACTTATCGACAAAAAAGAGGGGAAAGGCCGCAGGACAACCGCAACCCTTCCCCGTTATCGATAATGCCTAAACCCTATGCCTCTACTTCGGAAGGTTGGCAAACCGTTCGTATCGCGACACAAAGACGAACGTCAATACAGCTCCTACCAATACCACAGGCATGGCAATAAGTGCCGTGTATTCATAACCAAGACCCTGGCGCAGCGGTATGCCGCCCATAGCCGCGCCAATGGCGTTGCCAAGGTTGAACGCCATCTGTATGCAAGCCGCGCCAAGCAGTTCTCCCCCCTTGGAAAAATGTATTATCGAGACCTGCAACGGGCTGGAAACGGCAAACAGGCCAAACGTGCACACGCACATGAGCAGCACCGAAATCCACGGCAGCGGAAACGAAAAGAAGAGCCCAAGCAATGCAAGGCAGATAAGCACCTGCATGGAAAACGCCACGCGTCCCGGGGTGAAGCGGTCTGACATGCGCCCGCTCACGAGGTTGCCTACCACCATGCCGAAGCCGGCAAGCACCATGAGAAACGGAACAAATTCGCCGTCGAACCCGCACCGGGCGGTAAGGTAAGGATTAACATAAGAATACCAGCAAAACACCGCCCCGTTGCCAAGCATGGTGCTGAATATGATAAGCCACGGGGCAGGACGGCGCAAAAAGTGGAACTGGCTCTTATAGTTGGTCTTTGGAAGCCCCTCAACCTGCGGCACCCACTTATATATGTAATAAAAGACACCGATGCAGATGACCGACACGAGTATAAACGTGACGCGCCACGACATGAGCGTCGATATCGACGTGCCGAGCGGCACCCCAAACAGGTTGGCCACCGTCATCCCGGCAATCATTATCGAAACAGCCTGCGACCCCTTGCCGTGGTCGGCAAGCTTCTCGGCCACAATCGACGCAACGCCGAAATATGCCCCGTGAGGCAGCCCCGACACGAAGCGCCCGACGAGCAACATGCCGTAATTGACCGACAACGAGGCAAACAGGTTGCCCACAAGCATAATCACCACAAGTCCGAGCAAAATATTCTTCAACGGGAAACGGCGTACAAACGTCAGTCCCGGCGCACCACAAAACACGCCTAAGGCATAGGCCGAAATGAAATTTCCTGCCGTGGGAATGTCAACCCCCATGTCGCGAGCCACATACGGCAGTATGGCCATCATCACAAACTCGGCTATTCCCAGCCCGAGCGTTCCAAAACCTAAAGCAATCAAACTCTTTTTCATACCGACATCTAAGTCTGTTATAACAATCTTTCTAAATCTGCCTTCCAAAAAACTGCTTACTTCGAGCTACATGCGTCGAAACAAGCCCCGCCTTTGCATAAGCGGTGCAAAATTAGCAAAGAGTTGTTTATCCACAAGTATTGCCAATTTAAATAATTGTTCATATCTTTGCAAACCGAAAAGCATCATAACAAATTATAAGCTCCCGTAGTTCAACGGATAGAATGGAAGTTTCCTAAACTTTAGATAGCAGTTCGATTCTGCTCGGGAGTACAAATTAAGTCGCCAACTATCGAATTACCAGATAGTTAGCGACTTTTCTTTTTTCCCCTAAGATGTCACTTACTCCGGGGCAACTCGAGAAAAAAACGGTTGCAGCCTGCAGGAGCAAAATATGGTGGATATGGGAATTGGGCTATTTTTAGGCAACTGCTACCGAAGACGCTTAATGTATATGCTTGTCATTCCGCAGGTTATGCCGAGTGCAGCCTCTCAGAGGCTGTTCTTGTGGCACACAAAAGAAATTACGCTACAACATTCCCGCGTAACAAGGTTTTCGGACCGACCACTTATTTTTGCCCTCAACATAAAGGAATGTGCCCATGTTTTGCCTGTCGGTGTTCGACACGCCACCCAATCCCATAAGCAGCCACATAGCTTTTACCCTACTTATCATCATATAGAATGATTCAAAAAAGAATCCCCAAGGGGGGGTAATACCCGCCCACCTTGGGGATTCTCATGAAAGAACTATTTGAGCTTAATGCTTCACTATCACCTTGTGCGACGAAGCCATGCCGTTGCCCTCTACCTTCAAAATGTAGATGCCATCGCTGCAGTTGCCGACGGCTACCCGGGATTCACCGTCACACACCTTCAGCAGCATGCCGTCGATTGAATACAGCCAAGCCCTGTCATAAGAACCGGCAATCTCGATATACTGGTCGGCGAGCGTGCGTACCGTGTAACCGGCTTCAGCCACGTTTCCAACCGAAGAATAATCAGTATCCAACACGAATGTGATATTCGGGTAATTAGGCGTTTCCATGCCCATAACGCTCGGATCGAATGTCATTTCGTCACCCGACCAAGTCATCGAGCACATGGTTCCGTCGGTCTTCGATGCCTTGAAGAAATTATAGAAGTAATCTTCGCAGCCACCGTCGGTTTTCGTCATGATGCACAAGTTGCCGCCATTGTAGGCAAATGGCTCGTCAAGAGTAATCATGCTTGCGTTGTTTGTTTCATCGAGCGATACCGTACCATCGTAAACCAGCGTGAAACGCTCCGGGTCGATCCAGTTGAGGATTTGGTCAACATCGTCAATATTGGCCATGTAAATCTGCGTCTTTATATCCTTGGCATATTCACCTTGCTGCACGTAGTACTGGTATCCCATGCGCTCGATAATCGAGCTTTCAAAGCCCAACATTTCGGGCGTGTACAATATCTGCCCTACGCTATACTTCAAGTGGTAGTCAAACGGCAAATAAGCGCAATACTGCTGGCTCCTGTCGTTGCCCACCAGCAACATGTCATACTTTTCAGAATCTTGAATCACCTCAACGTCGATGGCAGCCGACAGGTCGTTGTCGCCGTTTTCATCACCTTCAAGCACCACGCGACCCTTCAAAGGCACGCTGATAGCCGAAGTCTCTATACTGCATGTTACGGGAACTACCACATAGCTGTAAAGATCCAGTTCATAATTGCTTACGTTCACCTCGCCATATACATTGTCGGCATCATCCACAACTTGTACCAAGAAATCGGTCAATACCGTTGCCCCGGTGTTAGACACCACCACTTCATAAGAGGTAGCCTCGCCCTGCACGGCAACGTCAAATCCGCGTAAGTTAGTGCAAGCCGCATCAACCTTCGACACCTCGGTGACATTGATATTGGTGATATGCACGAAGTAGGCAGGGTCGGAATAGCAGCAGAAGCCAAGGCTGTAGTCGCCGGTCTCGGTCGGGATGAATGCCGCAGCGGCATCTTCATACAAGAAGTTGCTGTCAAAATCCTTGTCGTGGTTGTCTATGACTTGCACCACCTGGTCGGGCGATTGTCCGCTGCACAAGGCCACCTTGAAGCTTTCGCTGCCCAACTGGCCGCCAAGGCGCACTTCATAAGTGAGCAGGTATTGCTTGCCTGCCTCGAAGTGGATAGGAGCAGAGAAGAACCAGTCGTCGGCCGAAGCAGTGTATGTGATATCGTCTGACTCATAGTGCATGTAATAACGCGAGTCGCCGCCCCAGTTGCTGTTGAAATACCACGTGCAGCCATCATTGTTATTATCAACGATTACCCACATGTCACGCTCTTCCTGAGTATCAAATGTGCATGAGAACGGAATTTCCAGAGCCGGACCCGAAACTACCGGATTTGAACGCAACTCGTCGCCCTCGCCGTCGTCGTTGATGGCAACAATGCCATAGGTGTAAACCGTGGTTTCGGTGATTGTCTCATCGACATAAGCACACTCGGTAATTCCCTCGGCCATCACTTTTTCGTCGGGATACCTTACCACGTTGTATCGCATTGTCGAAGCGTCCATGTAGCCTCCGTGCTTGCCGACTATCGGTGCCTGCCACGACAGGCGCACCACATAAGAATCCTCGTCCTTTGCAGCCGTCAAGTTCCTTACCTGACCGGGAGCATCACGACCGATGAAGATAGACCTCTCGGCTCGTTTCCCGTCACCATACTCGTTAACGCCCACTACCTGATAAGTAGTCATCCCGGTAGGCACGTCATTGTCTTTCCATGTCATGAAATTTCCCGGTACGGGATCTTCAACCTGATGCACTACTTCGCCATTACGGTAAATGTCGATTCTGTCGAGCGATGCAAGCGGGTTGCCGTCGAGCGACGTAGATGGATTGCCCCACATGAGGGTTGCATTGTTGGCACCGCTGCCACCTGCCATCACGTCGAAATCCATCGGTGCGCTCGGCACCAACACGGCAGTCGGATCGTTGCGGAAGAACAACGCGCCTATCTCGGCATTATAGCCAAGTGTCTCGGCCACAATCTCGGCGGCACAATACTCGGGATTAATCTTTATCAACGAACTCGTGGCATCTTCCTCATAACATGCCCAATAAATCAACCCGTCGTTGCTGTTATATGCCATGCTCTGGGAGTATGCAGGTTGCATACCGGTCCAGTCAACTGTTTCACACGTTTGCTCGCTCGGCGATATATGGTAAAAATATCCTATGTCGTCAATGCCATAGAGAGAGCCGTTGCCGTCGCTGGCCAAAGTGTAGAACATATAGTCGAGCGGGAACAGCAATTCATAAGAACCATCGGTGGGTGAAACCGAATAAATAGACATCACATAATCTGACAGCCCGCCGCCTACGGCATACATCGTCTCGGTGCTTGCGTCATATGTCATGTCGAAGAACATAGGGTCGTCCTCGCCATACTCGCATACCTGTCGTTCCTCTCCTGTATCGACGTTCTTTGCCCACAACCCGGTCGGTGCCAACGTGGCCATAGAATACGTCTGAAGATAAAGCTCGTTGACGACGCAAGTTCCGCCCATCACGTGCAACTCGCTCTCGTGCAGCAACGTCGTGGTCGCCAATTCGTCCATGGTGATTGACACTATGCCCGGCATATAATCCTCCGACTCGTCGCTAAACAAAAAGCCATAAAGCATGTCGCCCGACTCGGTAGAATAAGGCTTCGCGGCCTGCTGCTTGGCAACAGCCGGCTTTGCGGCCTTTGGCTTGGAAGCAAGCATCCTTTCCACAAGATTTTTGCCTTCGTAACGAGCATCCAGCAACGCCCTTCTCTTTTTCAACAATTCATCCTGTGAAGCCGCATAGGCCACGGGATTCAAGACAGCCACCAATACCGCTATCACGAAGACGCGGCAAGCAGCCGAAAGAGTTACAGATAAATAATGTTTCATCTTACTTTATTTGATTTGTTCCGAATTAATATTTATAAGGCAAATATAATATAAAACAGCAACAAATCCTTTAAAAAACGTGTCACAAATGCAAATCGGTAAGCACCTAATTATCAAGCACTACGAGAGTCTTACTGTAACTAAATCACATTTTAGCCGCCATTTATCATAACAATATGTTGCTTAAATCGGCATCGCTGCGAAAAAACGATTTGATTTTATTGTTCATTCGCATCCTTTGCATCCTTATTGCCGAAACCGTCACGCCACGGCAGGCGGCACACTCCTTGGTCGAAAGCCCAGAGGCATCCAAGCAATAAAGCAGGAACTCCTCCTCCGAAATATTGAAATATGTGGCCATCGAATGATTAAGCGGCATGAA
>CALUNI010000068.1 GCA_944321905.1 uncultured Muribaculaceae bacterium | reverse complement strand
CTTCGGGTTTGGCAATACGGCTTTGAGGAATTGCAGCGGCACGATTTCTTTGCCTTCATACATTATTGGTTCGATGCTTGCCATGCCTATGTCTTGTATCACTCGCAGGTGGGTGAGGTATTCTTGTCCGAATGTCATCCAGAAGCGGGCACGCTTTATGGTCGGGAAGTTCTTTACGAGCGATTCGAGTTCTTCGTGATACAGCAAGTAAGATTCACGCGGGCCGATGTTGGGATAATTCAGCGTCTTGTGTATCTCTTGAGGCTCGGTTTCTATCCATTTTCCATCTTCGTAGTATTTCCCCTTTTGTGTGATTTCGCGTATGTTGATTTCGGGGTTGAAGTTGGTGGCAAAAGCCTTTCCGTGATTTCCGGCATTGCAGTCAACTATGTCGAGGTAATCGATGCGGCCGAAGTAGTGCTTGGCTGCATAGGCAGTGTAAACTCCCGATACCCCCGGGTCGAAGCCGCAGCCTAATATTGCTGTGAGTCCGGCTTTTTCAAACCTGTCGCGGTATGCCCATTGCCAGCTGTATTCGAAGTGAGCCTCGTCCTTTGGCTCATAATTGGCCGTGTCCAAGTAGTTTACGCCACATTCAAGGCAGGCGTCCATGATTGTGAGGTCTTGGTAAGGCAAAGCCACATTAATAACGATGTCGGGGCGATGCTTGTCGAACAATTTCACAAGCTGTTCCACGCTGTCGGCATCCACGCTGTCGGTAGAAACGTTGTCTTTGCCTATAGCTTTGGCTATGGCGTCACATTTGCTGCGAGTGCGTGATGCGATTACGATTTCATTAAACACGTCGGGATTTTGAGCGCACTTGTGTGCCACAACGGTTCCCACACCGCCAGCTCCGATAATCAATACCTTGCTCATTTCTTAATAATTGAGTGTTTGTTATTGCAAAGATAGTGCAAGGCGAGAGCAGAACAAAACAAACTTGTTTGTTTTTTATGCCAAGCCGCCGCCTGTCTTATGGAAAGATAGTGCAAGGCGAGAGCAGAACAAAACAAACTTGTTTGTTTTGTTCTGCAGAGCCGCCGCTAACCTTGTTTGTGCGTGTGTGCAGCTGCTGTGAAAAAATGAAAAAATGCGAAACGGTGTGCCGACGAAAAATTTTTGCGTTGTAATTTTGCCCGGTGGATTGTGCAATGAGAGAAATCAATGACATAAATGACTTGATGACGAGGTTTGGCTCCTACTTGATGTTGGAGCGAGGATTGTCGTCCAACACGGTGGCCGCCTACAACGATGATGTGCGCAAATTGCTCGATTTTCTGGATGTCGAAGGGCTGTCGCCGTGTGACGTGGATGAGGGTGACTTGCATTGTTTCATGGGTGGCTTGCACGACATAGGCATTTCTCCGAAGTCGCAGGCTCGTATCCTGTCGGGTATCAAGACATTTTACAGGTATTTGAAAATAGAAGGATATATCGACAACAATCCGACGCTGCTAATCGATTCTCCCCGACTCGGACGCAGGCTGCCAGTGGTGCTTACTGTCGAGGAAATCGATGCCATGATTTCGGCAATCGACATGAATGAGCCGGAGGGGCAGCGCAACCGAGCCATAATGGAGACGTTGTATGGCTGTGGGCTGCGCGTGAGCGAACTTATCGACTTGCGCATTTCGCAGGTTTATGCCAACGAAGAATATATAATAGTAGAGGGGAAGGGCAGCAAGCAGCGGCTTGTGCCTATTTCTCGTGTTGCTCTCGACGAGATACAGAAGTATCTCAACAAGTATCGTTGTCGGCTTAAGGTGAAATCGGGCTGTAACGACATATTGTTTTTAAACCGGCGCGGGGGCAAGCTTTCGCGCGTGATGGTGTTTTATATAATCAAGAAATTATGCGAATCGGCCGGGATACACAAGAACATCAGCCCGCACACTCTGCGCCATTCGTTTGCCACCCACTTGCTTGAGGGCGGAGCCAATCTGCGTGCCATACAGCAGATGCTTGGGCACGAGAGCATAACCACGACCGAGATATATGTACACATCGACCGCTCCAGGCTGCGGCAGGAGATTCTCAGCCACCATCCGCGCAACCGGCGCAGTTCATGAGTCTTTGAGTATATGTGTCCTATATTCCCTCGGCGACATGCCAAAGTGCTTTTTAACGTATTTCCCGAAAAACGATATGTTGGAAAAATTCAGCGTGGCTGCAATTTCCTTGATGCTTTTGTCGGAGTACCTTATCATGTATTCGATATCTTTCTGGACGTATTTGTCAATCACGTCTGAGGCAGTCATGCCGCTTGCCTGCTTGCACACGGCCGAAAGATATTTTGGTGTGACGCAAAGGCTGTCGGCATAATGTGTTACGCTTTGGTATTTCGGGCTTGACGATTCTATCAATTGTATGAACCGCTTGAAGATGCTCTCGCCCGATGAGTAAGAGCGTGGCTTTATCTGCATTACGCGGCCAAGTGCATATTGCATGTCATACAGGAACGCGAGCATCAACGTGTCGATAACTTTCCCTTGTACGGGAGTGGGCAGATGTATTTTAGAACACAGTAGTTTGTAGTATTGGCAGAATGTGTCGGCCTCTTCGGGAAGTAATGAACACTTTGGGTTCTTTTCAAAAAATACTTTTGCATCCCACATGTTTCCTGTCATGGGGTGTATCCTTTGGTAGTAAGTCGGAGCGGCGCATATAGCATAGCACTTGAAGTCGATGCTTATTAAGCCATGCTCTATGATGTTGTTGGGCAGTGATATGAATATGTCGTTCTTGCGCGTTTCATATTTGGTGCCGTTTATTGTCACCGACGCTTTGCCTTCGATAACAAGTGCGATTACAAATATGTCGCTTTTGGCGGGAAATGTAATGGCCAGATTCTGGATATTGTCAAGAAGGGCCAGTTCCCCGTTGTTGTAAATTGCAGATTCAGATATAGCCGTGTCGTGCAGATTGGTGCTTTTTATATTCTTCATTACCTAATTGCTGTTCGTTTTGTGCAAAGGAACAGTTTTTCGGCGTGGCTGCGGTTATAAAAAATACGGCATAGGTGTTACAAATGTCACGCAGTTTGTCGGTTTTAGGATTTTTAAGACACTTACGGCTTGTATTCGGCCATAATAATGCCTCTCTACCTGTGTTATGCGGTTTAGAAGCGAATCATGACCTCGGCTACTATTTTGTCTTGTTCAGAGACTTGTATTTCAGCTCCGTCGTTATAGAAATAGTTTTCGTAGTTGAGACGCAGGTCGGCAATGAACGGTTTGGCTATGCTGAAGGTCAATCCCACCGTCAGACGCTTGCGCTCGTAATCGGTGATATACAGTTTCCCTTGTTCGTCGAGGGTGCCGTCGCTGTGGTCGCCCATGTAGTCGAAACGAGCGAGAGCCGAAATCTTGTGCAGCAGTTTCTTGCGCAGCATGAAGTCGTAGTTGACAAAGGCATCCACCGATTGCACCGATTTGAAGCTGTCGTTGGAATACACCTTGTGCAGGAATTCGGCTTCGGCGGTCCAGTTGTTCCACTTCCATGTTATGCCGGCATCATACATGTATATGTTTATCGTCTCGGGGCGTATCTTTTGCACGCTCAGCACGAAGTTTATCTCGTCGGTGAATTGGAATTGGGCTTTTGCCGAGAAATTGATTTGTCCGCTCCAAAAGTCTTTTTGGTTGGTCAGTCCCGAACCGTTGAACACGCCGGCCTCAAGTGTTATCGGGAACATCGGGTCGAATTTATATCCCAGTGTGGCTCCTACATCGCGCACGTTCCCCACCTGCTTGGCTATGAACGAGCGGTTGGCAAAATATTGTTGATGAGGCGAGCGGTGCGCATCGATGGTGAACGGCACACGCATTTGGCCGATGGTGAACGAGCCACCGTCGATGGGCTTCCAACGGGCAAAAGCGTCGAGCATCCTTATCTGCCCCTCGTCGGAAAGGTCTATTTCGGCCTTGTAGGAAACGGTTTTTGCCACGTTTCCTGTAATGCTCACGCGTGCGTTGCGCACTTGGAACCTCCCTTTGGAAATTTCGGGCTGGTATTCATATTTTGCGCGTATTGTACCGTTGATTACGGGACGGTAATCCACTTTTTCTTCGGTGTCGGCCTTTTTCTCGTCATCGTCGTCATCGTCGGCTTGTGCCGAAAATGATGTGAACAACGACAGTAGGGCGACAAGTAGAGCGATTAATCGGGTTTCCATTCTGTAATTATGGGTGCTATCGTTATTTTTTGCAAAAATACCGTCATAGAATCTCATGAGCAAGAAAAATGTGTAACATTACGGTAACAATTTTTCCGGCATAACATTTTGTGTTTATATAAGTTGGCTCACCTTGTTCAGTCTATTTGATTCGATTGATGATTAAATATGAGATAAGCAAATTTAACCCAAAAATCATTATACCGCAAACGGCAAGGCCAAAAACCGCCCGCCGCCTGTCAGTCGGCGGTGAGCGAGACAGTGGCTTTCTGCAGCAGAGGCGAGGTAAACGTGACGTGGATCACGCCGGCCGTGCCTGTGGTCTGTAGGTAGGCGAGCAGTCGTCCCATATGGACGCGTTGGCGGTTGTCGCGGTGTTCCGACATGTCGTCGTTGGCTCCGTTTTCCAGCCCGAGCAGCCGTGCCGGCCCATCGATGCTGCAGGTGATTTCGTTGTCGGCAAGTTTCACGGGCAGGCCGTTTTCATCCACTACCTCCACTTGCAAGTGAGCCGTTGCCCGGTGTCGGGACAGTGTGTCGCAATTGGCTGTTACCTTGATGGCATAAGGGCGGCCTGTGGTGCGCAACGTGTAGCTTGAAACCGTGTTGCCGTCGTCGTCACACCCCTCGGCCACGAGCGTTCCTGCCTCGAATGGGATGTCCCAATGGATGATGCCCGTCTTGTCGTCATAAGGTTTCATCGCGCCGACTTCCCTGCCATTCAGCATTAGGCGTGCCTGTGGCGCGTTGGTGTAGCAGACCACGCGGATTTCTTGTCCCGGCTCGTAGTTCCACGTGTCCCAAGCGTCGGGCGACAGCCAGTCTTGCCGTGGATAGGTGCCGGCATATGTCACGGGTTCTTCTTTCCACATCGTGGCGCGGAACCAGGCACGTGGCTTGGGCAGGCTTGCAAAGTCGAGCAGCCCTGTTCCCAGCCCGCGCGACGGCCAAGCTCCCGCTTCGCCCAGATAGTCGGTACCCGTCCATACAAACTGGCCGAATATGAAGTCGCGGTCTCGCACGGCGTGCCAAGTGTCAAAGCCCGAACCTGTCTCGCTCCCGTAAATGATTCGTTCGGGATAAGTGGCATGGTCCTCGTCGTAGCGGTTTTCGGTATAATTGTATCCCACCACGTCCACCGCGTCGGGGTAGGCAGTCTGGTTCGACATTACCACGCCGGCCAGTGCGCCTGTCACCGGGCGGCTTGTGTCCACGGCTCGCACGCAGGCGGCAAGGCGTTGCGCAATTATGCCTATGCGCATGGCATCGGGCGCATCGGGGTCGTAGCCGCCAAACATGGGTTGGTTGATCGTTGTGCCGTCAAGTATGGGGTGCGAATATGGGTCGTTGGGGTAGTCAACCTCGTTCCCGATGCTCCACAGGAACACGCTTGGGTGGTTGCGGTCGCGCCGCACCATGTCGGTAACATCGCGTTCTATCCATTCTTTGAAGAAGTCGTAAGAACCTTGGTATCCGGGTTCACCCTTGTTCCAACCTTTTATCCATTTGCGTTTTGGAAATTCCCATTCGTCGGAAGCCTCGTCCATCACCAACAGCCCGAGCCTGTCGCAAAGGTCATACACTATGGGAGCCTGCGGGTTGTGGCTCATGCGGATGGCGTTGACACCGATGTATTCTTTCAAGTTGCGCAGTCGGCGTTCCCACACTTCGGGAGGCACCACGGCACCAAGTACGCCGGCATCGTGGTGCAGGCACACGCCTTTTACTTTTAACCGTCGGCCATTAAGGGCAAAGCCCTTGTCGGGATCGAATTCAAGGGTGCGCAGCCCCACTGTCGTTTTGCTGCGGTCGATTTCTTGTCCGTCGCATGAAAGCGTGGTTTCCAATGTGTACAGGTATGGCGATTCAATGTCCCAACGCTTGGAATTTTTTACCTTCAAGGTCAGTGTCTGCTTTGATACGCCTGCCGACGTGTCGGATATCTTTCCCAAGGCTTTTGCCACTTGCTTGCCGTCGGCATCGGCAAGTGTAGCCGTTATTTCAAGTTTGCCCGGTGCGTCTATGTGTTTTTGTATTTCGGCCTCTACGGCTATGGTGGCCTTGCTGCCGGACAGCGAGGTGGCGTGCCAACCAATGCCCCACTGTGAGAAATGAATGTTGCCGGCAGTCACTAGCCACACGTCGCGGTATATTCCCGAGCCGGTGTACCAACGCGAGTCGGCCGAACGGCTATGGTCAACGCGCACGGCCAGCACGTTTTCTCCGTCGCGGTTCAGATATGGCGTCATGTCATACATGAACGAAATGTATCCGTTGGGACGCTTGCCCAGCAGGTGGCCGTTTAAGTAAACTTCACTACGGTTATATATGCCTTCAAAATAAATGTAATGGCGCATGTCGTCGTTGCCGTCCACCGAGAAATGTTTTCGGTACCAACCGATGCCTCCCGGCAGATAGCCCGTGCAACTGGCAAGGTCGGGCGACAATTGTCCCTCTATCGACCAGTCGTGAGGCAACGCCAGGCTGCGCCAATTGCCGTCGTCGCAGCTGTTTTGCGTGAAAGTGGAATCATCATCCAGTATAAATAGCCATCCGTCATTGAACTTTTGCGTATGGCCAAACGATACTTGTGCAAAGGCAGGAGCGGTCAGGCATATCGCAAGCACTCCGAGCATCCATGTCGTCAGTCGGTATTTCATGTTTTAACTGTTTTGTTTCGTCGGTTTATGCAATAGTAAAAATACAGGCTCTAAGATACAAAAAATAAATGAAATATATCCTTTTGCAATTGTGCGACAATAAAAAAGAGGGAGATATGTGGGCGTTTTGCGCCCGATTTGCACTATCTTTTGATAAGACAGGCGGCGGCTCGGCATAAAAAACAAACAAGTTTGTTTTGTTCTGCTCTCGCCTTGCACTATCTTTGCATAAAATAGGCTGCATCTCGGCATAACATACCAAGCAAGCTTGGCCGTTCTGCACTCGATTTGCACTATCTTTGCATAAATTGTATAGAAGATGAACGAAGCCAGTTTAAGCCAATTGTATTTAAAGGACACGGCGTTCCAAAACTTGATGCAGAAGAGGGTTTTCAACGTGTTGCTTATAGCCTCGCCCTATGACGCATTTATGATTGAAGAAGATGGGCGCGTGGAAGAGCAACTGTTTTTTGAATATGCCGCGCTTAATCTGAGTTCGCCCCCGCGTGTGACGCAAGCCCGGAATTATGCTTCGGCCATGGAGAAACTGGCCGAGAAGCATTTCGACTTGGTAATAGCCATTCCCAATGTGGATATAAGCGAGACTTTTGTCAATGCGAAAATAATAAAGGGGCTATATCCCGACATCCCGTTTGTGGTGCTAACGCCGTTTTCACGCGAAGTGTCGCGCCGCCTTGCCAACGAAGACTTCAGCGGAGTCGATTACGTGTTTAGCTGGCTCGGAAACGTAGATTTGTTGCTTGCCATCATCAAGTTACTCGAAGACAAGCTCAACGCCGACAACGACGTGAATGTGGTGGGGGTGCAGATGATACTGCTTGTGGAGGATTCAATCAGGTTCTTGTCAACCATATTGCCCACGCTATATAAGTTTTTGCTGCGCCAGTCGTTGATATTCTCGACCGAGGCGTTGAACGAGCATGAGCAGATGATGCGTATGCGCGGACGACCGAAGATTATGGTGGCTCGCGACTATGAGGAGGCCATGCAGATATATGACAAGTATCAAAAGAATATACTTGGCGTGGTGTCGGACATTTCGTTCAAGCATAATGGTGAGAAAGACCAACATGCCGGGTTGGAGTTTGCCCGGGAGTTGAAGTCGCGCGACCCGTTCCTGCCCATAATAATGGAGTCGAGCGAGGCCGGTAACGAAGCCGCCGCCCGGGAAATGGGGTGTGCCTTCCTCAACAAGAACTCCAAGCAGCTGCCTTCCGACCTTGGCAACGCGCTGCGCAAATACTTCGGTTTCGGAGACTTTATCATACGCGACCCGCAGACCGGCGAGGAAATATTGCGCATCAAGGACTTGAAGGACTTGCAGAAGCATATTTTTGACATTCCCGACCAGTCGCTGCTGTATCATGCAAGTTACAACGATATTTCGAGATGGCTTTACAGCCGTGCAATGTTCCCTATAGCCGAAGTGGTGAAGATGCACCGGTTCAAGGATATAAGCGAGGCTCCGGCTGTACGGCAGCTGTTTTTCGACTTGATTGTCAAGTATCGCAAGATGAAGAATCGCGGCGTGGTGGCCGTGTTCCACAAGGATCGTTTCGACCATTATTCCAACTTTGCCCGCATAGGCGAGGGGTCGCTCGGCGGCAAGGGTCGCGGGTTGGCATTTATCGATTCCATAATCAAGAAGAGTGCCATATTTGACAATCTCGACGGGGTAGGCGTTTCGATACCGCGCACGGTGGTGTTGTGTACCGATGTTTTCGACGAATTCATGGAAAGCAACAATCTGTACCAAGTGGCGTTGTCGGGCGCAAGCGACGAGGAAATATTGCAGGCGTTCATAGCCGCCAAATTGCCGCAATGGCTTAAAGACGATTTCAACGCCCTGTTTGAGGTGGTTGACAAGCCGTTGGCCATACGCAGTTCGAGTCTGCTCGAAGACAGTCACTACCAACCGTTTGCCGGGATATACTCGACCTACATGATACCGCACTTCGACGACAAGACGGAGATGATGCGTCAACTGTTGTGCGCGATTAAGAGCGTGTATGCGTCGGTGTTCTATGCCGACAGCCGTGCTTACATGGAAGCCACCCGCAACGTTATCGACCAGGAGAAGATGGCCGTAATAATACAGGAGGTTGTCGGCAGGCAGTATGGCGAGGTGTATTACCCGTCATTTGCCGGTGTCGGGCGGTCGCTTAATTATTATCCGATAAACGACGAGCTGCCCGAAGATGGCGTTGCCGAGGTTGCGGTGGGGCTTGGCAAATATATCGTTGACGGAGGGTTATCGCTGCGCTTTTCACCGCGGCACCCCGACAAGGTACTGCAGACCAGTATGCTCGACCTTGCATTGCGCGACACGCAGACGCGTTTTTACGCTCTCGACTTGAAACGCGATTCTACCGCCAACTTCAGCGTTGATGACGGGTTTAACATAAAGAAGATGCGTGTACAAGATGCTGCCGGCAACGGCTCGCTGAGGTATATGGTATCGACGTATGATGCCAACGACGGAGTGCTTCGCGACCACGACTCGGGCAATGGCAGGCGTGTTGTGACATTTGCCAATATATTGCAGCATAACGCATTCCCTCTTGCCCGTGCGGTTGACCTGATGCTGTCGGAGGGACAGAAGGCGATGGGACGACCCGTGGAAATAGAATTTGCCGGGATGATAGGGAATGACGGTACCACTTTGTCGGGAGAGAAAGGACAGATATACTGGCTGCAGATTCGTCCGATAGTTGACCGCAAGGAGATGCTCGACGAGAAGATTATGGAGACGGCCGACGATAACCTGTTGCTTAAGAGTTGTACCGCCCTGGGGCACGGGTTGACCGACAATATCAAGGATATAGTGATGGTGAAGGACGAGGAGTTCTCGATGTTCAACAATTCATTGATAGCCCGAGAAATAGAGAAAATCAACCGCGGCTTTACCGAACGTGAAGAAGGCTATATCTTGATAGGCCCGGGTCGATGGGGATCGAGCGATCCGGCACTCGGCATTCCTGTAAAATGGCCGCATATATCGTCGGCAAAACTTATAGTGGAGACATCGCTTCCCAACAACCGCATCGAACCGAGCCAAGGCACGCACTTTTTCCAGAATCTTACATCTTACGGCGTAGGCTATTTCACCGTGGGCGCGCCGGGCGACAACAGCGTGTGGGACAAGGCGTATATAGATTCTCTCACGCCGGTTTCGGAAAGCCGCTTTGTGAAAGTGCTGCATTTCGACAAGCAGCTCACGGTTGCCATAAACGGTCGCAAGAGCCTTGGCATAGTGCTAAAACCTGGGGTTGAAGTTCATCAAGGCAACGAATTGCCCGAAGCATCTGACGATGGCATATTTGATAACAATATATAAATTAAGATATTATGGCATTTTTCAAGAAACTGAAAGCGGCGTTTGGTTTTGGAGATTATGAGACCGATGAGGAGTTGAGTGAAAAGTTCTTGCCATATGAGGCACAGCACCGCACGCCATATATCAACCCTTTCAAAAAAGAGGATAACGTTATTGCAATGGAAGAAACAGAAAAAGAAACAGAGAAAGTCGAAAACAAAACGTCGGCAGATGAAATAGAAGACTTGCCGGTCGAAATGTATAATGGCGTATTGTCGATAATCAATTCCACTATCCCTACGTTTGTAAGGGAATGCCTTAACGTGGAGGCCGAGAAGCGAGCCATCGCCAAAGCGCTGGGACCGCACATAAAGAATGCGATGCAGCGGGCTCGGCAGCAAATAATGGATGAAGCCTCGAAGCAATGGGAAAAAGAACGCGGCGAGATGACTGCGCGTGTGGAACAGTCGGAAATGCGTTGCAAAGAGGCATCGGAGCGTGTGGAGCAGGCACAGACAAAGATGCAGTCGGCCGAGGCGCAGCGCAAGTCGATGACCGAGCGTTGCCGTTCGCTTGAAAGTCGCATAGCCGAGTTGGAAGCCGAGTGTGAGCAATATGAACTTGAAAACAAGAGCCTTGTCAATAAAATTAAGGTCGCACAGGTTCATGCCGAGGATCTGGCTCGTTATCAAGACGAAATAGAGGGGTTGCGCAAGCAGTTGGCCGACTTGAAGGAACATGGTAATCCCGAAGCCGAGGCAAAGTGGAGTGGAGAGGTCGCAAAGTTGCAGCAAGAGATAGCCACCAAGGATGCCGATATCGATGCCCTGTCGAAAAAAGAAGCCGAAACAGCATCGCAACTGGCAGCCGCACGTGAAGAGTTGAACGAGGCTCTTGCGACGCTCGACATCGCAAACGAGGTGCAAATGCAGGTTGACAGGCTTAGCGACCAAATCAAGGCGCGTGATGCAAAGATTGCATCTTTGCGTGAACTGTATGATAAGAAGGAAGCTGAGGCTGCGAGAAATTATAATGAAGTAAACAATGCCAACCTTGACCTGAAATTGAAATATGACTTGCTTAATGCCGAAGCCCAAAAGTTGCGCGACGCAGTGGCAAATGCCGAGAAAGACAAGGAAGAGGCTGTGGCCGAGGTGCATGAATTGCTTGTAAAGGCCGAGAAGGATAATGGTGAACTGGAGAAGCGCATCGAGGCGTTGAAGCAAGACGCCGCCGTGGCTCAAAAGCGTGCAAACACCGTTGAGTCGGAGCGAGAAGAACGCTTCGAGGATATGAAAAAGCAGCTTGAAACTGCCGCCGGACTTATAGCTGAGCGTGACTCGGCCATAAAGCAACTTAACGACAAGATAAGCGCAATGGAAGGCGAGATGTCGTATGCCCGTGTGTCGGAAAGTGAGAATAGGTTGAAGATAAGAAAGTTATCGACTGAACTTGAAGCAGAAAAGGAACACTCCAAACAGCTTGCCGAGCAGTTGGCTGCGATGAATAACGTAGCAGACTCTGCGGGCGCGGGGACACAAAAAAAGAATAAACCCGGCAGGCCGCGCAAGTCTCAGACGGTTGCCGAAGTAGAGGCTCCCGTGGCCGTTGTTGCCCCGGAGCCGGCATCGACCATTCCATCTGTCGATAGTGCCGACTCCACTCCCGAGCCTGAATTGGAAGAGGCGGTAAAGCATGTGTTTAAGATTGATATAAGCGATACTGCCGTGGCCGAAGCTGCACAGCATAGCGATGAGACGGTAGGAGTAGAGGGGGAAGAATCTGCATCAACCGTAGGGGAAGCCCACGGTAGCGAGGAACTGCTTGAAGTGGAACAAGGCGCGGAACATGCGTCTTTGCCTATCGACAATACTGTGATGCCTGTCGAACCGATTGATAACAAAGTTGGCGAACCTTCGGCAGATTTTTTAGGCGATGAAGGAAATATTGATACAACATTTGAAACAAGCGGGAACGACATACCCGACCTCGACGATGAGATAGAATGGCTGATGCCTGCGACTGCCGTGGCCGACGACCGGGAAGCTGCTTATGACAACGGCGACGAGAAAGAAATCCGGTCTCATATAGAGAAAGAGGAACCTCGGCAGCAGCAGATGTCACTGTTTTAGAGGTGGTTATATAAATTAAATATAGCGATGTTTCACAACATCGCTATATTTAAAACCTTAAAAATCTAATCCTATGAAAAAACTTTTTCAAAGATAGCTGTTATTTGTTCATTCGCAAAATTCCGTGGCAAAAATAACCATAAATTAGCTTAATAGATTTTAAGCGGATGGCGAATAATAGAACACATCTAATCTTTAGGCATATTTGCGGGGTGCGTTACGTTTCTATATATTGCCACTTTTTTGTATTTTTGTTGAGTGTTGAATAATTGTAATTGCAGAAGTTATGAGTAATCCGACAAGTGATGCTTGGGACAGTGTCATATATTCGTGGGGACAGTTACTTTCATTTTCTGAATGAAAATTTGTACTTGACCGGAGGCCTTTCGTTGGCTTTCATTATTTTCTTGGCTGCGTGTGTGCTTAACAGCAGATGCTGGAGGTTCTTGTCGCGTCACCTCAAGAATATCGCCCCTTGCGGTGTTCCTGCTCGGTGTCGTTTTGTATTTTATAGGGTTCAATGATCACGGCAGCCGTGATAACGTGTTGGCATTGTTGTTACGCGCATCCATGTCGTCGATAGAGATGTTTGTCTCTGAATCAGATCTGATAGAAGTAAAACACGGTTTGCATAACTATATATGACGATATTCTCCATTGTGCATTTCATGGCGGTATTTGTCAGCGGTATTTTTATCTTGAGGTTGTTTGGCCGTCGAATGGTGTCGAAAGTGCATTTGTGGATCAAGCGGTTTGCCGCATGTCGCAAACTATATGTGTTTTGGGGCATTAACAAAAAAACATGATACTGGCCGAAAGCATAAGAAGAGAACGCAACGACCTGTTTGTGTTTGTCAATTTCCCCGATGGGCATCATGTGCATTCTTCAAGGTTCTCGTTCAGCCATTTCTTTTATTCGTCGGATGCAGTTGCCGAGCGGTATATCAGTCGCATAGAGGCTATGGGAGGACTTGTGGTTGCTGCAAGCAGCAGGATTGAAGATGGTTTGGTCGGTCGTGTAGGTTGGGTTGATTTT
>CALUNI010000067.1 GCA_944321905.1 uncultured Muribaculaceae bacterium | reverse complement strand
CAGCAATTCCTGCTCGTGCATGGCAATATTGTCGATGCCGATGCCTTGGATATAGTCGATGGCCGATGCCATTGCCGCCACGCCCACAAAATCTGGAGTACCGGCTTCAAACTTAAAAGGCAAATCGGCAAAAGTCGTCTTGTCAAACGACACATGCCCTATCATCTCGCCACCACCTTGGTAGGGAGGCATAGCATCGAGGAAGCGACGCTTCCCATAAAGGACACCCACCCCGACTGGTCCATACATCTTGTGAGCCGAAAACGCATAAAAGTCGGCATCGATGTCGGTCACGTCTATGCGCCTGTGCGCCACGGCCTGTGCACCATCGACAAGCACCGGCACGTCGTGACGGTGGGCAATCTCTATCATCTCTTTTATCGGATTGACGGTGCCGAGCACATTCGACACGTGGGTGATTGCCACCAACCGTGTACTGTCGGAAAACAGGTCTTCATACGCATCGAGCATCACGTCGCCATTGGCATCGACAGGCACCACTCGCAACAACACCCTGCACTTGCGTTGCAGCAGCTGCCACGGCACTATGTTGGAATGATGCTCCATGACGGTGACTATTATCTCGTCGCCATTGCACATGGAGTCGCCAAGCGACGAGGCCACAAGGTTTATGCCCTCGGTAGTGCCTCGCGTAAAGACAATTTCTTCGGTCGAACCGGCATTTATGAAATCCTTGACTTTCTCGCGGGCATACTCCACACGGTCGGTAGCCTCCTGCGACAAAGTGTGCACTCCCCGGTGAACGTTGGCCTTATGTTCATAATACATCCGGCATATGCTGTCAACGACGCAACGCGGAGTCTGCGACGTGGCCGAATTGTCGAGATACACGAGCGGACTACCCTCTACCATGCGATGCAATATCGGAAAGTCTTCCCTTATTTTGTTTATATCAATTGCCATAAAAGACTGTTACTTCTTTTTGATTTTTGTGTGGCAGACTTGTGCAACCGTGCAACTGCGGCACTGGGCAAGAGTGCCGGCAAAACGTTTCTCCACGAGATGGCGCAAGCGATCCTTCAGCGCATCGAGACGCACCCCGTCGATAATGTCGCTCATAAACGCTTGCATGAGCAGCGTGCGAGCCTCCCGGCACGAGATGCCCCGCGTCTGCATGTAGAACATTGCATCCTGGTCGAGTTGGCCGACAGTGGCTCCATGCCCACACTTCACGTCGTCGGTATAAATCTCAAGCTGCGGCTTGGTAAACATTTTTGCATTGCCGCTTGCGCATATGTTGCGGTTGCTTTGATAAGCCTCGGTGCGAGGAGAACCGGGAGCAACCAGTATCTTTCCGGCAAACGCCCCCACGGCATCATCATCGAGGACATACTTAAACAATTCATTGCTTCGGCAATAACCCACGTTATGTCCTATGTAAGTATGGTTATCCACATGTTGGCTGCCACTTGCGATTGCCATGCCAAGCAGTTGTGTCTCGGCACGCTCACCGTCTATTTCGATGTGATAATCGTTACGCGTGGTGCCATTCATGAGCGTTATGCCGTTTATCAGCACGTTGCTGTCGGCAGCCTGCCGCACCCACATCGACGACACCCTGTGAGTCCCGGCACTCGCTTCTTCAAGGTCATAAAAATCAAATGTCGCTCCCTTGCCCACGACCACTTCTATGACCTGCGTGTTAAGCAAATCAACGTCGCCGCTTTGCGTGTGGTCGCACACAAGCATCTTGACTTGCGCCATGTCCTCAACCACGATTAGCATACGCCTGTTGGTCATCATAGGGCTTGCCGCGCGCGATAAGTTGACGAGCTGTATGGGTTTCTCCACCACAGTCCCGGCAGGCACGTACACCAACATTCCGTCTTGCGCAAGCAACGTGTTGAGTGCCACTTGCGGATTATCTATGGGAGCAACTTTCCCATAATAACGTTTGACAACCTCATCGACTTCTGCACTGCGCATTGACGCTACCACTACCCCTTTAGGCAACTGGCTTGAAGCTAATTGATTGTCATGATATATGTCGTTAGACGCATAAAACAAGATTGTGCTTAAATTAGGCACGTCGCATCTGAACGGTTCTTCGGTATCCACCGCCACGTCAAGACGGTCGATGTTAACGCCGTAATCGGGCGAGTAGATTGCGTCAAGGTCGCTTATTTCATAATTTTCATCGCCTTTCGACGGCATCCTGCATTCATTCAACGACGCGAGCGCGGCAGGCCGCATCGCATTCAACACTTCATGCGAGGCTGTATTTATGCGAGGACCAAATTCATTGTAAAGGTCGATATATTGCTTTATTGACGACATGTCATTAACCTTTTGAATCTTCAAATTCTTGTTTAATCCAGTCATACCCCTTGTCTTCGAGCACCAAGGCCAACTCGGGACCGCCGGTCTTTACGATGCGCCCTTTATACAGCACATGCACGAAGTCGGGCTTTATATAATCGAGCAGCCGTTGATAGTGCGTGATGACAATGGTGGCATTCTTGTCGGTTTTCAGCTTGTTAACCCCGCCTGCCACGGTACGCAGGGCATCGATGTCAAGGCCGCTGTCGGTTTCGTCGAGAATCGACAACTTTGGCTGAAGCATGGCCATCTGGAATATTTCGTTACGCTTCTTTTCTCCGCCCGAAAAGCCTTCGTTTACCGAACGCGACGCAAGCTTGTTGTCAAGTTCCACAATGGCACGCTTCTCACGCATGAGTTTCAAGAACTCGCTTGCACTCAACGGCTCCTGATGATAATACTTGCGCTTCTCGTTCACCGCGGCACGCATGAAATTCACCATCGACACTCCGGGAATCTCCACCGGATACTGGAAACTCAAGAACAACCCCTCATGCGAGCGGTCCTCGGGCGACATCGCAAGCAAGTCTTTTCCGTTAAAAGTGACGCTTCCGCCGGTCACCGCAAACGCGGGATTGCCTGCAAGCACCGAAGCCAACGTGCTTTTGCCCGACCCGTTAGGTCCCATGATGGCATGAACCTCGCCCTCATTGACCGTCAAGTCGATGCCTTTCAATATTTCTTTACCCTCGATTTGGGCATGTAAATCTTTTATTTCAAGCATAGCAGTCATATTTTGCTAATTAATTTAATGTTAACTCATGATAAGACCAGACGTTTTATAATCTGCCCATTAACCGAT
The DNA here is from genome assembly GCA_944321905.1 of uncultured Muribaculaceae bacterium. Lineage (GTDB taxonomy): Bacteria > Bacteroidota > Bacteroidia > Bacteroidales > Muribaculaceae > Avimuribaculum. The sequence continues at coordinate 10,399 of CALUNI010000067.1, read as the reverse complement.
GCTGCCTTCGAGGGACACTTGGAGCAACTTTTGCGCTTCTACGGCAAACTCCATGGGGAGCTTTGTAAGCACTTCTTTGGCATAGCCATTCACGATTAGTCCTATAGCATCCTCGGTGGGAATACCGCGTTGGTTGCAGTAAAATATCTGATCCTCGTTAATTTTCGACGTGGTGGCTTCATGTTCCACCACCGAGCTATCGTTACGCACGTCTATATAAGGGAACGTGTGCGCACCGCTCGTGTCGCTTAGCAGCAGGCTGTCGCATTGGGTATAATTGCGGCAATTTGCGGCCTGCTTGGCCACGCGCACCAGTCCGCGATAGCTGTTCTGGCTATGCCCTGCTGATATTCCCTTCGACACTATGGTGCTACGCGAATTCTTGCCGATGTGTATCATCTTGGTGCCGGTATCGGCCTGTTGGTAATTGTTGGTAAGGGCGACAGAATAGAATTCTCCCACCGAATTATCCCCGGCAAGCACGCAGCTTGGGTATTTCCATGTAATCGCCGAACCGGTCTCGACTTGAGTCCACGACAACTTCGAGAAATCGCCACGGCACAATCCACGCTTAGTCACAAAGTTGTAAATGCCCCCTTTCCCGTCCTTGTCGCCGGGATACCAGTTCTGCACCGTAGAATATTTAACCATGGCACGATCCTCAACCACTATTTCCACGATAGCGGCATGCAACTGATTCTCGTCGCGCATAGGTGCCGTACACCCTTCGAGGTATGAGACATAAGCATCGTCGTCGGCCACTATGAGGGTGCGTTCAAACTGTCCCGTGTCGGCTGCGTTTATGCGGAAGTAAGTGGATAGCTCCATCGGGCAACGAACACCTTTGGGAATATATACAAACGAGCCGTCGGAAAATACAGCCGAATTGAGAGCGGCATAAAAATTGTCGGTATAAGGCACCACCGTTCCAAGATATTTCTTCACTAAGTCGGGATAGTCGCGCACGGCCTCGCTGATAGAGCAGAAAATCACGCCCAGTTCGGCAAGCCGCTCCTTATACGTAGTCTTCACACTCACGCTGTCCATCACCGCATCGACGGCCACGCCCGACAGTCTCATCTGTTCTTCAAGCGATATGCCAAGTTTGTCAAATGTCTTGCGAAGTTCCGGGTCAACGTCGTCCATGCTTTTCAACCCTTCCTTCTTCTTAGGCGCGGCATAATAACTGATTGCGTTAAAATCGATAGGCGGAATGTCGAGATGCGCCCAATCCGGCATTTTCATTGTCAACCAGTGACGATAAGCCTTCAAGCGAAAATCAAGCAGCCACTCGGGCTCCCCCTTTATGCTTGATATATAACGTATCACGTCCTCGTCAAGCCCTTTGGGTATGACATGAGTATCGATGTCGGTCACGAAGCCATATTTATATTCGCCCTCGGTTGCCGCGTCAAGTATGTTTTTGTCATCCATATCAGTCTGCATTTTCCGTCATTTTTACATTTTCATTTATCCCCGGTGCGAGGTCATCTACAATACGTGGCAAAGTGCTGACCCCGAGCAATGATGGCGCAAGTTTCATCGTCACGTCAAACGGCACGTTGTCCATGCCGTGACGCTTGGTAAACATTGCGCTGTCCGGGCTGAACATATACCACACGTTGAGCACCATGCTCAAAATGAGCAGATATTTAAACACGCAAAACAATGCTCCACCCATGCGGTCGATTAAGCCAAGGTGCAATTTTGCCATAACCGACCTGAACATAGCCCCGACAATCTTTATGCCCAAGAATACCAACAGGAACAATACTATGTTGGCCGTGATGCCCGTGGTATATTCCGGCTCGGGCCAACTTGCCGTTTCGGGTACTATCTCCACCAAGACCTGTGTGGCCCAATCGCCCCATAAGTGACAGGCTATTATGCCAAGCGCTATGCCACATATCGTCGCCACCTGCCCCACCAAGCCTTTCATATAGCCCAACACGAGCCCGGCAGCCACCAATATCAATATAATTATGTCGATTAAATCCACTTGATTATTTATGCATCTGTTGCGACTTGCAAAATTACTATTTTTTCTCAACTTTTCATAGCCAACCACGACAATGACAAAAAGCCGTAAATAGCGATTAATTTATTAACTTTGTTGCATATAAACAGGCAACGCCACATGGACATATGGGATAAACAGAAACGGTCGGCAGTAATGGCCAAAATAAAAAGCAAAGACACAAAGCCCGAACTCATAGTGCGGCGTTTCCTGTATTCTCACGGGTACCGTTACCTCAAAAATGTAAAAGGGCTGCCGGGTTGTCCCGACATAGTGCTGCGAAAATATGGGATAGTGATTTTCGTCAACGGATGCTTCTGGCACGGACACAGCACCCACATGCACATTCCTCACTCCAACGTCAAATTCTGGGAAGACAAAATCGGGCGCAACCGCAGCCGCGACGAGCGCAACAAGGCTGCACTGCGAAAAATGGGTTGGAAGGTAATGACCGTGTGGGAGTGCCAACTGCGACCGGCGGTCAGAGAAAAAACATTGCAAGAGATAGAATACTTGATTAACCACACATTCCTGCAACGATACAAGAAGCCGCAGCCTAAACAATATGAAGAAACCGCCCCCGACTCATACATGCCGATGGCGGCAGAGCCTGCAACTCCTTATGGCAAATCAAAAGACGATGCCACGGAATAAGAGCTTATCGCGAGCCTAATGGTGAATTTATGAGATACACGCGGCCTCGCGCGCGTGTTATTGCCGTATATAGCCACCGATAAAACTGTATGCCTGTGAGCGCGTCCTCGGGAATTCCGCCCATGTCGATATATACATCTTCCCACTGCCCGCCTTGCGCCTTGTGGCACGTGACTGCATAGCCATATTTTACTTGCAGAGCATTATAGTAAGGATCTTTTTTCAACGCACGATATCTGACGCGCTTGTCGCCCGACAACTGCGACATCACTCCCACATACAAGGCTTCGCTCTGCTCGCGGGTGAGAGTGGCCGCCTCGCTATACAAAGCGTCAAGCACAGCCTTGACCTCTATTTCCACGTCGTGGTCCGACAGTTCAAGCTCAAGCGTGGCAAACCGCAGCCCATACATCGCTTCTTCCGTGCCGCGTACCCTCACCACGCGAGCCATCTCGCCATTTGCTATGAAATCAAAACCTTCATAATTCTCGCTCCACAAATAATTGTTCTTAGCCACCATCAACAGGTCGCCCGAGACCAGTTCGTCCTCGTAAAACAACACACTGTTGCGTATGCCCAGATTAAACTGTGCCGCGCGTCGGTTTGAACGGGTGATCAATGTCGTGCCTCTCACTCCAAACTTGCCGTAACTACTGCCAAGTTGGTCGATAAGAAATTCACTCGAAACAGCGCTGATGTCGTCATACCCGCTCAAATGCAACACAGGCGCATCCGGCTCTGTCCCTTCCCCTCGGCAATACGCCTCTATTGCGTTGCGCAACAATGTTGCGTTTTCCAGTATGCCCGAATTTTCTTTCTGCCGAGCCACCAGGCGCAGCGTGAAAGGCATCACACGCAACCCGTAACCCGACAACACTTGCGGGTTCAATGCCGGACTCACGTCCAACCCCACCGGCGGCAATTGCGCACTGTCGCCGAGCAGAATCAAACGGCAACCCGAACCGCTATACACATAGTGGATGAGGTCGTCGAGCAAATGTCCGGTACCAAACATGGCGCCGTCAACAGCCGCATTGGCTATCATCGATGCTTCGTCCACGATGAAAATAGTATCGGCGTGTTTGTTCTCGGCCACGTTAAACCCACCGTACTCCTCGGGAGAATAACTGCGTTGACGATAAATCTTGCGGTGGATAGTATAGGCGGGATGGCCGGCATACTCCGAAAACACTTTCGCGGCACGGCCCGTAGGAGCAAGCAGCATCGATTTCTTGCCAAAGTGCGTAAGCGTTTTAACCAAAGCCCCGGTAATCGACGTTTTGCCGGTCCCGGCATAACCGTTCAGCAGCAACAGCTGCTCGCCACAACCCGACACACAAAAACGAGCAAAACCGGCTATAAGCTCGTTTTGCTCATCGTTAGGCTCGTAATCAAGAAACTGCAATAGCGTGGCGGCAAATTCCAACTCGCCTTCGCGCCCTTGAAGGTTAATCTCGGCAGAAGTCATTTTTCGTGTCACAAATGAAATGCTATCGGCAGATAGCAACGCACGGGCACAGGCTTGTTATTAACCTTGCCCGCTTTCCACTTGGGCATCATGCTGATGACACGCAAGGCCTCCCTGTTCAATTGCTCGTCTTCGGCTCCGCGCATTATCGATATATTGCTCACGCTGCCATCGGTGTTGATTATAAAAGTGCAAAAAACGCGACCCTCCACCTTGTTCTTGTATGCTTCATAAGGGTATTCGCGAGTCTCGCTTATGTAATTGAGCAACCCGTAATTTCCTCCGGGGAATTGCGGTTTCTCGTCAACGTAGTCATAATCATACACTTTCTCATATGGTTGCCCATTCATTGGATTCACAGTCGAGACCCGGCTCACCTGCGCCCACAGATTATTCCCGAATGCAATGAGAAACAGCGTAAGACAAAGAGATAGATATTGTAGATTTTGATTCATAATACTGCGGTTTTTTCTTTTATCCGACTCATCGGTACCGGATACCGATGGGTCGTTTTCATCGGCAAATATAGTTGCTTATGTCATACAAACCAAGTTCTGGCATTGCATGTTTGGTATTGGTTAATAATGTTCAGGCATTTTTGTCAAAAGGGTTCTCCTTTAGCCATTTTGTTGAAAAAAATTAAGATTGCACACTATTTGCCCGCTTATTACGTTTTATGCAATAGGTATCTATTGATTAAAGATGATTTTCAAACGTCACATCATTACCCTGCTGCTCGCCATGGCCGGTGGATTGTCATCGGTGGCACAAGACGGAACCACGGCCTACGAGTTCTTGAACGTGCCGGCCTCGTCGCACGTATATGCTTTAGGCGGTACCAACATCACGATTATCGACGACGACATAAACCTCATCGACCAGAATCCGGGATTGCTCGGCCCGGAATATGAGATGCAGGCAGGGCTCAACTATATGCGTTACCTCGGAGGCAGCAACTTCATGGGAGCGCGCTTTACCGCTCCTGCAGGCGACCGTGCGGCATGGGCCATCGGAGTGCAATACTTCGGATACGGGAGCATTGACGCTTACGACGAGCAGGGCAACAGCACAGGGGCATCGTTCAGCCCGTCAGACATAGCAATCTCGGGCACATATGCCCACGACATCAGCGACATGTGGCGAGGCGGAATAACGGTTAAGTTTGTACACTCAAGTTATGAAATATACAAGGCTCTTGCCATTTGCGCCGACTTGGGTGTCAACTACTACAATCCCGACAAAGACTTGTCGTTCTCGATAGTCTTGAAAAACCTTGGTGGCCAGGTAAAACGTTTTAACGAGAACTACGACCGCCTGCCGTGGGACATACAAGCGGGAGTTTCCAAATCGCTCGGCAGCTCTCCGCTGCGATTCTCAATAACGGCCTATAACCTGAACAAATGGAAATTGCCATATTATAGCACTGCCGACAATTCATCGTCACAAGAGCTTGAAAAGCATGACTCTTTTACGAGCAACCTGTTCAGGCACTTGATATTCGGACTGGAATATGTGCCATCGGAGAAATTCTACATAGCCTTGGGATATAACTACAAGACCCGTACCGACATGACTACCTACGCCCGCAACTTCCTTTCGGGGTTCTCGGTGGGCGCGGGGCTGAAGGTCAAGGCAATGGGGTTCGGAGTAGCTTTCGCCCAACCACACGTGGGAGGCACAACGTTTATGTTCAATCTCACCGCATCGGTGAGCGAGATGCTAAAGTGAACTACTGCAATGAATGAAATAAACATATCGGAATACACCATCCCGCAAAATGTGACCGTCCTCGACGCACTGCACAAGCTGAACAACCTGTCGGGACGCACGATGACGCTGTTTGCCTTAGACGACAGACAGCGTGTGACCGGCACGCTCACCGACGGCGACATACGCCGCGCACTTATCGACGGGCATTCACTGCAGTCGCCGGTAGCCGACGTAATGCACACGGCTTTCGTTGCTTTTCAAGACGGCCAGCCCGACATTGCCGACATACGCGAGATACGCCAACGCAAGATAACACTTGTTCCTCACCTCAATGCCGATGGCACGATACGCCGGATTTACGATTTCTCGGTATTCCATTCTCTGCTGCCCCTCGATGCCGTCCTCATGGCAGGCGGACGCGGAGAACGGCTGCGCCCATTGACGCTCGACACACCGAAGCCGCTGCTGCCGGTAGGAGGACGATGCATAATCGACTATAACATAGAGGCACTTGCCCGCAACGGCATAACCGACATAAGCGTGACGGTAAATTACCTTGCCGAAAAAATAGAGCAGCACTTTGAACACCCCGTGGCCGGAATAAAAGTGAAATGCGTGAAAGAACCTTGCAGGCTTGGCACAATAGGCTCGCTTACGCTCGTCGAGCCGGGAAACAACCCGACAGTGCTGCTGATGAATTCCGACCTGCTCACCAACATCAACTATGAGGCAATGTACATGACACACATAGAGAACGATGCCGACATGACGGCGGCCGTAATTCCTTATGTGGTGTCGGTGCCTTACGCTATATTTCGCACCAACGGCAATTCGATACAGGGTCTCGAAGAAAAGCCCACTTATAACTATTATGCCAACGCAGGCATATACATGATAAATCGACGCTGCTTGGAAATAATTCCACGCAATACCTATTACGACGCAACCGATTTCATCGAAGCCCTAATAGAACAGGGGGGCAGGGTGCGACAATACGTCATCGACGGCACATGGATCGACATAGGCTCGCCCGACGATTACCGCGCGGCACAAGAGCTGATGAAACGCCGCAACGAACTGCCATAACCCTATGCCCTACCCTCTCGGTTCTTTAATTTAGAATTATTGCCGTCGGCAAAACAAGTTAGACTGACGTTCTGAATATCAATACAATAGAATGTCATTTTTCTGAACAGGCCTGCCGTGTAAGATATGGCGGCTGAACTGTCATACAATGTCTCCGAAACACCCCCGGCGTTCCGCTTCAGTCCGACACAGCAAAAAGAGGCGGCGGAGCCGTCATACAATGCTTAACCGACATGCAAGCGAAGCGCAGCTTGCGGTCACAGGTTCACCTACAGAAACGGCTTCAGAGATGCCGAACTACAGAGACACTATAACCAATCGTGCTTAAGCATGAAAAAACATGCTTTCAGCACAAAATTTCCACCAAACATATCTTATTTTTGATATAAAAGCGTTAATTTTGAAGCAGGATTAGCCCGTGCTATGCCGTGCTACATCCTAAGACATATTTAATGAAGCGTTTCTTTGCTTTATCCTTCTTACGAAATCGCCAAAATTATCTACGGTGGGATCAAGCAGTTATGAAAGACGCTCATGCTTGTCGTATATCCACTCCCCGACAAGGGGATCGAGATAGCGATGAGGCGTGGGAGTGGACTGTTTATTACCGTAAGGCGTTTGGCGATGCCTGTAAGAGATAATCAGAACGTGTCCTACGCTTTTCGTTTATCTGAAATCGCCAAAATGAGGGGACACATGAGGCTCTAATACATTATCAGCCATGATACGACAATCGTTTAGTCTTGTAAGTGTGATTCTTGTGATGTTTTTCTATGCCACAGCCGGTGCCCAAGATGTGGTAGTGCTTAAGGACGGTACTGAGATTCAGTCGCAAATTGTAAAGGTGTCGGAGAACGACTCCATCGTGTATTACAAAAACTGGATAGACCTTGAAAGTCCAACCGATTCGGTTCCCTTTGCCGATGTTTACCAACTGCTTTACGAGGACGGCTCAACGCGCACCATCACCGACGTGTATGAGGCCACCGAGGAAGAAAAAACCGCCACACGCATTCAGTTGCACAGAAAAAAGTTACACATGTCGGCTTATCATACATTCGGAGTAAGCCTTATGAGCGATGGATGTGAAAGCACTGGCTCAACTTTTCAAGCTATTTGTTATCTTGAATATTTTCCTTCGCTCTACAAACAAGTGTTTTGGGCCTTTGGTGGTGGATTCTCGATGTCTTGGCTTTATGGCGATGGCGGTTTGCCAAATGACGAATTTAGCGATGGCTATTATTTCCTACTTACTCCCGAATGTGGCTGGCTGTATAAAAATGGATATTTCCGTGTCGGGCCGAAATTTGAATTCCTGCTCGCTGGCAGCGATTACCACAATCCGTTCTTATTTAGCATTTCCATGGCTGCTGGTTATAAATACAAATTCTTTGAGGTTGGGGCAGTCTTTGATTATGGTTTCTCCAATGTATATTCTTGCTTCCCCAATTCAAGAAAGACTATTTCGCTCGCACTTGCCGTCGGGTTACATTTTTAACGAACCACTGTCATGAAAAGTTATCATCATCTATTAGGGGCATTAATAGTATGCTTGGCCGCCACAGTGCTTTGCAGCGAAATGGCCGCAGCACCCAAAAAATCGAAAAGGTGGCGTAAGGTTGAAGAAGCCATCGAGGCAAAAGACACATCGGCCATCGAACGAGCCGTTATGGAATATCTCTTGCGCGACGGCAAAGATGACAACCTCGTACTCGCAGCTCACAATTTTTTGTCGGACTTCTACATCAATAGCCACAATATCCCCGGCATATACCAAGAATACCGATATTACCAACATCGGGTCAACTCGGGCGACACCGTGGCCGAGAGTGCCAAGGCAAGATTATGGCAGGAATACCAACGTGCGCTTGCCCGACAACTCCAAGAGGGCAACCTTAGCGAAATGGAAGGCATATGGATGTCCGACTACTTCGACGAAGAGGATTTTGTGCCATACCTTGCCATCAAAATCGAGATTGACTCCGCGGGACTCGTCGGCGGCATATTGCCCGGCTGCGGCTTTGCCAAAGAAATGGAGATGTTCAGAAACGACAACGGCGACGGGCTGTCGATGGGCTCGGCACTCATGGCCATGGAGGATGGCTCAATGCGGATGGCACGCGGGCGCAACAGGCTGTCGAGGTGTTACCCCCTTCTCACGCAGGCTGCAGTAAATGGTGCCTCCGACATCCAGGCCGTCGTGGAAGCGTCATATAAAAATTATCAAGCCGAATACCAAGAAAAGACCGGCACGATGGATTGGGACGCTTTAGCTCAGTCACAAGCCGTAGCGGCCACTGTGACATTTTGGACACATGCAATCATGGAATCGGGAATGAATAGGACAAAGGTGGGTGACTCGTGGACATTGGAGATATGGAAACAGCAAGACACGCCCAACCAACTTAGGGTAAAAATGTCATACCTAATGCAGCTGTTAGAGGCCGGACTGGCAGAGGGTTCGGAACCCGACGTTGAGCAGTGGTGGAAATATTTCCGCCTCTACAAGGTGCAGCCACACGACGAGGTAATGTTCCGTCACGACTACCAGTCCCTCTTGGATAACGCAGTAGGGACTGGTGGAAATATTTTCTGGTTTATCGGCACCGACTCGTTAACCTTGAACGACTCCTCGACCGTAAACATGATATACGCCAGAAGGAAAATCTCGTCGAGCGACCATCGCAAGCTACTAGAGTATTATTACCCCGACTTGCTTGACAAGAAAAACAAGTGGACCAACGAAGATATGCTCAAGAAATTTGCGCTGAATGTGGTCTTCACTCCCTTGCGCGACGACCCTGTAGGGCAACCGTTGCAGCAGATGCCCAATATCAGCGTGAAATACGTCCCCTCGCAGCAGCGACGACCCTACATGCAGCTGTGCGGCGGCAACGGCAGTGGCGACTCGATAGTGGCTACCGCAAGGTATAATGGCGACATCAGATTTGAGCAGTTGAAACACGGCCACCCGACCGGGGTATATTCACAATATCACTCCGACGGCACATATGTGTATTCACGAGAGCAGACGGCCTCGGGACTGTCGCGTGGCGAAATCTCTAACGCCACTCTGCGCATTCACTACGAGGGTGAGTTTAAACGACTCAGCAAGGAAGGGCAAGGCACTGCCACATACCCCGACGGCTCGCAATACACCGGGCAATGGAAGCGAAACCGCCGCGACGGGCAAGGCACATTAGTGGCTGCCACAGGTGAATTCTGGGTCGGCACTTTTGTCGCCAATAAGCCGTATGACGGCGAGGGCTCTTTGGTGCTTAGAGACAAGACGGTGATCACCGGTCGCCTGACTAATGGCACATTTACGGGCGAAGTGTCGGTGACATTCCCCGACGAGGGTGTGTCGTAATGCACGATGCACCTTCTTTTTTTTTCGTTAGCCATAAAATCGGTTCATGTACTATAAGCTGCGATATTTTGTGGCTTTCTCTGATTTATGTGTC
>CALUNI010000066.1 GCA_944321905.1 uncultured Muribaculaceae bacterium | reverse complement strand
GACAGGGCAAATGTCGTTGCCGGTTCGGTTGATTATGTTATCGACCAGTATGCCGTAGCTTACGGATATGTCGCCCTGTTGCAGCATTTCAAGCGCGGGACGGCTAAGCACGTCGGTGTGCAATTGCTTTATGCGTCCCAATACCATCAATGCCGCTGCACCGCGTCCCACAACCTTGTCGGCAACGACAGCTCCGTTAAGCACTTCGGGAGTGTGTGCCAACAGCTCGTAGAGGTCGATTACGCCTCGGCGATGGCATTGCACTATTCCACCGTCGCTTTTTAATATAACGCAAGACAGGCTCTTATCGTGCAATATTTGTATCAAATCTTTTAATTCCATTGAAAAATCAAAGTTCCCGATTACAAAATTATATCGAATGTTTGACAATAAGTGTATATATATTACTTTTTTTGTAACCAAAATTACTCGGCAGCCACTTTGTGTGCCTGCGGCGGTATCCTGAACACCGAGCATGTCATGGACAAGGCATCGAAGGTCAGAACTCGGTTCACGAGCAAGTCGCCGATTCCGAGTTGCAGTTTTATGGCTTCGGCCGCTTGTATCGAGCCTATGATGCCGGCTATCGCGCCAAAAGTGCCTATGGGTTGGCTCGAAGTAGGCGGCGGAGTGCCAAAAAGGTCGCGAAGCGTGGCGCTGCCCGACACGATGGTCATGACGTTGCCCGAGAATTGGTTTATGGCTCCATGCACGAGCGGGATGCCGGCCTCGACGCATATGTCGTTGACAAGGAATTTCGATGCCGGATTGTCGGTGCAGTCGATTACCGCGTCGTATCCATTGCCGAGTATGCGGGACGCAGTGTCGGCATTGAAGCGTGCATGATGGGCTATAACCTTTATGCCGGGATTTAGCAGGCTTATTTTCCCTTTTGCCGAGGCCGCCTTGGGTGTGCCTATGTCGCCGGTGTTGTGCAAGACTTGCCGTTGCAGGTTGGAAAGGTCAACATTGTCGTCGTCAACAATCCCTATTAGCCCGATTCCTGCTGCGGCAAGGTATAAAGCCACCGGCGAGCCAAGCCCTCCGGCTCCTATAACAAGTATTCGTGACTTCGACAACTTGCGTTGGCCTTCAAGGCCGACTTGTGGCAGCATCGTTTGCCGCCCATATCGTTCCTCGTATCCGTTGGAGGATTTCATCTTATCGTGTGGCACGTTCATTTGTCGTTTACCGGTATCTTGTCGATGCGGCGTTGGTGGCGGCCACCCTCAAAAGGAGTGTCGAGGAATGTCTTTACGATGGCTATGGCTTCTTCGTCGGTCAGGAAGCGTCCGGGCACGGCCAAAACGTTGGCATCGTTGTGTGCCCGGGCAAGCCGTGCCACTTCGGGTATCCAGCATAGCGCCGAGCGTATTCCCTGGTGCTTGTTAAGTGTCATGTTTATGCCTTCGCCGCTGCCGCATATGCCTATTCCGGGATAGCATTCGCCACGTTCAACGGCTCGTGCGCATGGATGTGCGAAATCGGGATAGTCGCAACTGTCCTCGCTGTATGTGCCGAAATCAACATACTTGATTCCGTTTTTCTGCAAGTATTCTATTACAGCCATTTTTGTTGCGTATCCTGCGTGGTCGCTGCATAGGCCAACAGGTATGTTTTCTTTCAGTATCGACATATGTTTATGATATTTGTTTTAAGTTATTTGCTTCCTATCACGAGTAATATCAACCCGACAAGCAGTACCGACAGGTCGATAAGCTTAAGTTTCAAGTTCTTCTCATGCAAGGCAATTACGCCGAAAAGAAACGACACTATCACGCTGCCGCGCCGGATCATCGACACGACGCTTATCATCGAGTCGTCGAACGACAACGCATAGAAATATGCCATGTCGGCCACGGTGAGGAAAACGGCGATGCATGGAATGGTCCATTTCCAACGGAACGGGGTGGTGTCGTGGCCTGCACGTTTTATCAGCATTACCGTTATGCCCATAATCACCAACTGGTAGAACGAATACCATGCCTGTACCTGTAGCGGCTCGTACCGTCTGAGCAGCCACTTGTCGTATAGCCCGCTTATGGCTCCAAACGCCATTGCGCCAATACTCATCCATAGCCAGCGGTCGTGAATGATGGAGTGGCCTTCTTTCTTGCCGATGCGGCTTATCAGGTACAATGACGCAAATCCGAGCAGAATTCCGCACCACTGAAGCGTGTTGAGCGTTTCGCCGAATATGAGCAACGCTCCCACAAGCACCATAATCGGGCGCGTGGCATTGATAGGCCCTGTGATGGTGAGTGGCAGGTGCTTTATGCTGAAGTATCCAAGAGTCCAGGAGGCAAGAACTATGGCCGACTTGACGATTATGTGCAGGTGTCCTACCGCCGTATTCCCGCCGAATCCCCAGTCTCCCTCAACAATATCGGCAATGAGTACAGGCGACATGAGCAGTGTGCCAAACAGTGTGTTGAGCAGCAGTACCGTGAGGACATTATTGGCTGTCACCGACAGCTTCTTGAATATATCGTAAAACCCGAGGCACAAGGCCGAGGTCACTGCAAGGATTACCCACATAACTCGACGTGATATTGTAATGCAAAATTAGGCAAAATCTGCGGTTGGCGCATAATGGGTTGTCGAAATTTTGTTTGGCTTGCCTCGTGTTTCATTGGACGGACGGCATTCAAAACGATTTTCCGTAATTTTGCAATTCGACAGGTTTGAACTATCTTTGCAGTGGAAATTTTCAGGAAAGCCTTGCGGCGAGATTATTTGCCGGTCAAGAGGATATAAATAATATGTAATGAAATGTGGAGGGCTTGATTGCTTATTTGTGTGATGCTTGCCGCAAGTTGTCGAGTTCTTTGTTAGTAACTTAACTCAAACTAATTGATAGGTATTTATGCAGGACTTTGAAAGGGACCAGATTGAAAAGGACGAAAATGCCGACTCTGGTATTCCGTTAAGGGCTTTTTTTGAGGCGTGTCTCGGTTATTGGTATTGGTTTGTAATTTCAATAGTTGGGATGACTCTCATTGCGTTTGTCTTCACGCAGTCGCAGACGCAGACATTCCTGTCGAACGCGACCGTTGTCATAAACATTGAAGACAAAAACGGCGGCGGTAGCATTGCAAGCGAATTGTCGATGTTTTCCGACCTTGGCTTTAATACAGGGGCCGACAATGTTGAAAACGAGATGTATGTCATGAAATCGACCACGCTTCTCGACGAAGTTGTAAAGGAGCTTGGCATAGATGTCATGTATTATAATTCTCCGGTGTTGCGCAAGGTTAATCTATATAAAAACAACCCCATAGCACTCACTCCGCTTGGCGAAGTGGGTAAAAAAGGATACAAACTTGAAATAATTCCGCAGAACGGTGACGAGTTTGAATATCGTTGCACAACTTCCGAAGTTGACGACGACTGGCATAATGCCAAATTTGGGAACAAGGTGGTGTGCGATGCCGACACGTTTGTGATTACCGCCACGCACTTGTTTGACGCTGAGGAAATGTCGGGCGAGAAATTATATGTTGACGTGTCGAACGTGCATGAGAGGTCGCTGGCTTTGAGCAAAAACCTCGTGGTGCAGATGCCCGAGGATTATGGCACGGTGGTCAGCTTGAGCATAGAGCTTGACAATTACGACATGGCGGTGGACGTGCTCAACACCTTGATTGCTTGCTACAACAAGGATGCAATCAACGACAAGAACCGCGTGGGGCGTAATACCGAGGCTTTCATCGCCGACCGCATAGTTGCCATATCGGCCGACCTTGGCGGCATTGACGACCAGATAGAAAAGTTGAAAGTTGACAACAATATTCCCGACATTTCGGCTGCCGCGTCGGCTTTCATGGCCGAAGGGTCGAAATATACCGAAAACGTGGCCACTGTGGAAATGCAGATGACGCTAACCAAGTATCTTAAAGATTACATAGAGGCCATGTCGGATCATAACTTGATTCCTGCCAACACCGGTATTTCTGACATGGGCGTGGAACAGCAGATAGGCTTGTATAACGAGCAGTGCCTTACTTACCTGCGATTGATATCGACATCGAGTGCCGACAACCCGGTGGTAAAGGAGCTTGACAAGTCGCTTTCGACAATGGAGGAAAACATAAAAAGTTCGATAAACAGTTTCTATAGCAGCTTGCAGCTGAAGCATTCTCAAGCCCTCAGGCAGGAAGAGAGTGCCAACCGTCGCATAGCATCGGTATCGACGCAAGAGCGCGAAATAAGCAATGTGTTGCGCCAGCAGAAAATCAAGGAAGAGCTTTATCTGTACCTGCTTAACAAGCGAGAAGAAAATGCGTTACAGATGGCAATAGCCGAGCCGAATGCCAAGATAGTGGAACGTGCCGGAGGCGACGACGAGGCTGTTTCGCCTTCGACGGTGAATATAACCTTGGCCGGGTTCATGCTCGGATTGCTGTTCCCGGCAGGAATAATCTACTTGATTTTCTGGATACGGTCGCTCGATACCATGGTACACACGCGCCGCGACATAGAATCGGTTTCGAGTGTTCCCATACTGGGCGAGTTGCCGCGCAAGACGCAAGGGCAGCAGGGCAAGGAAATAGTGGTAAGCGAGAACGGCTCGGATGGCATAACCGAGGCATTTAGGATTATACGCAATAACTTGAATTATATGGTCAAGCCATCGGACGGCAAAGGCGCGGTGGTGCAAATCACTTCAACCATGCCGGGCGAAGGGAAAAGCTTCGTGTCGGTCAATCTGGCATTGTCGTGCGCCCATGCCGGCAAAAGGATTATAGCTGTTGACCTTGACCTGCGCAAGGGTGCCTTTTCTAAGAACATTGGCATTGCGAAGTCGGGAAGCCACCGTGCGGGAGCAAGTTCATTCTTGTCGGGTAGAGTCGATAACATCGACGACATCATAGTTAAGGGTGTATTTGACATGCCAAACCTCGACGTGATTTTGGTTGGTGCTATACCGCCTAATCCGACGGCATTGCTCATGTCGGAACGTTTTGCCGAGATGATTGGCACGTTGCGCGAGCGTTACGACATAATACTATTGGATACGATACCGTTTATGCTTGTGGCCGATGCGTCGGTGGTTAACCGATTTGTGGATATGACCGTTTATGTGATGCGGGACGGGATGGTTGATAAGAGGTATCTGTATGATTTCGACCGCATGTATAAAGACGGAAAAATAGCCAATCCTGCCATCCTGCTCACCGACGTGAATGTATCGACCAAGCATTACGGCTATGGTTATGGCTACGGATACGGTTATGGCTACGGCTATGGAGAAGAACATCACGAAAAGAAAAAGCGCAGATTCCGTTTCATATAGAATCCTGAGCCTGTTTTAAGAAATTCAAAATAGGCCGGCATGATTTAGAAATTCTGCAAAATTTAAAAAAGTTATATAATCGGTTTGGTTTTTTATTGATACTTTTGCAGTATTGATAGGAGACCAAACATTTTTTTGTAAACATAATATTAAATATGCATATTGCGGTTGTCGGAAGTGGATACGTCGGCCTTGTTACAGGTGCCTGTTTTGCCGAAACGGGGGTAAATGTGACATGTGTCGATGTAGATAAGAATAAAATCGAAAATCTCAAGAAAGGCATTCTGCCTATTTACGAGCCGGGACTCGGTGAAATGGTGGAGCGAAACAGCCGTAGCGGGCGGTTGACTTTTACCACCGACCTTGCCGAGGTTCTCGACGACGTGGAAATTGTATTTTCGGCCGTAGGCACTCCTGCCGACGAGGATGGCAGTGCCGACTTGAAGTATGTGCTCGAAGTGGCTCGTACCATCGGGCGTAACATGAACAAGTACCTTGTGGTGGTAACCAAGAGCACGGTGCCTGTAGGCACTGCCGAAAAAGTCAGGCAGGTTATTCGCGAGGAATTGGGACATCGTGGGTTAGACATCGATTTTGACGTGGCTTCAAATCCCGAATTTCTGAAAGAAGGAGTGGCAATAAAAGATTTCATGAGTCCCGAGCGTGTGGTCGTCGGTACCGATTCCGAGCAGGCCGAAAAGCTGCTTGCAAGGCTGTATCGCCCGTTCATGCTCAACAGTTTCCGTGTTATCTTCATGGACATACCATCGGCCGAGATGACAAAATATGCCGCCAATGCTATGTTGGCTACGCGCATAAGTTTCATGAACGACATTGCCAACTTGTGTGAACTTGTTGGCGCTAATGTGAGCATGGTAAGGAAGGGTATAGGGTCTGACAGCCGCATCGGCAGCAAGTTCTTGTATCCGGGTTGCGGGTATGGAGGGTCGTGCTTTCCAAAAGACGTGAAGGCACTGGCGCACACGGCTATGGAGCATGGGATGCACATGCGCATCATCGAGGCGGTCGAGGCCGTCAACGAGGGGCAGAAGCAGGTGCTGTTTAAGAAGCTCGTCAAGATATTTGGCGGTGAAGACAAGCTAAAGGGTAAGACCATATCGGTGTGGGGACTTGCGTTCAAGCCCAAAACCGACGACATGCGCGAAGCTCCGTCGCTCGTGCTTATCGACATGTTGCTTTCGGCAGGCTGCACAGTGAAAGCATACGACCCCGTAGCAATGGATGAAGCTCGTCGCCGCCTTGCCGGGAAACCGGTCGTTTACAGCAAGGACATATATGATGCGGTCAACGATGCCGATGCGCTGATAGTGGTCACCGAGTGGGAAGAGTTCAGGCTGCCGTCGTGGCAAGTGATAAAGAAAGCGATGGCTGGCAACGTGGTGATAGACGGGCGTAATATTTATCAACCCGAAGATTTGACATCGGTGGGACTGGATTATTATAATATAGGTCACAAGCCGTGCCTTGCGTCAGACTACAGGCGTTGAGGAACAGGAAAGCATAAAAAATGGGGAGACTAATCGCGATGTGATTGTCTCCCTTTTTTGTGTGAGAGCGGTAAACGAGGCTCGAACTCGCGACCTGAAGCTTGGGAAGCTTCCACTCTACCAACTGAGCTATTACCGCATACTTTGTGTTATCCGCTTGCCGACGGGCATTGTCTGTCAAACGGTGTTGCAAAGATAGTGAGTTTCGTTTGTGATGCAAAATTTTTAGGGTTTATTTTGCACAGCATAGCTTTTTTGTGATGTTTTTTACGTATGTTTGTGCCTCATTATATAAAAAAACACGTGCAAATGAAATTTTTGGTTAGGATGTCGATATTATGCTTGGCGATTTTGTGCTGTGGCACGGCTGCGGCAGTACAGGTGCCGGGTGACAGCATCAGCTGCTTCGACCGTGTGTCGAGGACTCCCGCATTTAGGATAACCCATGCGGGAGTGCCTATGATAATAGGCGGACTTGCGATATATGGCGCAAACGGCAACTTGAAGGATGCGGCAAGCGACGTGCATGCCCGGCATTACGGCACGCAGTATGAAGATTACCTGCAATACGCTCCCGGGGTAGCATTGCTCGCATTGAAGCTTGGCGGCGTTGACGGACGCAGCTCGTGGACGAGGATGATAGTGTCGGACGCTTTTTCTGCAGTATTGGCTATAGGTGTTTCGGAGTCGCTCAAGCGGACTGTGGGGGAGATGCGTCCCGACGGAGAAGATGACCGGGCGTTCCCTTCGGGACACACGGCAGTCAGTTACATGCTCGCCACGATGCTGCATAAGGAGTATGGCGATAGGAGCCCGTGGATAAGCCTTGGCGGATATGCCGTAGCAACGGCCACTGCGGCAAGCCGCATGGTGCATAACAGGCATTGGATGGGCGACATAGTGGTAGGCGCAGGCATAGGCGTACTTGCTACCGAAATGGGGTATTACTTTGCCGACTTGATTTTCAAGGAACGGGGATTGAACGACTTGCTGTATGGCGACCCGCTTGACCGTTGGCGCGATCCGTCGTTCATCTCCACCGACCTTGCGATGAGCATACCGCTGACCAGGTATCATTTGCCCGGTGGAGACGTGAAACCTGCCATAGGGGCAAATGCAGGCTTGCAGGGTGCTTATTTTTTCAACCCTTATTTCGGCATCGGCGGCAGTGCGGCCATGGCCGTAATGCCCATTGAATATAACGGCACGTTGGCTCGGGAAACCATGAATGCCGCAAGGACGCTTGCGGGTGCTTATTTTTCGTATCCCGTTTGGGCGCAATTGCGCTTAGGTGCGAAGCTTTCGTGCGGCTACACTTATTATGGCAGTTGCAAGTTGTCCGACACTGCGATTGGCGGTCGGTCGGCAGCTTGCGGCGAGGCGGGAGTGTCGGTGTCGATGCTTGCTGCCGAGCGGTTCGGCTTCCGCCTGTTCTGCGACTATGGCATCGGCGGGTCGTATGTCGATGGACTTAGCCGTGTTGCACAATACGTGTCGGTCGGCGGTTCGGCGGCGATATATTTTTAAGAGAAAAAATCCTTAACTTTGTGCGAAGTTACAAATTAGAAGAAAATATGAAGATTGAATTTACCAAGATGCACGGTGCGGGCAACGATTATATCTACGTCAACACGTTGAAATTTCCCATAGAGAATCCCGAGGAGCTGTCGGTGCGGTGGAGCAAGTACCACACGGGAATAGGCAGCGACGGATTGGTGCTGATAGGCAAGTCGGACGTTGCCGACTTCTCGATGCGAATATTCAATGCCGACGGGTCGGAAGCGATGATGTGTGGCAATGCAAGCCGTTGCATAGGGAAATACTTGTATGAATATGGGTTGACCGGCAAGACCGACATAGCACTTGAAACGCTGTCGGGCATAAAGAAGTTGTATCTTAATGTCGAGGATGGCCGTGTGGCAAGTGTTACTGTCGATATGGGTGAGCCTCGGTGTTTCGGCACGGTTGACCTCGGCTGCGGCTATGACGCATATACATCGGGCATATCGGTTTCGATGGGAAATCCCCACCTCGTGATATTTGTCGATGACATATCATCGGTCGAACTTGAAAAAATAGGGCCGAGGCTTGAATGCCACAGGCTTTTCCCCGACCGCGTGAATGTGGAATTTGCGCAGGTGCTGCAAGAAGGCAAGATAAGGATGCGAGTGTGGGAACGCGGATCGGGAATAACGCAGGCTTGTGGTACGGGTGCATGTGCCACATATGTGGCCGCGCTGCATGACGGACGGTGCGAGGGCACTGCCGAAATAGTGATGGATGGCGGCACACTGAGGATAAGTTGTGAAAAATCTACAGGGCATATATTAATGGAAGGACCGGCAGTGAAGGTGTTTGACGGAATCATAGACACCGACGACTCGCTTGAATAACGATTGATTCATAACATAATAGGCACAAACCCCGGCAACATGAGAGGTGCGAAATCGCTGTTGCCGGGGTTTTACATGTATTTTTGTATGTAAAAACTATGTTTTGTAACATATAAAAATAATGGGAAATTAGGAAATAATTTTATAATTTGCGTCCGCTTTTTTGAACTATACTTTGAATAATTCAATTTAAAAACTGATAACATGAAAGTTTACGAAACGAACGAAATCAAAAACATCGCCCTTGTAGGAAGCAAGGGCTCGGGAAAAACCACACTCGCCGAAGCTATGCTTTACGAGTGTGGAGTTATAAAACGTCGCGGAACTGTCGAGGCAGGAAACACGGTTTGCGATTATTTTCCCGTGGAGAAGGAATATGGATATTCGGTATTCTCTACGATTTTTTATGCCGAATTCTTGAACAAGAAGCTCAACGTGATTGACTGCCCGGGAAGCGACGACTTTGTGGGCAACGCCATCACTGCGATGAATGTTACCGACACTGCCGTGATTGTCATCGACGGGCAATATGGCGTGGAAGTGGGTACGCAAAATATTTTCCGCGTGACAGAGCAGGAAAAGAAGCCTGTGATTTTTGCCATCAACCAGCTCGACGGCGAGAAATGCGACTATGACAGCGTGATGCACCAGTTGACCGAGGTGTTTGGCTCTCGTGTGGTTCCAATTCAGTTCCCAATAGAATGCGGGCCCAACTTTAACTCGATGATCGACGTGCTGCTCATGAAGAAATATTCATGGGGACCCGAGGGCGGTGTCCCGACAATAACCGACGTGCCTGCCGAATACATCGACAAGGCTCGGGAAATGCAGAAAGTGCTTGTAGAAGCTGCAGCCGAGAATGACGAGTCGCTCATGGACAAGTATTTCGAGAGCGGGACATTGACCGAGGACGAGATGCGCGAAGGGATTCGCAAGGGACTTGTCGATCGCAGCATTTATCCGGTGTTCTGCGTCAGCGCACTGAAAGACATGGGCGTGCGTCGCATGATGGAGTTCCTGGGCAACGTGGTGCCTTTCGTGCAAGACATGCCCGCCCCGGTCGATACCGAAATGAACGAGGTAAAGCCCGATTCTAACGGGCCGGTGAGCCTGTTCGTGTTCAAGACCTCGGTAGAACCGCACATAGGCGAAGTTTCTTATTTCAAGGTCATGTCGGGTACGCTGAAAGCCGGCGTTGACTTGATTAATGTTGACAAGGGCAGCAAAGAGCGCATGGCTCAGATATTCTGCACTTGCGGACAGATAAGGACACCGATCGACGAACTCAAGGCCGGCGATATAGGCGCGACCGTGAAAATGAAAGATGTAAAAACGGGCAACACGCTTAACGAGAAAGGCTTTGAAAGCCGTTACGATTTCATCCGCCATCCCGAACCTAAGTATTCACGCGCAATAAAACCTGAAAACGAGGCCGATGCCGAAAAGCTCAGCGAAATATTGAATCGTATGCACGAGGAAGATCCCACTTGGGTCGTTGTGCAGTCGAAGGAGCTGAAACAGACCATCGTTTCGGGGCAAGGTGAGTTCCATTTGCGCACCCTCAAGTGGCGCATAGAGAACAACGAGAAGCTGAATGTGGTGTTCTCCGAGCCGCGCATTCCTTATCGCGAGACCATTACCAAGGCTGCCCGTGCCGATTATCGTCATAAGAAACAATCGGGTGGCGCAGGCCAGTTTGGCGAAGTGCACTTGATTATCGAACCGTATGTGGAAGGGATGCCTAAGCCCGACGTTTACCGCTTCGGCAGCCAAGAGTATAAGATGAACGTCAAGGATACTCAGGAAATACCTCTTGAATGGGGCGGAAAGCTTGTGGTACACAACTGTATCGTGGGCGGTGCAATCGATGCGCGTTTCATACCGGCCATTGTGAAAGGTATAATGGACCGCATGGAGCAAGGACCGCTTACCGGTTCATATGCCCGAGACGTGCAAGTGTGCATTTATGACGGTAAGATGCACCCGGTTGATTCAAACGAAATATCGTTCCGCCTGGCTGCGCGCCATGCCTTCAGCGACGCGTTCAAGAATGCCAATCCTAAGATTCTTGAGCCGGTATATGACGTTGACGTGCTCGTACCGTCCGACAAGATGGGCGACGTGATGAGCGACTTGCAGTCGCGCCGTGCCATAATAATGGGCATGAGCAGCGACAAGGGATTTGAGAAGATTACGGCAAAAGTTCCATTGAAAGAGATGTCGTCTTATTCTACTGCCCTTAGCTCAATCACCGGCGGACGCTCGTCGTTCACCATGAAGTTTGCGTCGTATGAGCTTGTACCCGGCGACGTGCAAGACAAGTTGCTCAAGGCTTATGAGGCAACGAAGGCCGACGAAGATTAAACCCAAAACGGCCATTGGATTTGGATTAAATTACAGTTATATTATAGAGAAAGGAGCCTGCTTGGCACATGCGCCAAACAGGCTCCTTTCATGCTGTGCGGCGGTTGCCGTACTCGCTACTTGATTATGACTTTCTTGGAGCGGTTGCCACAGACCACTATGTATATGCCTTTGTTCAGATTCATGGTATGCCGGCCCGTTACCAAGCCGCTAAAAACTTGCAAGGCATCGGCAGTGTAGATGTTGATTTGGCAAGGTTCGGCCGACGTTATCGTGATTTGACCGGGGGCGGTGGCAAATGCATCCCAACCGTTACCGTCGGCTACAGCCTCTCCAATCGCCGACTGATTGCAGTCTGTTATTTCAATGTCGTCGATATTGATGCGGTCGCCGCTTTGCTGCTCGAAGCGCAGGCGCACGTTGCCCGGCACGTTTAGCCGGATTGTGTATTCTTTAAGGCTGTTGCCTGCGGTCAATGTTGCGGTTCCTGCAATCGTCCACGAGGCTCCGCCATCGGTAGAGTAGCTTACTGCCACGTCGCTGTCTTCGTCGTCTTTGTAGGCTGCGCCGAGGAAGGTGAGAGTGCCTGCTCCATTGGCTTTGTCCTCGGCCATTTCCATCGAGCCGCCTTTGCTTTTCCTGAGGCGGGCGCAATATTTGCCGTTGGGGTGGTCTTGCTCCGACGAACTTGCGAGATACATGCCGTTGATTTGCCACAAGCATGCGTTGCCCTCAAACTGCCCGACGTAGTAGCTTCCCGGGTATCCGGTCCATTCAAAGTCTTCAAAAAATGATCGCAGGGCAGCGACTGTACCCGACAAATCGACTTCCGGGCTTTCGTAAATTCCCGATTTCATCGAAAGAATGCCCGAGTAGCTGCCTTCGGCCTGTGTGGCTTTCATTCGCAGGTAGAATGTCTCGCCGTCGGGGTCGAGCGTGAGCGAGTTTGCCCATGTGTTGTGGTCAAGACTCATTTCAAAGTTGCCCGTTGCCGTGACCGTTATAGGGTCGTAAATATATTCGGTGTAAACGGATATCTGTTGTTCGTCCGACGGGATGCCCGGTGTCGCGCTGAATTCAAGCGAGGTCGGTGTCTCGAATTGCAATATGTGTGCTACGTCGGCTGTCGTTACTTCCACTACGTTTGATTCATGCGAGTTGGCACTTGTGAGTGTGTAACTGTATCGGGTGTTGTAATCGAGGCCTGTGACGTTGTAGCTTTCATTGCCCGCTTTGACGGTAACCGGGAATCCGGCAACCGGCGCGTCGGCGTCGATGTTTTTTACCGATAGCGTATAGTCGGCGTTGTCGTCATCTATACATATCCAGTTGGCGGTAAACGAGTCGGTGGTGACGTTGGTGGCGGGAAGTGCAGGAATGCCGGCAACCACTTCGGCTCTGACAGTGAATGTAGATTTCACCTCGTTGCTCGAAACAGATACGGCTGCCTCGTAGGTGCCCGCCTGCAAGGATTTAAAGCTTACTGTGACTACGGCTCCCGCATTGGCATCCGATGCCGGTATGTTGGATGGAGAGATGCTGAAGCCTGTGTCGCCGGTTTGCGATATTGCCAGATCTTGCGTCAATGCCGCGCCCTTGATGGTGAGCGTTGCAGATATTGTATGCCCAACCGCTGTTATGCCAAGGTCTGACACCTCGCCGTCGGCCGGCTTGATTATGGCCGGCTCGGTCACTCCGCCGGGAATCCATCCTTCATCTTTGCTGTCTCCCCAAATGTATTCGGCGAGCTCGGGATGGTCGATAAACGGGTTTCGGTTGTGTTGCCATTTGTATATAACCTCGTTTCGGTCGATTTCTTTTTCGCTCACGGGGTCTTCGCGATGCCACTTCATCAGCATCTCCACCGACCATGAGCTGAAGCACGGGTAGCTGTCGCCCGCAAGTTGGTCGCTATGCCAGTCGTCAATCAAGCTGTTGTATGCCGCGGCCATGTAGAAGTAGGAGCGGGCAAAGTCGCCCTTGTATTGGTCGTCGGGCTCG
>CALUNI010000065.1 GCA_944321905.1 uncultured Muribaculaceae bacterium | reverse complement strand
TTGTTGTCCAGGAAGGACTCGAACCCTCACAGGCGGAACCAGAATCCGAAGTGCTACCATTACACCACTGGACAATTATTTCTCTTTTGCACTGCAAAGGTAGTGCTTTTTTTCGAGAAAGCAACAACATTACCACAAAAAAAGTCGCGTATTCATCAAATTTTCTTTCAATAAAGCATAATGGAATCTGTGCGACTCAAGCAATATTCCGCATGCGCATCTCAATTATTGTCATCCATTGTTGCACAAATCCACCCCTAAGCGTTTAATATTCAACGCATGGGACAGGATTAATGTCCACAATAACATATATGGCAATTCTCATTATTTCAAAAGAGAATCCAATAAACGTTCATCGGAATACGGGAACAGCATTTGAAAGTGCTTTTTCATTCGTTGACGAGATTCTTCGGGCGTGCGGTCGGGATGGCAACTATCCTTTCCCAAAAACGATTCGGGCGTGGTGAGCAAAGCCCACCCCCAACCATAGTTGCGACCATGCCGGTCTTTAGGATAGATAAAATCCTCAGTGACGATATAGCCGCCCATCTCAAGGCGAGAGACGAAAGCGTCAAACTTGCCACGCATTTTTGTCTCCGTAAAGCCACAGGCCTTGCGCAGGTCGCGGGTAATCATACTGCCGTTTTCTCTCAAGGTCTGGAGTATCATGTCCTCTACACTCCCCTGCCCGGGATACGGGAACACGCTGCGACGATAGTTGCAGAAATCGGGCCACCACTCGCGGCTTATGAAAGCTGCTTTTCGGTCGAAAAACTTACCATAGGCACATCCGCATTCTTGTATTATATC
Source organism: uncultured Muribaculaceae bacterium (assembly GCA_944321905.1). Lineage (GTDB taxonomy): Bacteria > Bacteroidota > Bacteroidia > Bacteroidales > Muribaculaceae > Avimuribaculum. Next base: position 13,271 of record CALUNI010000065.1, on the reverse strand, counting down.
GCCTTTCCAATTCCACAACGGCCATTCCCAGCCACCGTCGGGCAATGCGGCATATCGGCAATCCTCGTCCACCGCCTCCTCTGCCGACCAACCTCCCAACCTCATCCGCAGCAGAGGCAGGAAACCGATTTCGTTGATATAATCAATCAACTCGCCACAATTGTGTATCTCGTTTATTTTCATAGCAATATGCTGCTTGTATAATAATTATTATTGAGACTTTGCCTATATTTTCTCTTTGGCCAACTTGTCGATAAGTCGGTCACGCTGCCTAAGTTTTTTATTACCGTAAAGTTATTGATTTTTTCTTATCAGTCAATCATCAGACCACTTCCTTGTTTATATAATAATGAAAAAAGAAGATATGCCTTATCCCCTTTGTATCGATTTAAACAAGACACTGATAATTAACAGATTCACTCACGCAAAAACTCGCTTCACCGAATACGGCACTTTAGCAGTTCGCAATTTCATCCTGTGCAAGCCGGCAACCGCTTTAAGCGTTTTTTGGTGGATGACAATAAAAGTTTAACTAATTTTGCAGGCACGTCATGCGCACGGCCATAAAGTGCAATGACACGGGCTGATTCCTAAAACCGGGAATCACACAATCATTGGCATATACGGATCTGCCATGCTAAAGAAAACGACACTGACAGACAATGGAAAAATTTGAGAACCATAATGCAGACAATTCAACCTCGGCACACATACAATGCCGCGAATTAGTGGAAATAATGATTGCATCGGGCGTAAGAAACGCAGTCATCTCGCCCGGCTCACGCAACGCCCCACTCATCATCGCCCTTGCACGAGAACCGCGCATAAGCAAGTGGGTGATTACCGACGAGCGCAGCGCGGCATTCGTTGCCGTCGGCATGGCTCAACGCTTGCTGCAACCCGTGATGATTGTGTGCACATCGGGGTCGGCTCTGCTCAACTATGCCCCCGCAGTGTCTGAAGCTTATTACAGGCAAATACCCTTGATAGTGGTGTCGGCCGACCGCCCACGGGAATGGATAGACCAGAACGACAGCCAGACGATAAGGCAGGACTCGGCACTTGCCGCGATAGTAAAGCGCAGCTACGACCTTCCATCCCGATGCGGCGAGGGTGACTGCAACGACAGCCGTTGGTACGCCAACCGTTTACTCAACGACGCGGCCATCACGGCCACAACCATGCCCATGGGACCCGTGCACATCAACGTGCCGCTGTCCGATCCTCTGTGTTCCACCATGCCATTGCCCGCCAATGCGGCCAGGATAATATCCCACCCACGCATACGCCCGGAAATTGACGACTGCGACATGAAGCGATTGGCAAACGCCGTCGCCACAACAGAGCGGGTGATGATTGTCGCCGGATTCCACCACCCGTCGTCCGCGCTCAACTCAGCTCTTGGGCAACTGGCACGGCGCAGTAACGTAGCCATATTGACCGAAACCATCTCCAACCTCCACAATGAGCTGTTCATATCGGCCATCGACCGCACTCTTGGGGCAATGCCGGGCAACGACGCTCAATCATATACGCCCCAACTGCTCATCACAATGGGCGGCGCACTGGTATCGAAGGTCGTAAAAAAATTTCTTCGCCGATATCCTGCCACAGAAGAATGGAGAGTAGGCACAGAACACTGCACCATCGATACCATGCAACACCTTACCATGCGCATCGACTCGCAGCCCGAGCAATTTTTTTCCAAGCTACTCGACTACATGCCTGCATCGACCGATGCTCCACAGCAAGGGTACGCACACACTTGGCACACGCTTGCCGACGAAGCCCGGCAATGGCACGCACGCTACGTCGAGGCCGCGCCTTGGTGCGACCTCAAGGCTTTCTCCATGATACTGCCGTCAATCCCCGGCAACTACTCGCTACACCTGTCGAACGGCACTTGCATACGCTATGCGCAATTGTTTGGTTCCACCCGCGCCCTGCCATGCTACTGCAACCGTGGCACCTCGGGGATCGACGGCAGCACGTCCACGGCACTCGGCTCGTCGCTCATCGCCCCCGATGGCGAAGTTGCATTGCTGATAACCGGCGACATGAGCTTCGGCTACGACCTTGCAGGAATCACGTCGCAATACAATTCCAATAAGTTCAAAATCATAGTCATGTGCAACGGTGGCGGCAACATATTCCGATTTCTGAACGGCACCTCGCAACTACCCGAGCTCGAACGATACTTTGAAGTTTCTCGACCATTCAAAGTGCGAGCCATAGCCGACGCGTTCGATTTAAGCTACTTCGAGGCACACGACGCATCATCGCTTACCTCGGCTCTCACTCATTTCTATGACTGCCCGCGCCAAGCCATCCTTGCCGTTTACACTCCCGCACAAGAGAATGCGGCAATATTGCGCCGCTACTTCAGAATGTGATGCCGCACACAATTTGCCGTGCAGGTCAACGTTATACTAAAAAGCATATTATTTCCACGACTCGATTATGGCAAAACGATTTATCATAACAATTTTGTCGATTGCCGCCTTGGCTCTTCAAGCATCGCCGCAAGGAGCCATAGGCAGCATCAAGATACACCCGGCATTTGGCAATTCGATAACAAAAATCATTGACACGGGCAACGTAGTATATTATCTCTCAGACAACTCGCTTTTCAGTTACGACAAGGAAAACGACGAAAGCGACAGCTACTCGCGCAACAACCGGCTTAACGGCAGTTCGGTACGGAACATATATTACAACTACGATGCCGGGTATCTCGCCGTTGCTTACGACGATTCCAACATCGACATCCTCACCGAGGACGGTTCTACCATCAACATGCCCGACATTTACAATGCCGAATTACAGACCGACCGGGGAATTAACGACATCACATTTGCCGACGGTCGCATGTATGTAGCCACTGAATTTGGTTTCGTGGTGTTCGATGACCGGAAATTTCAAGTAGAATATTCACGGAATTTCGGCACAAACGTATATTCGGTCGTTCCCACCGACGACTACCTGTGGATTAATGCCGACTTCCTGTATTACTGCGACCTCGTAAACCCTCCAATGACGCTTGACGACATGACAGCCACCACCTTGCACGAAAGTGCAAGGTTATACCCATCAGACGGGAACACCGTATTGTTTATAAGCGGATGGTTTTATCGCGTCACCATCAAAGATGACGGCGGTTATTCAGTAGGCTTGTTATACCAAGAAAGCGCGGCCTCGTTCCAGCCGTTCCAAGATGGCTACCTTTTCTTGAACGGCAGTCGCTCCACTCTGCGTTACACAAATTCCCGGGGTGACACCGTATCATCTTATCCCCTGCCCGAAGAGATGAACGGATCGCAAGTTGCCTCGTCGGAAGATGAAGGACAAGTGTGGGAAATTTGCGACAAAGGGCTGCGGCACATACAACTCGACCGTTCGGGAGGCGTGACAGTGCTATCAGACTACTACCACCCTAACGCCTCAACGGTGAGATATCCTTGCATCCTCACCTACAACGATGCCACAGGCACGCTGCTCGTGGCCAACAGCGGGCAGACCAACGTCAACAACGCCAACAGCCACAGCTTCATGACCGCGGCACACATAAGCACGCTCACCGACGGATGGTGGAGCGAAGCCCTGCCACAAGAAATACCCCTCACCAATCCGGCATCGAGCAACTGGCTTCGTGACATATACCACCCGGTGTTCAGCCCTACCGACCCCGAAATTTATTTCATCGGGTCACGCTTCGAGGGAGCCTACCAAATCAAAGGGTCGGACGTGGTGGTGAAATACGACTCGTCAAACAGCCCCATCAGACCTTATACCGACGAATATAACACCACCTGCATTCCTACCATGCAATTTGATGCCGCCGGCAACCTGTGGATGCTACAGGCATTTTCGATTGTAAAACTGATGGTATTGCCTGCCGACAAGGTACACAGCGCGTCGGTAACAGAGTCTGACTGGATTACAGTCGATGTGCCATTGTCGCCCAAGCTGGACTTTTTCTCAAGCATGTACATAACCAAGCGCAACGACATAAAAATAATCATCGGCGGAAACAACAGCCAAAGCATCTATTTCATAAACGACAACGGCAACCCTGCCTCGGCTTCGATACAAACGGTGTCATATGCCCCGGGACAATTATATGACCAGGACGGCGCATCGTATGACTGGCGTTTCTTGATTTGCATGGCCGAGGATGCCAACGGATACATATGGCTCGGAACCAACGACGGAGTAATACAATTCAACCCGGCAAACGCTTTCGATTCCAACTTCTCGGTAACGCTTCCGCGCATTCCGCGCAACGACGGCACCAATTATGCCGACAACCTGCTCGACGGCATCACGGTCAACACCATTGCCGTTGACGGAGCCAATCGCAAATGGATAGGCACGGCAAACAACGGCGTGTACTTGGTCAACGCCGACGGCAGCGAGGTGCTGCAACACTACACGTCGGACAACAGCACGCTGCCGAGCAACATAATATACTCCATTTGCTGCTCGACGGTATCAAACTCGGTATATGTCGGCACCGAAGAGGGACTGGTCGAAATCTACAGCGACGCCTCGCAACCGAGTGCCGACTTCGGCAACGTATATGCCTACCCCAATCCGGTGCGTCCCGAATATACCGGCAACATTGCAATAACCGGACTCATGGACAATTCGCTCGTAAAAATAGCAGACTCGGCGGGCAACGTGGTGCGTTCGCTCCGGTCGGTAGGCGGCACTGCCATATGGGACGGCTGCAACTCAAGTGGCCGAAGGGTAAAGACCGGCGTGTATTTCGTCCTCACGTCACAAAGCGACGGCAGCAACAGCAGCGGTACGGTAGCCACGAAGATACTGTTCGTGAACCAGTAGCAAATTAGAAGCACTCACGAGATTTACGCATCACGGTGCAAGCAACGGTCGTTGCTCGTACCGTGATGTTTGCTTCATTTTTGATGCCGACAGCCATCGGCCAAAGACTTAACTTTGCACAATCTGCAATCTCACATTTACCATGAAAGACACCGTATGGACTCCCGAGACGCTTGCCGCCGAAAACACCGAACGAAACCGCCGGCTCAACGTCGATTACGACCCTGTCCGTGGCATTGGATGCCACGGTCGTCGTGTCGAGTGCCTTGTTCCCGGACACGGCACAATGATGATACCGCAAACAATGGCCGCCGACAAAGATTTTGCCAGCGTGACAGACTGGGAAAGCCACGCAAGGCTGCGCATCAAGCATGATTTTGAATTCTGGTGTGCCACATGCGTACATATCAAAGACAAAGTGACGGCACACATAATCCCTTTCACGCTTAATGCTCCGCAACGCCGCGTGGCAGGCCTACTCGAAGACATGCGCACTGCAGGCCGCCCAATACGCCTGATAATGCTCAAGGCAAGGCAATGGGGAGGCTCTACATTGGTACAGATATACATGGCATGGATACAGATTGTGCTGCGCCGCAACTGGAACAGCTTGATATGCGGCCACTTGAAAGACACCTCCTCGGCAATAAAAGGAATGTACTCGCGCCTACTTGCCGAGTATCCGCCAAAATTGTGGCAAGAAGAATGCGTACCGCGATTCTCGTCATTTGAAAAAAGCCGGAACGTGAACATAATAACAGGACGCGGGTGCCTTGTGGCAATCGGATCGGCCGAAAGCCAGGAAGCGATACGCGGATTCGACATCGCCATGGCCCATCTCACCGAAGTCGCTTTCTGGCGCAACTCCGAACGTCATTCGCCCGACAACCTCGTGCGCTCGGTATGCGGCTCGGTGGCCTTGCTGCCATATACGGTAATAGTCATGGAAAGCACGGCCAACGGCACCGGCAACTACTTTCATGGCGAATGGCTGAGAGCTCGTGCCGGGCAGAGCGACAAAGTCCCGGTGTTCGTCCCTTGGTACGAAATAGAAATCTACCGTTGTCCCGTGGACGACGCGTGGCAACTGTGGTGCAGCCTCGACGACTATGAACGCAAGCTGTGGAACGACGAAGGGCTGACGCTTGAAATGATAAACTGGTACCACCAAAAACGCAAGGAATATTCGTCACACGCCTTGATGAAGGCCGAATACCCCGGCAACGATGTCGAAGCATTTGCCTGCACGTCGCTGTCGATATTCGACCCGGCACATCTCGACCGCCTGCGGCAAGAGTGCAGGCCTCCTCTATGGCGAGGCGAAATCGTGGGCAATGCCGAGTCGGGACCGGCCTCGTTACACGGTCTGCACCCCGATGTAACGGCCAATGGGACGCTCGAAGTATGGAGCGACCCCGATTCAGTGACCGCAGCGAAACATTACCTGGCAGTCGTTGACATAGGTGGACTGAGCGACAAAGCCGACTTTTCGGTGATAACCGTCATCGATGCCTGCAACTTTGACGGACGACCCGAAGTGGTGGCACAATGGCGAGGACACACCTATCATGACCTTTTGGCATGGAAAGCCGCACGCATCGCGGCATGGTACCGCAGGGCACTGCTGGTGATAGAAAGCAACACGCTCGAAACCGAATATACCGATGATGGCGGCGGATACATACTCGAAATATTGTCGCACAGCTACTCCAACCTGTACCGCCGCACAGGCAACCGACTCGGATTCCACACCAACGTCTCGACCAAATCGGCCGCTATAAACGAACTGATGCGGCAAGTCCGCGACGGGCTGTATGTGGAACGGTCGGCCGAAGCCATCAATGAAATGTCATGGTTTGAACGGAAGCCACAGGGCGGATATGGAGCGATGCCGGGACGGCACGACGACATATTGATGACACGTGCCATAGGCCTGTACGTAATAGCTACCGAGATGCCGGCAGCCACCCTGCGCAGCCGCTCCACCACAGGCGCGCTGAAACTAACTTAGAAACTGTTTTGAATTTTTTGTTCAATGATTTGAGATGTATTTTCGAGTCGATATTGATTGTTTTTTGAGTAAGTTTAGCGGGCTAAACGTCGAAAAGAACAATCAACAGCGACCGAAAAGACGCTTAAAGCATGAACAAAGAACTCCGCAGTTTCATTGCTTGAACATTTTTCTGTAAAAATTCAAAACAGTTTCTTAGCCATATCGCGTTCCCATTGGCAAATACATGTGTCGAGCTTGGTGATATTAAGACTATTTATTGTATATTTGTGAATACATACCACGGGAAGCCATGCTTCCCACATACGTAAACCTCAACACCATTGACACGCATGAAGACTACGTTACGACTATTGGCCATACTGGCATTGTGCCTTCCGTTTTATGCCACAGCGCAAGAACCGCCACTATTGAGCAACTACGTCAAGCCCGGCATAGGAACTGCTCACAGCCGGTGGTTCTTCTATACACCCGCAGCGGTGCCTTTCGGCATGGCAAAGGTTGCCCCGTCAACCAACGGCAGCCTTGGCAACAAAGATGGCTGGCAGGCCGTGGGCTACGATGCCCGCCACACGTCGATCGAGGGATTCGTCAACCTGCACGAGTTCCAAGTGGGAGGCATTTCGCTGATGCCGACAACAGGCCGCCTTAAAACCATGCCGGGAGACCCCGACGGCAATAGCAGCGACGGATACCGCTCGGCATTTGACAAGGGCGAAGAATATGCCACAGCCGGATACTACTCGGTGACACTGAAGGACTATGACATCAGAGCAGAATTGACCGCAACGCAGCGTGTAGGGTTCCACCGATATACATACCCCGCCACCGATAGTGCGCACCTGCTTTTCGACATAGGCCGCCGATGGGGTGAGAGCGGGCCGGTCAAGGATGCCCATATCGAATATATGGGAGCCGGAATAGTACAAGGATACGTGGTGACCGAACCGGCATACGTCAGAAAATACCAACGTGGAGCCACCGTGCCAATATATTTTTGCGCCATGATCGACCACCTGCCGGTTTCATACGGAGCTTTCAATGGCAATGACATTAAAGCCGGAGCCAAAGAAAGCCACGGGCAGGGAGCAGGGATGTACATGACTTTTGACACCCGGAACGGCAACAACGCAATAGAAGTCAAAGTAGGCGTTTCCTACACCTCGATAAGCAACGCCCTGCTTAACCTTCAAACCGAAGCCTCGTCGCTCGACTTCGACACGGCTCACAAGCAAGCAACCGCCGCATGGGAATCGGCATTAGGCCGAATTAAGGTCGAAGGAGGCCTGTACGCCGACCGTGTGAAATTTTACACCGGGCTGTTCCATGCCTTGCTTGGCCGAGGACTGGCCAACGACGTAAACGGGGCGTATCCACGCAACGATGGCACCGTCGGGCAAATCGACATCGACCCGGCTACAGGCAAACCCGTTCACAACCATTACAACACCGATGCCATGTGGGGCGGATATTGGAACCTTTCTTTGTTATGGGCTCTCGCGTATCCCGATTATTACGCCGATTTCGTACAAAGCCAACTGCTTATTTACAAAGAAACGGGATGGCTCGCCGACGGCATTGCCAACAGCCGGTACGTGTCGGGCGTAGGCACAAATTTCACGGGACTGGTCATCGCCGGAGCATATAATTGCGGTATTCGAGACTTCGACATAAACCTCGGCTATGAAGCAGCGTTGAAAAACGAAATCGGATGGAAAGACCGCCCGGTGGGAGCCGGAAAAGCCGATGTCGGAGCTTTCGTGAAATATGGCTACTCGCCCTACGTTCCAAGCACAGGCAGCAACGACGAGTACCACCGCGACGGCTCTCCGTTCGGGGCATCACACACCCTCGAATACAGCTTCAGCGCATATGCAGTGGGACAGTTTGCCAAGTCGCTTGGCAAAACAGATGATTACAAAACGTTGTCGCGGCTATCCGAAGGGTGGCGTAAAATCTACGACCCGACCACGGGATTTGTACGTCCGAAGGACAAATCGGGACGGTTCATAGAGCCATTCGACCCTTCGCGCCCGTGGGTGGGATTCCAAGAAGGCAACGCATGGCAATACACATTCTATGTGCCTCACCGCCCGCAAGAGCTTGTAAAACTAATAGGTGCCGACCGCTTCAACACGCGTTTAGACAGCATCTTCATCGTCTCACGCGCCAATGTGTTTGGCGGTGGCACCACGGTCGATGCCTTTGCCGGCATATCGGGAGTCTATAACCACGGCAACCAGCCAAACCTGCACATATCGTGGCTGTTCAACTTCTCGGGCCGCCCGTGGCTCACACAAAAATGGGTTCGCACCATCTGCAACGAGTTCTACGGCACAGAAGAAATTCACGGATACGGATACGGTCAAGACGAAGACCAGGGACAGCTTGGGGCATGGTACGTAATGTCGTCAATGGGACTTTTCGATGTCAAGGGACTAAGCGACTCCAGTCCGTCATACCAGATAGGCAGCCCTCTGTTTGACCGTATAACAATAACCCTGCCGGGCGACATGCGCAAGAAACCGTTTGTCATCGAAGCCAAAAACAACAATCCCGACAATATCTATATCCAAGCCATCAGATTAAACGGAACTGAATTAGATGCCTGTTCGCTGCCCTACGACAAGCTTGTGGCAGGAGGAACTCTTGAATTGGAAATGGGAAACACGCCAAACACTAAAAAGACAAAGTAAAGACCGACAGCGTATGAAAAAGTACTTGTACATGTTGTGGTGCGCCATTGCTGCAATGTCATCTGCCTGCTCATCAACCACAGGCACAACCGACGAGCCATGCTATACACAATACGTAAATCCTCGCATCGGCACCGGCGGACACGGACACGTGTTTTACGGGGCGAATGTGCCATTCGGAATGGTACAGCTCGGGCCTACGAGCATCCCGCAAGAATGGGACTGGTGTTCGGGATACCACATCAGCGACTCCACCATAATAGGATTCCCTCACACGCACCTCAGCGGCACAGGCATAGGCGACCTGCACGACATAACCCTCATGCCGGTAACAGGCACGGTAGCCTATGCCCGAGGCAATGCCGATGACCCTCAATCGGGACTTTGGTCCTATTCCGACCGCTCAAAAGAAACAGCCCGTCCGGGTTACTACACAACCCGCCTCACGCGGTACGATATCGACGTGGAACTAACGACCACCGCCCGTGTGGGCTTCCACAAATACACATTCAACCGTCCCGACAGTTCGGCAATAGTCATCGACCTGCAAAACGGCGGTGGATGGGACCGTCCCACCGAAGCTTGTGTAACGCGTATCGACGACAGCACGGTTGCCGGATACCGATATTCACGAGGTTGGGCAAACGACCAACGCATATATTTCGTCGCCGAATTTTCCCAACCGATAACCACACTCGACCTCATTGCCGACGGAACAAACGTCGAGGCCGACAGTTGCCAAGGCACCACAGTATTTGCAAGAGCCAACATCGACACCCGCAAAGGCAGTCCTGTATTTGTGAAAGTAGCCTTGTCGCCTACGTCAATCGACAACGCCATGCTCAACTTGCAGGCCGAGCTGCCCGGTTGGGACTTCGACAAATGTGTGGCACAAGCCGATAGCGCATGGAACCATGAATTGTCGAAAATAAAAATCAGTACCGGCGATGCCGACCGACTTGAAATATTCTACACGGCACTCTACCACACCATGATTGCCCCATCCATATTCTGCGATGTCAACGGAGATTATCGCGGAGCCGACGGCAAAACCCACCACTCCGACTTCTTTTCATGCCACACCACATTTTCGTGTTGGGACACTTATCGTGCCGCACATCCGCTCATGTCAATAATCCACCCGCAATTGACCCGCGACGTGGCCGAAACGTTCATGTCGATATACGAGCAGCAGGGCAAACTCCCCGTATGGCACCTCATGGGATGCGAAACCAACACCATGGTGGGCAACCCGGGCATATGCATACTTGCCGATGCCGTCACAAAGGGGTACGTCACCGACACCCTTAGAGCCTACGAAGCCTTAAAGAACTCGGCGATGCTCGACGAACGTGGCATGAATTTACGCAAACAATATGGATACATTCCTTGCGACAAAATGAAAGAATCGGTAGCCTACGACATGGAATATGCCATCGCCGACCATGGAGTGGCTCAAGTTGCAAAAATGACGGGCAGAACCGACGACTACAATTATTTCACCTCTCGCAGCCATAGTTACCGAAACTACTTCGACCCGGGCACATGCTTCATGCGCGGGAAAGATTCCGAAGGCTCATTCCGCATCCCGTTCAATCCCGTGGCCTCCGACCACCGTAACGATGACTATTGCGAAGGAAATGCATGGCAATACACATTCCTCGTGCCTCACGACTTGCATGGACTCGTCGCTTGCTTCCCGTCGGGAAAGCGATTCTTGGAAAAACTCGACTCGCTGTTCACCACCGACTCTCGACTGGAAGGAAACACGATATCTCCCGACATATCGGGCATGATAGGACAATATGCCCACGGCAACGAACCAAGCCACCACATTGCATACTTTTACACGATGCTCGGGCAACCGTGGAAAACCGCCGACCGCATACGTCAGATACTTAACACGCTATACACGACCGAACCCGATGGCTTGTGTGGCAACGAAGACGTAGGCGCAATGTCGGCTTGGTACATACTGTCGGCCATGGGGTTCTATCAGGTAGAACCTGTCGGCGGCCGCTACTTCTTTGGTTCTCCACTGTTTGACAATGTGACATTGAAAGTGAGCGGAGGGGAATTCAATATTATCGTAAACAGCAATTCCGACGAAAACAAGTACATACAAAGTATAACGCTTAACGGGAAACCTTACGAGAAAGAATGGATTGACTTTGCCGACATCGCCCGCGGAGGCAACTTGGAAATAACAATGGGCAACGAACCGAAAAAATGGTATTGACCATGAACAAAGCCTTGATAATAGCGACAAGCATAATCTGCTCGCTCGTCTTGCAAGCCAAAGACTATACGCAATACGTCAACACGTTAATGGGTACGCAATCCACTTTCGAGCTGTCGGCGGGCAACACCTACCCTGCCATCGCACTGCCGTGGGGCATGAACTCGTGGACACCGCAAACACGCGGCATGGGCGACGGTTGGCAATACGTATATACCGACATTGAAATATGCGGCTTCAAGCAAACGCACCAACCAAGCCCTTGGATTAACGACTATGGGCAATTCTCGTTAATGCCCATGACAGGCAAGCCGTTTTTTGACGAAAGGGAACGTGCCGACTGGTTCTCGCACAAAAGCGAAACGGCCTTGCCGTATTACTACAAGGTATTCCTCGCAAGGCACAAAGTGCTTGTGGAAATATCGCCCACCCAACGCGCGGCAATCTTCCGATTCACCTACCCCGAAAGCGACAGTGCATTTTTATTGCTTGACGCTTTCGACGGTGGCTCGCATGTGGAAATCATCCCCGAAGAAAACAAAATCATAGGCTACACCACCCGCAACAGCGGCGGAGTCCCCGACAATTTCAAAAATTATTTCATACTCGAATCCGACAAGCCATTTACATACGTCGCTACCGTGTGCGACAGCACGATAAGCGAAGGTGCATTAAGGCAGACCGGCAACCATACTTGTGCTATAGTAGGCTTCGCCACCGAAAAAGGCGAACAGGTAAACATGCGCGTCGCATCCTCGTTCATAAGCCTCGAACAAGCCCGTATCAACTTGAAAGAACTCGGCAACAACAGCCTCGAACAAATAGCCTCCAACGGCAAGAAAGAATGGAACAAGGTCCTAAGCCGCATCGAGGTAGAAGGCGGAACTACCGACCAATACCGCACTTTCTATTCCTGCCTATACCGGGCGTTGCTTTTCCCCCGCAAATTCTATGAAATCGACGCATCGGGCAATCCTGTCCATTACAGCCCCTACAACGGCAAAGTGATGCCGGGCTATATGTACACCGACACCGGTTTCTGGGACACATTCCGCAGCCTGTTCCCGTTGCTCAACCTTGTGTACCCCTCGGTCAACAAAGAGATACAAGAAGGACTGATAAACACATACCGCGAGAGCGGCTTCTTCCCCGAGTGGGCAAGTCCGGGTCACCGCAACTGCATGGTAGGCAACAACTCGGCATCGGTACTTGTAGATGCCTTCATGAAGGGCGTTAAAGTTGACGACGTTGAAACCATGTATGAAGGACTGCTCCACGGCACTGCGCACGTGCATCCCGACGTTCCATCCGTCGGCCGGCTGGGACACGAATATTACAACAGCCTGGGATACATCCCCTACGATGTGGGCATTAACGAGAGTGCCGCACGCACGCTCGAATATGCCTACGACGACTGGTGCATACTGCAATTGGCCAAGGCCATCGGCCGTCCGGCAGAAGAACTGGCCATGCTCGGGAA
>CALUNI010000064.1 GCA_944321905.1 uncultured Muribaculaceae bacterium | reverse complement strand
TTGATGAATGCCGCCACATAGTTCCTTGCCACTACCCTTGACTGATAGGTCGCCATTTTCCTGTCCTTGCCGACACGTTTCTTGAACACCTCGTTCTCACGGTCGAAGGCTTTGAGCAGCGTTTCATACTCGCCGCCGATGCCTTGATAGGCGTTGCGCACCATTTCTGCCGTCACAAACGCCTCACGGTCGGATATGCGCTGGTAGTGCTTGATGATTTGCGCCTTGATGTTGTCAAGCGCAAGGTTCGTTTCCCTTGCCTCCAAACTCTTGCCCTTGGCACGGTTGCCCTTTGCGTCCCAAATTCACGAACTGACGGCATGGCTAAACAGCTTTACCGCTCCGCGTAAAGATGCAATCCGTGTCGCCTGCATGGGAAACAGCATCACTTACGGGTCGCAAATCAAAGACCGCGTGCATGACAGTTATCCTGCCGTACTGGGCAGGATGCTCGGTAACGGCTATCAAGTAAAAAACTTCGGAATGAGCAGCTGCACTTTGCTAAGCAAGGGAGACCGTCCTTATAGGAAAGGACGAATGTGGGCAGAAGCTGTTGCCTACAATCCCGACATAATCATCTTGAAATTGGGTACTAACGACAGCAAGTCATTTAATTGGAAACATAAGAAAGATTTCAAGAAAGACTTGCAAGACATGCTCGACACGTTGAAGTCCCTGCCGTCGCACCCGGATATATATTTATGTTATCCGTCAAAAGCCTATCAAGTGGGCAGCCACATCAACGACAGCATTATTGCGGGCGAGATTATCCCGATGATAAGGCAAGTGGCGAAAAAGAACAAGCTGCCGGTAATCGACCTGCACTCGGCAATGGATGGGAAACCGCAACTGTTCCCCGACAATGTACATCCTAATGAAGAGGGCGCAAGGCTAATGGCAAAGACCGTGTATGAATCATTGCAGAAACATTAATCAAATTGCAGCCAAAAGCGCTTGCGAAGCCGCCGGGTCGATAGAATGTTAATGCCGAATGCGAGGGAAAAGCTTGCGGAATCGCAGCAACACGTGTGTAATGTTGCCCCCTGCAATTACGAGTGTGACAGCGACGATGATAAGTACAAGTCCCACTCCCTCGCGCAATGAAAACGCCTCTCCGAACACGGTCACCCCGATAACCACGGCAGTCACCGGCTCCAACGCTCCAAGTATGGCGGTAGGAGTAGAGCCTATATATTTAATCGCACTTGTTGTGCACAGGAACGATATGGCAGTCGGAAACAGAGCCAAGGCTATCAGATTCCCCCATAGGTACCATTTGCTTGGCAGAGAAAGTCCGTCGCCCATCAGAATCCTTGCCACAAACAGCGACACGCCGAAAAGGAGCACGTAGAAAGTAACCGACAGTGTGGCTATGTTTTTCAGAGAACTGTGGTTTACGCCGACAATGTAGGTGGCATAGGTCAGTGCCGACAGGAATACAATCAATGTGCCGGTAAGGCTGAGTGTTACCCCGCTTTCGCCTCCATGGTATAGCATGGCAATGCCGCCTATTGCAAGAGCGATGCAAATGATGGTAAGCACAGATAATTTCTCGTGGAAAAACAGCACCATTATCAAGGCGACAAGTATGGGATATACAAAAAGCATGGTCGATGCTATGCCCGCGTCCATGTAATTGTAGCTGACAAAGAGAGTCAGTGACGAGGCCGCAACCATCAGCCCCATGAAGATGAGCATGGGTATGTCGCGGCAAGAGACCTTGAAGCTTCGGCCTCGAACCAGAATCATGGCGGCAAGCATGGGAATGGCAAACAAGTAACGGAAGAACAAAACCGAATCGGGATCCATGCCATCGCTGTACAGAGGCAGCGTGAATAGCGGATTCATGCCGTAGGTGGCGGCAGCAATAGCTCCCAATGCGAAGCCTTTGATTTTGTCGTTCATATTATGCTCGGTGTTGATTTGTTATTACCTAAAAACGGCTGCAAAGATAGTGCAAGGCGAGGGCAGAACAAAACAAACCTGTTTGTTTTTTATGGCTTGAAATAGTAGCGACCTTTGTTCCTCGTGATTTTGCCATATTGTATGGCCTTGTGTGGGCATCGATGAATGCAGCCAAGGCACATGGCACAGTTGCCGTGCCATTGCGGCTTGCCGCTTGTGTCAAGGGCTATGTTATGCATTGGGCAGATTGTCGCACACAGCCCGCATGAGTTGCATCTTGTGGCATCGGCTGCAAAACGCTTGTCGCTCATCAGAAAACGCAAGAAAAACGGACGTATAATGCGTGATTTAAGCCACTTGTATTTACCGGTCACTACGTCGGTTGTCGTTTCATGTCGGGTTAAGTCCCGGGCTATGTTGTCTAATCGGGGTATGGCTCGCTCTTTCTTGTCGTGTTCGACTGCTGCCGGGTCGGTGTCGAACCCCGGGAGCAGGATATAATTGTTAGGCATTTGCACCGAGAAAGCGGCGTTGAGGTCGATGTACCCAAGCGCACGGGCGAAAATTTCTACCGACAACCCCACGTCGTCGCCACATGTCGCCACCATGTAACAATAAGTATGGGATTTTTCATACTCGTCGATATGCCATTGCTTTATGAAGTCGAGGACGACTGGTGGTGGCCCCCAAGAGTAGATGGGGAATACCCATCCTATGCATTCTCCGGGTGACAATTTATATCTGAATTGCTTGCGGCTTGCAGCATCGGCAATGTCGATAAGCCGCTCATCGAGCATTCGGGCAAGCTGTTCTGCCACCCAACGGCTGTTGCCCGTACCCGAGAACCAGTATATCATGTGTTTACTTCCTTAGTTTTACAAGCGTGGCACCGAATCCATATTCGCGGAAGCTGGCATCTTGTGCCTCGCAATGAGGATATTTGCGTTTCAGTTCGTCGAGCAATGCTTTGCGCAACACGCCTTCGCCCTTGCCGTGTATAAATACCACTCTGGCACCGGGTTTGTCTATATTTTCGTCCATTACTTCGCGAAACTTGTTAAGTTGCACTTCAAGCATGTCGCGGTTTGACAATCCGGCTGTCGTGTCGAGCAGTTCGTGTATGTGCAGGTCGCATTCGACAATGCCGTTCTTCTCCTTTTCATGCTTTTGCACCGGTCGGCGCACCGGACGGTCGGCACGACGCTTTTCTTGCATGGCTCGTTCAAGGTCGGCACTGTCTATAACCATCATCCGGGCCGGCACGTCGTTGCGCACTATGTCGAGTGCGATTACGGGCGAGTCGAAGTACTCGTTGTCGTGGAAGCAGTGCAGCTTGTAAAACTTGGTTGTGTCGAGCCTGTGTTCCACAAGAGCCGGGTTTTTCAATTTGAATGTCTTGCCTTGCTTGAATGCCACATATTGCACGGCCACTCTCGACATTTCGGTGAGGCGTTGTGAGTCAAATTCCTCAAGCAGCACTTGTATGTTTGGCTCGATAATGCCGTGGCTACAAGTCGTCCAACTTCCGTCATTTTCTCCACGAGTCATGTAAGCATAATACAGGTAGTAGTTGCTGTCGTTGACAAGGTAGGCATAGAAGGTGGTTGTGTTCAGATGCTTGATTTCTTTTGGCTCGTAGGCGAGTGTGACGTTAAGTTTCTCACCGCCCTCGGTTTCTTCAACTTCCGGCAATTTAGGCTGCGGTTTGGGTTCCTCCTTGCTTGGTGCGGGTACTAACGGGCGGTCGTATGCGGTCTTTTTAGGCTTTGACTCGTCCACTACCACGCATTCGCGCAGCAATACCGGCTGTTCAAATCCGTCTTCGTCTTCCACATAAGCCATGTTTCCCACTATCTTCGATATGCGCCCCCCACCTGTTGAATTTAGGAAGCGCACTATGTCGTTAACTTTAGCCATATCGTTTCTGTATATTTTTCTAACGAGCAAAATTACAAAATCTCGTCTTATTCCCCAATAGTTGGCATTCTTGTGGCGAAACGGAATTCCTGTTTGGATAATAATGTTACAAACAAGTTTGCCCGATTTGCACTATCTTTGCAAAAAAATTGTAGAATAGCTATTTATCAGACTGACGTTTATGCCTGCAAAATATTCACGTGCATTCTGGACGGCAAATGTCGCCGAACTGTTTGAAAGGATGGCTTATTACGCCGTCTTTATTGTGGTAACCTTGTATCTGTCAAACACGCTTGGGTTCTCTGATATCGAAGCGAGTATAATTTCGGGTCTGTTCTCGGGTGGGCTGTATCTGTTGCCGATGTTTACAGGTGCGCTTGCCGACAAGATTGGTTATCGCAGGTCGCTCACCGTGGCTTTCTCGTTGCTTGCAATAGGGTATGTGCTGATGTGGCTGCTGCCATTGGTGCTTGAAGGCGAGGGACTGGTGCGGTATGGCGAGCAAACTGTGTTTACCGGATTGCGAGAAAGCGCGGGGCGGTATCTCATAATCCCTGCAATGATAGTGGTCATGGTGGGCGGCTCGTTTATTAAGTCGATAATCTCGGCCTCGGTGGCGCGGGAAACGACTTCTGAGACCCGGGCCAAGGGGTATTCCATCTTTTACATGATGGTGAACATCGGTTCATTCACCGGCAAGAGCGTGATCGATCCTTTGCGCTCGTTGATAGGCGAGGAGGCTTATATACACATCAACATGTTCTCGGCAATATTGTGTGTAGTGGCTCTTGCCGCGATATTGTTGTTCTATCACTCGACGCACACCGCAGGCGAGGGGAAAAGTGCAAGAGATGTGTTGCATGGCTTGTGCAAGGTATTCACTAATGGCCGCTTGCTCGTCTTGATTCTCATTGTGACCGGGTTCTGGATGGTGCAGCAACAGCTTTATGCCACCATGCCCAAGTATGTGATACGCCTTGCGGGCGAGGCGGCGCGTCCGGGTTGGATTGCTAACGTGAATCCGCTCGTGGTTGTGCTGTTTGTCAATCTTGTCACTCGGTTTATGGCTCGGCGCAAGGCATTGACTTCTATCACCGTGGGCATGTTCTTGATACCGTTATCGGCTCTTGTGATGGCCTCTGGCAACCTGTTCGGTGGCGACTTGATGGGTTTTCACCCTATCACGGTCATGATGGTGGCCGGCATCGTGTTGCAGGCTCTTGCCGAATGCTTTATATCGCCACGGTATCTCGAATACTTTTCGTTGCAAGCTCCCGAGGGGGAGGAAGGCTTGTACCTTGGATTCAGCCACTTGGATTCGTTCCTGTCGTCGATACTTGGTTTCGGCATGTCGGGGGTGCTGCTTTCGCATTATTGTCCCGACCCGGCACTGTTTGAGTCGCACGAGGCTTGGCTGGCCGCAAGTGCCAATGCGCATTACATCTGGTACTGGTTTGCCGCAGTTGGTGTGGTGTCGGCGGTAGCACTCATCGTGTATTCCAAACTTGCCGTGCGTAAGAGCAAAGCTTGACGGCGGCTTGCTGCTGTTTTAGAGAAATATCATAGAAAATCGACTTTTAAAATGCACTTGAGTTAAAATTAAACAGGCTCTAAGTGAAATTTATTGTAACTTTGTATGTAGTAAAAAAGTGTGCATTGTAGCTTTGCGCACGACATTTGTCATGAACCAATATGGGGTGGGTAGTTGCCGCTCCGTTAAAAACAACCACATGCTATGATAACTGTAGTAGATCGCTTTTTGCAATACGTGAAGTTTGACACGCAAAGTGACGAGCTCACGAATCTCACGCCCTCGACACCGGGGCAGATGATTTTTGCCCAACACCTCGAAAAAGATTTGAAGCAATTGGGGCTGTCGGATATTTCACTTGACGATAATGGTTACTTGATGGCTACGCTGCCTTCCAATTGTGACAAGCAAGTGCCTACGGTGGGATTTATCGCCCACTTGGACACGTCGCCCGACATGTCGGGGCATCATGTGTCTCCTCGTATTGTTGAGAATTATGATGGTGGCGACATAGTGCTGAATGCCGAGAAGAACATAATTTTGTCGCCCGCACAGTTCCCGGAACTTAGTGACTACAAGGGTCAGGATTTGATAGTAACCGACGGCAACACCCTGCTCGGTGCCGACGACAAGGCCGGAATAGCCGAGATAATAGCGGCTGTCGATTACCTTAAGTCGCATCCAGAGATAAAGCATGGCGACATACGCATAGCATTCAATCCCGACGAGGAGATTGGACAGGGCGCACACAAATTTGACGTGCAGAAATTTGGTGCCGACTGGGCCTACACCATGGACGGCGGAGCCATAGGCGAGCTTGAGTATGAGAATTTCAACGCGGCAGTGGCAAAGGTAACCTTCAAGGGGCGCAATGTGCATCCGGGTTATGCCAAGCACAAGATGATTAACTCGTTGCGTATAGCCACGCAGTATGCGATAATGTTGCCGCGATGGGAAACGCCCGAGCATACCGAGGGCTATGAGGGCTTCTATCACCTCGTGGGCATAGAAGGAAACGTGGAGCAGACGGTAATTACTTACATAATCCGCGACCACGACCGCGACCGTTTTGAACGCCGCAAGAAGGAACTGGAGCATCTCGCCCGTAAAATCAACAATGAGTTCCCCGATTGCGCCTCGATAGAAATCAAGGACCAGTATTACAACATGCTTGAGAAAATCAAGCCTGTGATGCATATCGTGGACATAGCAAAGATGGCAATGGAGCGTGCAGGCGTAAAACCTGTGGTGCAACCGATTCGTGGCGGGACAGATGGGGCGCAATTGTCGTTTAAGGGGCTGCCTTGCCCAAATATATTTGCAGGCGGGCTTAACTTCCACGGGCGTTATGAATTTGTGCCTATACCGTCGATGGAGCGCGCCACCGACACCATTGTTGAAATTTGCAAGATTGTTGCCGAGGAGGCCGGTGCATAATGCCTGATAATTTCGATATAAGAAGGGAGCGAATCGAGAGCGACAAGGACTTTGAACGCGCCTTGCGGCCGATGGTTTTCGATGACTTCAGTGGCCAAGACAAGGTGATAGAAAACTTGCGGGTTTTTGTAGCCGCGGCGAGGTTGCGTGGCGAGTCGCTCGACCACATCTTGCTGCACGGTCCTCCGGGATTGGGCAAGACCACGTTGTCGAACATTGTCGCCAACGAGCTTGGCGTGGGATTCAAGGTGACTTCGGGCCCGGTGCTTGACAAGCCCGGCGACTTGGCCGGCATACTCACATCGCTCGAAGAGAACGATGTGCTGTTTATCGACGAGATACACCGCCTTAGTCCCGTGGTCGAGGAGTACTTGTACTCGGCGATGGAAGACTACCGCATCGACATAATGATAGACAAGGGCCCAGGGGCGCGGTCGGTGCAGCTCACGTTGTCGCCGTTCACGCTTATCGGTGCGACTACCCGCAGCGGACTGCTTACGGCCCCGCTTAGGGCGCGGTTTGGCATCAACTGCCATCTTGAATATTACGACCATGCGGTGCTGCAAGGCATTGTGGAGCGTTCGGCACGGTTGCTCGGTGTGCCTATCACCGACGATGCAGCCCGCGAGATAGCATTGCGCAGCCGAGGCACGCCGCGCATTGCCAATGCGCTGTTGCGCCGGGTGCGAGACTTTGCGCAGGTTAAGGGGGATGGTTCGGTCGATAGCAAGATAGCCAGATATGCGCTTGAAGCCTTGAACATCGACCAATATGGGCTTGATGAAATCGACAACAAGATACTGACAACGATTATCGACAAGTTCAAAGGCGGCCCGGTGGGGCTGACTACAATAGCCACAGCCCTTGGCGAAGACCCCGGCACCATCGAGGAGGTGTATGAGCCGTTCTTGATAAAGGAGGGTTTCATAAAGCGCACTCCTCGTGGCCGTGAAGTCACCGACCTTGCCTACAGCCACCTTGGCCGCAGCCGATTTGCTGCCGAAACGTCGTTGTTTTAGCCCTGCTGTGGTAACGATATCGTTTGTCATTGTAGATAAGCAAAATTTTGCTTATCTACATGGCAATGTTAGTTATAATGGATAAATTTCAAAATAAGTATAGGATAAAATCTGCACGAGCCGGATGGCATGATTATGGTGACGGATCATATTTTGTAACGATATGTACCGCACATAAAGTACATTATTTTGGCGAAATTGCAGATGGCAAAATGAGGTTATCCATAATGGGAAAATGTGCCGACGAATGATTGCAAGATGTATCGAAGCATTTTCCTCATGTCGATGTTCCACTATACGTTGTCATGCCAAATCACATCCATGCAGTTATAATTATAAATGAAATTGTAGAGACGCAAAATTTTGCGTCTCGGGATGGGTGTGCAGAAATACCAAGTGGCAGTCGCGAGACGCAAAATTTTGCGTCTCTACAGTCCCAGAGTCAATTCCAGAACTGTAATCGTTTTGGAGCGCAATCAAAAAATTTAGCGTCGATTATTCGTGGCTTTAAAATAGGTGTGACAAAATATGCAATGCAGCATGGCATTTCGTTTGCTTGGCAACCGCGGTTTTACGACCATATTATTCGCAACCATCACGAAATAAATCGTATTGCCGAATATATTGAAAATAATGTTGCACGTTGGGATTTGGATGAATTATATAATGAATAACGTATGTATGTAGAGACGCAAAATTTTGCGTCTCTACGGTGGACAAATGCAATGAATCTCGACGGATGCAGTCGCGAGACGCAAAATTTTGCGTCTCTACAGTATGGAATCAAATTTTAATGAACGTCAATTAAAAACTATGGCTGGATTGAAATCATTGGCCAAGGATACGGCCATTTATGGAATGAGCAGCATCGTGGGTAGGTTTTTGAACTACCTGTTGGTCCCGCTTTATACTGCTAAACTTTCGGCGGAGTCGGGGGGATATGGGGTTATTACCAATATATACTCATATGTGGCCTTGCTGCTTGTAATTCTCACTTATGGCATGGAAACGGGTTTCTTCCGCTTTGCCAACAAGAAGGACGAGGATCCTGCCCGTGTATATTCGTCGATACTTATTTCGGTGGGCAGCACGTCGCTGCTATTTATATTGCTTGTTCTTGCTTTCCTGCCGCAGGTGTCATCGTTCATAGGCTATTCCGAGCATCCCGAATATGTTGGAGTAATGGCCGTGTGCGTGGCAATCGACGCGTTCCAGACCATACCGTTTGCCTATCTGCGTTATAAAAAGCGGCCATTGAAGTTTGCGGCGTTGAAACTGCTTTTCATTGTGCTCAACATTGCGCTTAATCTTGCCTACTTCGTGTTGCTGCCCGCCCTTTACAAGAATTATCCCGACGCGGTGGGTGTGATTTACGACCCTACCATAGGGGTAGGTTATGCCTTTTTTATCAACCTTTTCTGTACGGCGTTGATAACGTTGTTTTTCCGAAAAGAGCTTACAGACTTCAAATATGTCTTCGACAGGAGACTCATGGCTCGCATATTGAGTTACAGTTGGCCGATTCTTGTGCTTGGCATAACAGGTATCTTAAACCAGACCGCCGACAAGATTCTGTTTCCGTTTATTTACACGGGCAGCGATGCCGCCATGCAGCTTGGCATATATGGCGCGGCGAGCAAGGTTGCCATGATAATGGCCGTGATAACGCAGGCATTCCGTTACGCCTACGAGCCGTTTGTGTTTGGCAAGACCGGCGACCGCGATAATGCTGCCACGCAGGCGCAAGCCATGAAGTTCTTTATTGTTTTCACCTTGTTGGCATTCCTTGCCGTGGTGGCCTATATCGATATTCTCAAATATATAATAGCGCCCGATTATTGGGCCGGGCTGAAAGTAATTCCGATAGTTATGGCAGCCGAGATAATGATGGGAGTGTATTTCAACCTGTCGTTTTGGTATAAGCTCACAGACCGTACCATCTGGGGAGCCGTATTTTCGGGCATAGGGTGTGTCGTGCTTGTGGCTATCAATGTGGTTTTCGTCCCGCGCTATGGCTACATGGCGTGTGCGTGGGCAGGATTTGCCGGATATGGAACGGCCATGTTGCTGTCTTATTTCGTGGGACAGAAGTATTATCCTGTTGCTTATCCGCTTCGGCGCATTGGTGGTTATGTCTTGCTTGCGGGTGTTATTTTTGCCATATACACTTTTGCCGTGATCGACAATGTATATCTCGACCTGCTGCTGCGCACCTTGTTGCTTGCGGTATTTGCCGCCGTAGTGGTCAAGGCCGAGCATTTTAAGTTGCCACACCTGCTTCGCAGGTGATGAGGCAATATTTTAGGCACATCATCGTTATATAGCAGAGGCAGATATGAAGAAAGGTTTTAAGCATATACTATGTCTTGTGGTCGTGGCACTATTGGTGTCGCTGTTGCATTCGTGCCGTGGAGCCAAGCTAAGCGATGCTGAGGAGAAATATGAACGCGGCGAATATTTTGACGCGGCCGAGACATATAGGAAAGTGTATAACAAGATGAAGAGCCGGGAAGAGCGTCCCATGCGTGGGATGGTCGCATTCCAAATGGGAGAGTGTTACCGTCGCTTGAACATGTCGGCACGGGCATCGGCTGCTTACCAGAATGCTTTGCGGTATGAATATCCCGACAGCATGGCTTATTTTTATCTTGCGCATTCTCAGCAGGCCGAAGGGAAATATGCCGCGGCGATAAAGAATTATGAGACTTTCCTCACATATGTTCCCGACCATCGTCTGTCGCAGGTGGGTATCGAAGGGTGCCGCCTTGCCTTGAAATGGAAAGAAGAGCCTACGCGGTATATTGTAAAGAATGCCAAATTGCTGAATTCACGCCGTGCCGACTTTTGCCCGATGTTCCTCGACGGGAATTTCGACCAATTGTATTTCACTTCTTCGACCGAGGATGCCACCGGTGAAGCAAAGAGTGAAATCACCGGAACAAAGAAGTGTGACATATTTGTCTCTAAAAAAGACGAAAACGGGAACTGGCAGCGTCCCGAGCCTGCCGAAGGGTCGCTTAACAGCGAGTTTGACGAAGGCATAACGTCGTTTACCCCCGATGGGACGATGATGTATTTTTCTAAAGCCCGTAGAGAACTTAATTCGGGAACGTCGGTCGAGATTTTCACTTCGCAACGTTCCGATGCTCAGTGGAGCGAGCCTGTGAAGTTGGAGATTACAGCCGACACTTTGTCGGCCTACGGCGATCCTGCGGTATCGGCCGACGGAAGTTATTTGTATTTTTCGAGCGACATGCCCGGCGGGTTTGGTGGCAAGGACATATGGCGCATAAACTTGAAGGAGCAGGTCGGTTCGCTTGAGAACTTGGGTGACCAAATCAATACTCCCGGGGATGAGCGTTTTCCTTACAGTCGCACCGACAGCACGCTATATTTTGCATCAGACGGCCACCCGGGCATGGGAGGGTTAGATCTGTTCAAGGCTACGCTTCAGCCCGATGGCACGTGGAAAATAGAGAATATGAAGTCTCCCATCAATTCGTCGGGAGATGACTTCGGAATAACTTTCGGACCGGGCGAATCGGGTTTCTTCAGCTCCAACCGCACCGACGCGCGTGGTTATGACCATATTTATAGTTTCATCGAACCGGAATTGAAGATTACAATCACGGGATACGTGCTTGACAGGGACGAGTATCCGGTACCTGACGCGACTATACGCATCGTCGGCAATGACGGTTCCAACCAGAAGGCGATAGGCAAGCCCGACGGCTCGTTTGAGTTTAATTTGCAGCGTGGCGTGCGGTATGTAATGCTTGCCGGTGCAAAGAATTACTTGAATGTTAAGCAGGAGTTTGTGAGCGACATTGCCGAGGAAGATGCCGAGTATTATGTTGAGTTCTTCCTGCCTGCAATCACTAAGCCGCAAGTGCTTGAGAATATATTCTATGATTACGACAAAGCCACCTTGCGCCCCGAGTCTAAGGCTGCGCTCGACGAGCTTATCACCATATTGAACGACAATCCCAATGTTACCATTGAAATGGCTTCGCATACCGATCGTTGGGCTTCTAATGAATATAACGAGGCTCTTTCGTTGCGCCGTGCGCAGTCGGTTGTCGATTACCTTGTGGCCGGAGGAATCGACCCTGCCCGGTTGCAGCCGCACGGTTACGGCGAAACGCGTCCTAAGGTAGTGACAAAGCGCATAGCCCGCATGTATCCTCAATTCAAGGAAGGCGACGTGTTAAATGAGGAGTTCATAGAGAAGCTGTCGCCCGAGGACCAGGCGGCAGCCGACCAGATCAACCGCCGGACAGAATTTCAGGTGCTTTCCACTACCTATCAGCGATATTGAGCGCGTAACATGGCTTCGAGATGCCTGTTTTGTCTATTTTTTGACTTTTTTGAGTGGCATGATGTTGCGCATGTGCAAGTATATGCGTAACTTTGCAGCCCGAAAAAAAAATATATGTTTAATTCAATGTGGAAAAATTTGGCTGCTTGCAACCACACAAAAAAATGCTAAAATCGCGATTCTCAACCTATTGAAAATCTTTCAATTTAGTGTAAAAGTCGTTTAGCATTTTTCCACAGCAAAAAGAATGTTTGGAAAAATGAATTACTTGTTTACGTCTGAATCGGTTTCGGAAGGCCATCCCGATAAGGTGGCCGACCAAATCAGTGATGCCGTCCTCGACCAGTTCCTCGCTTATGATTCTGCGTCGAAAGTGGCATGTGAAACGCTTGTGACAACCGGCCAAGTGGTGATTGCCGGTGAAGTAAAGTCGCGTGCATACATCGACCTTATGGATGTCACGCGCAGTGTGATCAACCGCATAGGCTACAATCGTAGCGAGTATAAGTTTGACGCTGATGCCTGCGGCGTGCTGTCGGCTCTGCATGAGCAGTCGCAAGACATAAACCGTGGCGTGGAGCGCAGTAATCCCGAAGAGCAGGGCGCCGGCGACCAGGGGATGATGTTTGGTTATGCTTGCAACGAGACCGACAATTACATGCCTCTCACGCTCGATTTGTCGCACTTGCTGTTGCGGGAGCTTGCCGCCATACGTCGCGAAGGCAAGGTCATGCCGTATCTCCGCCCCGATGCCAAGAGCCAGGTGACCGTGGAATATGGCGAGGACCGCAAGCCGGTGCGCGTCCACACGATTGTGGTAAGCACGCAGCACGACGAATTTGTCTTGCCTGCCGATGGCAGCGTTGAAGCTCAGGATGCAGCCGACAAGGCGATGCACGACCGCATTTATGCCGATGTGAAAGATATATTGTTGCCAAGGGTAATGGGTAAGTTGCCCGAGCGTGTGAAGGCTTTGTTTGACGACAACCTCATTTTGCTTGTCAATCCTACGGGCAAGTTCGTTATCGGAGGTCCTCACGGAGATACCGGCTTGACAGGGCGCAAGATAATAGTCGATACTTATGGCGGTCGAGGAGCGCACGGCGGTGGCGCATTTTCGGGCAAGGATCCCTCCAAGGTTGACCGTTCTGCGGCATATGCTGTGAGACATATTGCCAAGAATGCCGTTGCCGCGGGGATAGCCGACGAGATGCTTGTGCAGGTGGCTTATGCCATAGGCAAGGCAGAGCCTGTGAGCCTGTTCGTAAGCACTTTTGGCACAAAGCATGTCGGAATGACCGATGCCGAGATTGCCGAGAGGTTCACGCGCATCTTTGACTTGCGCCCGAGTTCGATAGTGCGCGACTTGAAATTGCTGAACCCGATATATGAGGAGACTGCCGCTTACGGGCATGTGGGTCGTGAGCCGCAAGTTGTGGAGAAGCACTTCAAGTCGAAATATGAAGGCGAAAAGACAATGCAAGTCGAGCTTTTCACATGGGAAAAACTCGACTACGTTGAAAGGTTGAAGGCAGAATTCGGCCTGTAATGTCAGATATTTCATAACTAAAAATGAGAGCCAAAAAGGCTCTCATTTTTAGTATGTTTATAGTTCAAGGTCGCCGTTGAAAATTTCATGCCAGGGCAGCCCTTGCTTGTTTAGCACGTCGAGGAATGGATCGGGGTCGAATTCTTCCACGTTGTGCACTCCCGGTTTGTTCCACAATCCTTTTAGGAACATCATTGCCCCCGTCATTGCCGGGACTCCGGTGGTGTAGCTCACGGCCTGCATCCCTGTTTCTTTGTATGCAGCTTCGTGGCTGCAATTGTTGTATATATAGTAAGTCAGTGGCTTGCCTTCCTTGTCGATGCCTCTGATGCGGCAGCCTATTGACGTTTCTCCGTGGTAGTTCACGCCGAGTTCCTTCGGGTTTGGCAATACGGCTTTGAGGAATTGCAGCGGCACGATTTC
>CALUNI010000063.1 GCA_944321905.1 uncultured Muribaculaceae bacterium | reverse complement strand
CAATTATGATGGAATCGTTACGGTAGGAGAAGATGCCGCTGATAATATTTCATTGACAATAGGCGATGAAATTGTAATCAGCAATTTCCCTGTCGATTCCATAGTGAAGCTGGCCGTTCCGCAAGAGTTCTATGACGAGGCCGTTTCATCGGTGAGCGGCAACGTGAATTGTACATTGGGGTACTCCACAGACATTTTCGGCTTGAACATCTTCTTGACGCTAAGTCCCGAGCCGGTAGAATTCTCGGTTGCTTATAATGATGAGTCGCACGAAATAGTTGCTACCTTAAATACTGCCGACAAGGACGGGGTTTATAACGTGAGCGACAACTCGTTGTCGTTTAAATTGCAACTTGACCATCTGACGGTGGATGGCAATGATTTGCCCGTTAAGCAGAGTATGGCATATGAATTTGAATTGAAGAAGAAATAAGGTTGTATTGTCGTTATACATATTATCTTGCCTAATTTATGAATGGGGAATAATGTTAGTTATAATTTGAGAAGTGGTGGAAGGTTGCATGGCATGCAATTATCGACGCGCATGTGTTGCGAAAAAACATGTAGCGTCACATGCCATGCAGCTTGTCCCATTGACAAGTAAAGACTAACTGTGACTACGGAATGAGTGACGACGCTAAAGAACAAAGGTTGCTTAAGCGGATAGGCGAGGGCAATTCTGCGGCTTTGAGGCAGCTATATGATTGCTATGCAGGCTACCTCACGGCTGTCGCTGCTCGTTACATTCCCGATGAAGATGCCTTAAAAGATGTTTTGCAAGACGCATTTGTAAAGATTCTTACGACGGTAAAGAATTTTCAATATCGAGGGGAGGGTTCGTTGAAAGCATGGATGACAAGAATTGTTGTCAATAAGGCACTTGACTGCCTTGCTATGAATAAGAAGTATGAATCTCTTGTAACTGATGTTGACGACGAGGTTGTCGGTGAAGATGTGTCAAGTGTCGATGAACCCGACGATGTGGATGATGTACCAATGGATATAATTCTTGAAATGATAAGGCGTTTGCCTGTGGGGTATCGAAGTGTTTTTAATCTGTATGTGTTTGAAGGTAGAAGTCACAAAGAAATTGCGAAATTGTTGAATATAAAAGAGAGTTCATCGGCTTCGCAATTTCACCGGGCAAAGGCGATGCTCGCTCGTGAAATAAAGAGGTATGTAGAAACATTAAAAAACTGAGACGCAAATGGACGACAAATGGCTATATAACTTGAAGAAACGTTCGGAGAATTTCGAGCGCAAGGTACCCGACGGCTTATGGGAAGGAATCGAACAGGCTCTCGGCAAGCAGCAGGATGTCGTCGGTAATCGCAAGAGAATAGTGCCGCTATGGTCGCGGCGACTTGCTGTGGCTGCGGCAGTAGCAGTAGTGGTCACGGTAGGTTTCTTCGCTCTCATGGACACTGAGCAGACGCAGCAAAGCGTGGACAAGGCCAATTCTGAAATTTTTGGCAATAATGTCGTGCGGAGCAGAGAAAACATGGAAGTGAAGGAATCGTCGCTTATTGCCGAAGTTGACGAATCCGGCAAAGTCTTGACGTGCAAAACCGTCGGCGCGAGTGATTTGCTGCCTGTCGCCACTTTTCCCGGGGTTAAAACTGAACTTAAAGACACTGTAATGGCAGAAACAAAGGTTGAAGCCGGCGAGAGAAAAAAAGAAGATGTCGGAAAAGATAGGAATAACAAAAACAACAAAGGGCATTCTGTCTTTGATAATGTATCAAGGCGCAGATATGATTATGGCAATAATGCAGCGTATAAGCCGGTGAAGCTTAAAGCCGGTGGCAGCGGTAAATGGAGTGCGGGGCTGTATGCTTCAAACTTGCAAGGTGAAAGCAGTTCGTCGCAGGGGTATAAAAGTTTTGTGAAAGGGGCAAATGCGTATAGCGAGATGCCTTCGCCGTCAACATGGGCCACAAGTGCAAAGGCTGACATAATGTTTAACAACCTTAATGAAACTACAGAGACAAAGATGAAGCATCATCTGCCCGTGCGTGTAGGTGCTTCGGTAAAGTATGCTTTAACCGACCGTTGGGGAATAGAAAGCGGATTGGTATATACGATGCTGAAATCGGAATTGACATCGGGTAGCGAGAATTATTATTATGCAACTGAGCAGACGGTTCATTATTTGGGCGTTCCATTGAAAGCTAATTTTATAGTATGGCAAAATGAACGTTTTAAGGCGTATGTGAATGGTGGTGGCATGATGGAAATACCATTGTCGGGGAAGTCGGTGACTAATTACGTAAATCGTGGCAGCGCGACAGAGCAAGAACGGGATGACGTGAACATCGACAGGCTGCAATGGTCGGTGTCGGGGGCTGTCGGCTTTCAATATAATTTCAACGATAACATAGGAATTTATGTCGAGCCCGGAGTAGGATATTATTTCGACGACGGGAGCGACGTGCTGACGGTATATAAAGACAAGCCGTTCAATTTCAACTTGCAGGTAGGCGTGAGGTTTGAAATAAATTGATTTGTGTAGCGAGGTTTCGGAATTAATTTGTATTTGTGCGTGGTGATTGTGGAAAATTGTGTATCTTTGTTGATATGAATTGTAAGCGTACAAATATATTGTCATTTAGCCATATTTGCCGGATACGACATGAGAGGTTTCGGCGACAGTGTGGTAGTAATAAGGAAGTCAATCATTGAAGTTGCTGTTACGTGCAGACGACTATTTGATTGGCTTTTTTGCTATTTGTATGCCTTGGTTCAAACAGGTGCAACACATACATAAACAGATATAGAATTATGAATAGCGATAGTCTGGTTTCAATTTCTGATTTTTCGAAAGATGAGATTTTGTCGCTACTTGAATCGGCAAGCCGGTTTGAGGCCGACCCTAACAGAGACTTGCTGAAAGGGAAAGTGGTAGCGACTTTGTTTTTCGAGCCCTCAACACGCACCCGGCTCAGCTTCGAGACGGCTGTGAACAGGCTTGGCGGGAGAGTAATAGGATTTTCCGATGCCAACACCACAAGTTCGTCGAAAGGCGAAACGTTGCATGACACCATTATGATGGTAAGTAACTATGCCGACTTGATTATAATGAGGCATCATCTGGAAGGAGCGGCACGGTATGCAAGCGAGTTCTCTCCCGTACCCATAATCAATGCCGGAGACGGAGCAAACCAACATCCGTCGCAGACCATGCTTGACCTGTACTCGATATATAAGACTCAAGGAACGCTCGACAATCTTACCATAACAATGGTAGGCGACTTGAAATACGGGCGCACGGTACACTCGTTGCTCATGGCGATGTATTATTTCAAGCCTCGCTTTAACTTCGTGGCTTGCGATGAGCTTAAGATGCCAATCGAGTATAAGGAATTTTGCAAGAAGCATGACATAGAGTATCATGAATATGCCGATTTCTCGGAAGAAGTCATAAACCAGACGGATATACTTTACATGACCCGCGTACAAAGGGAGCGTTTCACCGACATAATGGAGTATGAGCGTGTAAAGAACCTTTATACATTGAAGAATTCGATGCTGCTTGGCAGCAAAGACAATCTGCGTGTGTTGCATCCGCTGCCTCGCGTAAACGAGATATCGTATGATGTCGATAGCAACCCCAAGGCATATTATTTCCAACAGGCAAGAAACGGGTTGTATGCGCGACAGGCAATTATATGCAAGGTATTGGGGATAGATAACAATTAAAAGGAGGAATGCAAGATGACAACGATAAAAAACGAAGAATTGGCAGTGGCTGCATTGCAAAATGGGACGGTTATAGATCACATTCCTACCGAATCACTGTTTAAGGTGGTGAACCTGCTCGGTATAGAAAATATGAAAAGCAGCGTCACTATCGGGTTTAACCTCAATAGCAAGAAATGCGGTAAAAAGGGGATAATAAAGGTTGCAGACGTGTTCTTGCACGAAGACACGCTGAACCGCATTGCATTGGTAGCCCCGAACGTCAAGATAAATATCATCAGAGATTATAAGGTGGTGGACAAGCATACCGTAAGTCTGCCCGATGACATATACGACATAGTAAAGTGCAACAACCCTAAGTGTATAACGAATAATGAGCCTATGAAGACGCATTTTCACGTCATCGACCGTGAAAACGTAGTGCTGAAGTGCCATTATTGTGAAAGAGTGGTGGGGAAGGATGATATTGCATTGAAATGAACAGGCATTATTTCTTGTCATAATGAAGCAAAATTGGAAACCCGGGACATTGATTTACCCGCTTCCTGCCATCTTGGTGAGCTGCGGATCTTCCGACGAAGAGTATAATGTGTTTACGGCAAGTTGGGCAGGTACCATATGTACCAATCCGCCGATGTGCTACGTTTCTATTCGTCCAGAGCGTTACAGTCATGCCATTATAAAGCGTAACATGGAGTTTACACTCAATCTTACTACCGAGGCTCTTGCTCGTGCCACTGACTGGTGTGGAGTGAGAAGCGGTCGCGACTGTGACAAGTTCAAGGAGATGAATCTGACACCGGAAAAAGGGGTGAAAGTGTCGTCGCCATATATTGTCGAAGCTCCATTGTCAATCGAGTGTAGAGTCAAGGAGATTGTTTCGCTTGGCTCGCACGACATGTTTGTGGTCGATGTCGTCAACGTAGTCGCCGATGACAGATACATTAATGCCGAAACGGGAGAATTTGACATGAAACGAGCCGGGATGCTCGTGTATTGTCATGGCGAGTATTTTGGTCTGGGAAATAGAATCGGACACTTTGGGTGGTCGGTAAAGAAGAATAAGTAATAACGGAATAAACAACAATAATTTTGTGTAATGGAGAGAGATAAAGTAATATTCGACATTATCGAGCGAGAACATCAGCGACAGAAAAAAGGTATAGAACTTATTGCAAGTGAAAACTTTGTCAGTGACGAAGTAATGCAGGCAATGGGTTCGTGTCTCACGAACAAGTATGCCGAGGGCTATCCCGGACATCGTTATTATGGCGGGTGCCAAGTGGTGGATGAGTCGGAAAATCTGGCTATAGAGAGGTTGAAAAAACTGTTTGGTGCAGAATGGGCAAACGTGCAGCCACACTCTGGGGCACAGGCCAACATGGCAGTGTTCATGGCAGTAATGAAGCCCGGCGACAAATTCTTGGGCTTGAACTTGTCGCACGGCGGCCACTTGTCGCACGGCAGCCATGTCAACTTCTCGGGGCTTGTTTACCAGCCTCTTGAATACAATGTAACAGCCGATACTAATCTTATCGACTATGACATGCTTGAGGAAGTGGCTCGCCGC
Organism: uncultured Muribaculaceae bacterium; assembly: GCA_944321905.1. Classification (GTDB taxonomy): domain Bacteria; phylum Bacteroidota; class Bacteroidia; order Bacteroidales; family Muribaculaceae; genus Avimuribaculum. Next base: position 9,346 of record CALUNI010000063.1, on the reverse strand, counting down.
GAACATCCGAAGTTGATTATAGGCGGCGCAAGTGCGTATTCGCGCGAGTGGGATTATGCCCGCATTCGCCGAGTGGCCGACGAAGTAGGAGCCATATTCATGTTTGACATGGCGCACCCTGCCGGTTTGATAGCAGCCGGACTTCTCGATAATCCTGTCAAATATGCGCATATCGTCACTTCTACTACACACAAGACGTTGCGTGGCCCGCGTGGCGGCGTAATAATGATGGGCAAGGATTTTGAAAACCCGTTTGGCAAGAAAAACAACAAGGGCGAATTGCGCATGATGTCGTCTTTGCTTGATTCTGCGGTATTTCCCGGAGTTCAAGGGGGCCCGCTCGAACATGTGATTGCCGCCAAGGCTGTTGCATTTGGCGAAGCATTGCAACCGTCGTTTAAGGATTACCAGATGCAAGTTAAGAAGAATGCAGCTGTCATGGCTCAAGCATTCATCGACAAGGGTTATAAGATTGCATCGGGCGGAACCGACAACCATTGCATATTACTCGATTTGCGTGCCAAATTCCCCGAGTTGACCGGAAAGGTGGCAGAAAAGGCTCTTGTTGCAGCCGACATCACGGCAAACAAGAACATGGTGCCGTTTGACACACGTTCTCCTTTCCTTACTTCGGGTATCCGTCTTGGAACTCCGGCCATTACTACTCGCGGAGCTAAAGAAGAACTTATGGGAGAAATCGTGGAAATGATTGACACCGTGTTGCACAATGTCGATAACGAAGCCGTCATTGCGTCGGTGCGCGAGAAAGTCAACAGCATCATGAACGAGTACCCGATGTTTGCTTATTGATGTATTATGATGACGCGCTTTTGCGTGTCGGCTGATGAAATATCAACGTATTATCCCCCCCCCTGTTTCGATTTCGGCGAAACAGGGGATTTTTATCAAAGGCGAGCAAGTGGCTTATAGTGATTCGTATCCGGGTATCTCTGTGAGAAAAGTGTAGGAATTGGTTTCGTAGTCTATGCGGCAGCAATAGTGAGTGAGGCCGTTCGACACCATTAGATATGAGGCTTGCAGTACCATGTTGTATCGCACTATTTGGTCAAACACGGCTTGTGTGATTGCTATGGATGGAGCCTTGTATTCTACTATGACAAACGGATGCCCGTTGCGGTCGGCAACGAGTGTGTCGCACCTGCGACTGATGCCGTTTTGTATCAATGACACTTCGTTGGCCATCAATCCTGCAGGATATCCACGATCTTCAATAAGAAACGCCACGAAATTTTGTCTTACCCATTCTTCGGGTGTGAGGGCTACGAATCGATGGCGTAGCCGATCCAAGATCTGATGTTTTCCGTCAAGGCCTTTTTTTATGTTGAATTTCTTTTCGGGCAGGTTGAGGTTCATAATGTGAATTATAATATGTAAATTTACACAAAAATAGCAATATCCTATAGAGTATGGCTGCAAAAAAAGAGGCGTTAACTTATCTGCAAGTCGTTAATAGCATAAAGCGTGGCGTGTTTGCCCCGATATATGTACTTATGGGGGAAGAAGCCTTTTACATAGATCAGTTACAAAAATTGATAGTGGAAAGTGCCTTGAATGAGGACGAGCGCGATTTTAATTTATCGGTGTTTTATGGAACAGACTGCGATATGCACGATGTGTTGAACACATGCCGTCGCTACCCGGCGATGTCGCGCTACCAGGTGGTGGTATTGAAAGAGGCACAGAATGCGTCAGACCTTGACTTGTTGAAGCATTATGCTCAGAAACCCCTTCAATCGACCATACTTGTGGTGTGCAACAAGGGTGGCAACATCAAGGCTCAAGGCTTTGTGTCGGCAATGCAGGCGGGCAAGGTGGGAGTGATATTCGAGTCAAGCAAATTGCGGGAGCAGGATGTGGCAGGAGTGATTAGAAATTATGTGCAAGGCAAGGGTGGCAAAATCGACGAGAAGTCGGTGTCGATGATCAAAGACTTTGTCGGGACTGATGTGTCGCGTCTTGTCGGCGAACTCGACAAGCTGTTGCTGCTTGTCGGCAACGGTGGAAGCATAGTTCCCGATGTTATAGAAAGGAATATCGGCATAAGCAAGGATTTTAATAATTTCGAGCTTGAGTGTGCCGTGCGTACTCGTAATGCGGCTAAAGCTTATCAGATAATAGATTACTTTGAGCGTAATCCCAAACGTAATCCCACTGTGTTGACCGTAAGTGTGCTGTTTTCTTTTTTTTCAAACTTGCTTTTAGCCAATACGTCGCGCGACAAGTCGGAGTTAGGCATAATGGCTCAGCTCGATACAAAGTCGCCTTATCGTGCCCGCATCTTCATGGACGCAATGCGGTGCTACAATACGGCAAGTTGTGTGAGGATAATAAGTTACTTGCGTGAATTTGACACCAAGAGCAAAGGCATAAATTCAAGGCAGAACGAATATGAATTGCTCCGCGAGTTGCTGTATAAAATATTTTACATGTAAAGGGTGGGCGCGGCAGAGTATTGCCGGACTTCTTCTATTTTAAGCGGAACATATATCCGAGAGAAACAGAAATCGACATTCCGCGTGATGCTGCGAAATGGTCGGCTTTGCTGCTGCCGAATATGTTTCCAATGCCGAAGTAATAACGACCCTCAAGGATAAATGAATGCTTGTTCTTTAATATAAATTCCATCCCAAGACCTGCCGAAATGCCATAATCGAACTTCGATTTAACTTCCATGTCGAATTGCTCGGTTTCTCGATAAGCATCGTTGAAGTCGGGTTGATTGTAGATGTCGAAATTCTGCGTGTGGGAGTCTCCAATCATCCAACAAACCTCAGGTCCGGCGTTAAAGAATCCTCTGAATTTGTTGCTGCCGAAGTAGATGTGTGTCAAGAATGGTATATGCACATAAGTAAGTTGGCGTTGATATGCGTATTCGGTGCCTTCAAATGTTTCTTTCCATCCGCGTTGCATCATATTTAGTTCTACAATGAACCCAAAGTGCTTTTCTTCGATGTACCGAAATGATAAGCCTGCCATCACGCCGGGCAGAATCGATTGCGGAACAGTTGGCTTCAATGTCATGAGCGACAATGTGGTTCCGGCTTTAGCTCCAATCGAGATGTTTGACTCGTAGTGTGTCTGGGCATTGCCACATAGGGGCAATGCCGTAAGCATGATTACGAGCATAATCAGAATTTTTGAGCGGTCGCGATGCGTTATTGTCATTTGATGTATGTTTCTATTGTATTGAATACAGTGAAGTGAATGAAGTAAGCCGATTTGTTAATGAATCCGCTCCAGTTGCTTATTCGGGCGAAGTCGAAACTGTTTTGCAAGCCTTCGTATATGAAATTATTGTTATAGTCCTTGCCTTGCATAAACAGCGTGAGGAAATAATAACCTGTATCGTATCCTAATAATCCGAATTTGGGTGCGGCGTAAATCATATATTCGCCATACCATCGGTGGTATTTTTCATCGAAATCTTGTATTGCGTCCTCGTTGCGCTGGTTGAAGAAGCGCGAGTAAAAGTAGGTGTCGATTTGATGGAAGTCTGAGCCGAATTCGGCAGTGTAGGTGGTCCATTCGGGATGCCCGAGCATACACAGGTTTACGTCATATCGGTCGAGTTTCACTCGCTTTATGGCATCGAATGATTTTACCAGAATGTTTCTGCTGCTCGAAGTGGGTATTATCACGTATTTTCTCCCGGGAATCAAAATTTGGTTTAAAGTGTCGGCCTGCAATGATGAGTTGATGTCGAGTGTGGTGTAGCTTATGTTTTTTGCTGAAAGGTGGGCCTTTAACTCGCTTATCATTTCTTTTTCTTCCTCGGATGGCATGTTTATAAATAGCACATCGTATCCGCGAAATGTTTCATCGAAGAAGTCAAACAGTTTGGCTTGCAGGTAGTTTTGTGGTGTATTTACTTGAAACAAGGTCGGATATTCGTTATAAATGTCATTTTTGAGTGAAAAAGAGTTTATAACTGCTATTTTGTTTTCTGTCCCATATTGAGCAATGCGTGCTATCTGGTCGCTGTCGTCGGGCGTGAAAATCATGTCCATTTCGGCCATAGCAGGTGATTTTAAAATAGAATCGATGTGCGAAGGCGAATCCTGTGTGTCATATGCAAAAATATTGATGCGCTTATTGCCGTGCATCATCCGCACTGTATCTACGGCAAGCAGGAATCCTTTATAAAATTCGGTAAAAAGGCGGGCTTGCTTTGATTGCGATTGTTGATTGAGCATCAATGGAAGCATCAAGGCGACGTTTATGTTATTGTCATCCTTGAATACGTGTATCGAGTCGTATATTTCTTGTATTACGTGAGATTCGCCGCTTTTAATGTCGTCTTTAAGCAAGTCGCTCGGAGAGATTTGTACGGTTTCGGTTTTCTTAATGGGTATGTATATTATCTTTCCTCGTTTTAGCTTTTTCATTTCGGGATTGGCTGCACGCAGGTCGTCAACCGAAACGCCGAAACGCCTTGCCAACGAGAAATATGTATCGCCTCGTTCCACCTTATAGGTGCTGAAGACGATTGTTTCTTTCTCTGCCTCGATTGTGGTAAAGTAGTTCGGCCTTATGCGTATCACTTCGCCGCTTTTGAAATTTTGAGGAGAAATGCCCGGGTTTAATTCCATTAATTTATCGATGGAGGTGTTATAGCGTTTTGCCATGCTGAACATGGTGTCGCCTTGGCGGATTGTGACGTATATGATAGTCGTGTCTTGTGACACGGTATCTGTCGTATGCGACATGTCCACCTCGTTTGTCACGGTAGGCGTTTGTGGAATTTGTAATGTCTGTCCTTCTTTTATGCCGGCACTTGATTCGGGATTGTATGCGATGATATCGTCGATGGTTGTGCCATAATTTTTAGCTATGCCATATAGTGTTTCACCTTTCTCGACAGTGTGGGTAAAAGTTTCCACACGGTTGCCCGTCTTGTTTTCGGTGGTATGTGAGACTTTATTGTGTGATGCAAAGTCTGCCACGGGGAAAAACAGGTATTGTCCGGTCTTAAGTTCTTTTTCAGCCCCGGGATTGTATTTTATGATATCGGTTTCTGTTATTCCAAGTTTGCGGGCAATGCTGTAGATTGTTTCTTTTTTCTCGACTTCGTGGTAATAGAATTGCATGCCGCCTATGGTTCTTTGTGGCAAAGGCAATTGTGCGCTTGCCATATAGGCAGTAGCGTAGGCAATGGTGGCAAGTAATAGTATTTTTATTTTCATAAATAACTATTGGTGTTAATGAATAAAGTGGAGAAAGAAATAAATATAAGAGTTTTTATTCGAGGGCTTGGCGCAGGTCTTCGATGATGTCGTTTACGTTCTCTATGCCCACCGATAGGCGAATGAGGTCGGGGGCGACTCCAGCTTCGATTAGCTGTTCGTCGGAGAGTTGCCGGTGTGTGTGGCTTGCCGGGTGAAGCACACACGAACGGGCATCGGCCACGTGGGTGACAATGCATATGAACTTAAGGCGGTCCATGAAGTGTATGGCATCTTCACGAGTACCTTTTATGCCAAATGTCATTACTCCGCATGTGCCATTGGGCAAATACTTGCAGGCGAGGGCATGATATTTGTCGGTTTCGAGATCGCCGTAGTGTACCCAATTCACACGAGGATGTGCCGACAGGAATTTAGCGACCTTAAGCGCGTTTTCGCAGTGACGCGGTATGCGCAGGTGCAGCGTTTCAAGTCCTATATTGATTAAAAACGCGTTGTGTGGGGATTGTGGCGAACCGAGGTCTCGCATTAACTGGGCGACAGCCTTTTCTATATATGCAAGTTTTCCGAACTTCTTGGTGTAAGAAAGTCCGTGATAAGATTCGTCGGGTTGCGTAAGGCAGGCAAATTTGTCGGGATATGCTTCCCAGTCGAAGTTGCCACTGTCGATGATGGCACCGCCCACGGTCATTGCGTGTCCATCCATGTATTTTGTGGTGGAGTGCGTTACTATGTCGGCTCCCCATTCAAATGGACGGCAATTGATGGGAGTGGCAAATGTGTTGTCAACTATTAACGGCACGCCATGCCTGTGGGCTATGTGTGCGAATTTTTCTATGTCTAAGATATTCATGCCCGGGTTGGCGATTGTTTCCCCAAACAATGCTTTGGTGTTGGGCTTGAAAGCGGCATCAATTTCGCTTTCGTCGGCATCGGCATCGACAAATGTCACGTCAATGCCAAATTTGCGCATTGTCACGTTAAACAGGTTGTATGTCCCGCCATAGATTGTGGATGCGCAAACGAAATGGTCACCCGACTCGCATATGTTGAATATTGCATAGAAATTGGCTGCTTGCCCCGACGAGGTGAGCATTCCCGCTATGCCGCCTTCGAGGGCGGTGATTTTTGCGGCTACTGCATCACATGTGGGATTTTGCAGGCGAGAATAGAAATATCCTGCTTCTTCGAGGTCGAAGAGCCTGGCCATCTGTTCGCTGGAGTCGTATTTGAAAGTCGTGCTTTGATATATAGGCAATATTCTCGGTTGTCCGTTACTTGGATTCCATCCTGCTTGTACGCACAGGGTTTCTCGGTTGAGTTTGTCGTTCATACTTGTTAATCTGTTTTTCTTGTTTTTATGTAAACAGGTGTGATAGTATAACTTAATTGTGTTTAAATTTTGCAGGGCTTGATGCTTTTTTATGCCCTTTTTAATGTTATCCTGCCTAATATTCTATAGGGCAAAACGCCTTGAGCAAAATCTAAACTGGCTTATACTTTCCTCTTGCAAAGTTAGCGAATATTGTGCATAGTTCAGCGTCAACGGTAAAATTATCCGCTAAAAGGTGTCTCTAATAATATGAAATGGCACGTTCTACTATGCCGTAGGGTGTGCCGTTGCAACGTATTATGGCTCTTGTCCAATTACCGTGAGTGTCGATGTTGGCGTAGTCGTAGGTATATAAATATTCGCTTTCGCAATTTATGCTTATGCGCCAACCGCGGTCGTTGTATGAATACTCGATTACGCTGCAATAGTCGTCCATTTCGCTATACGACGACTCTTTTATTACATTGCCACGCATGTCGGTGATCGTATAATCGTTAGGGGTCTCCCCGTATTCAATTCTGTTCCCGTTTATATAACCGACTTTTGCTTGATCCACGGGATATTCGTTTATAGTCTTGCTGCCGGCTATATATAGTTCTTCTATTGTGTTTATGCGGCGGCCTTGGTCGTATATGTACTTTATGTCGGAGAATAATTCTCCGTTTTGGTAGTATAGGACTTCGTTGAGTAGCCCGTTTTCATATCCATACACGTATTTGTAAGGTATTCCGTCGGTACGCCCTTTTGATGTTTCTATTTTCCCGGTGGTGTCGTAGGTGCAAGTATCTTCGTTTGGAAATGCGCTAAACTCGCGGTCGAGTTCTGGCTTGCCTGCTTTTATTATTGTGTCGCCGATTTGCTTGGCAGAATAGATGTGCGTGATTATCTCCTTAATGGTGTCGCTTGTTCCGTTATGCAGCAAAGCCTGTTGATTGCGGATGGAATCAACAGAAGCTTTTGCGACTGCTGATGTGGCGGATGTGGTTTTATATTCTCCCGAACAGGCTACGCTTAGTGATATGAGAAATAAGACAATGCAAAAATAAATCAAGCGGTTGTGCATAATGGTCATTTGAGTCTGCTAGTGTCACTCTTGTCCGAAAACATACTTTTATTGATTGTTTCGGCAAAGTTAATGCAAGTTAATAGCAATTGCAAGCGCAGAATGCAATTATTGCAATGGTTTAAGGATGCGTCACTGTTGTGCGGCGTTGTGCGGTGCTGCGTTTAATGGCATCCAGTCATTTATTTTATTGTCTGGCTGCTTGGGCGGCTCTAAGCAGGATTTGCTTTGTGTGGATATTGATAGAAAAAACAATATGTGGCTACCCAAGCAAGAGTAGCCACATATTGGATGTATGACAAAAGTGTTTTATTATTTCTTTTCTATGGCTTTTGCCTCGGCTTTTTTGCTTCGTTTGTTACTGATGACGAATGCCAAAGGAGCGGCAATGAACAATGAAGCAAACGTACCGATTATGATACCGATTACCATTGCAAATGTGAAGCTGCGTATGGTTTCACCGCCAAGGATGAAGATTACGATGAGTACAAGCAATGAGCTTAAACCGGTTACAAGAGTACGAGACAATGTACTGTTCAACGAGTTGTTGAATAGCGTGAATGCATCTTGCTTGGGATATAGTGTGCGGTATTCGCGTACACGGTCAAATACAACCACCGTATCGTTTACTTGATAACCGATAACGGTCAATACTGCTGCAATGAAGTTCTGGTCGATTTCCATTTCAAATGGGAACAGCCCATAAAGCGTATATATTCCGATAACAGCGTATGCCGTGAACGCAACGGCTACCAATGCGCCGATAGAGAATGCTATGTTGCGGAAGCGCAGCAATATGTAGAGTGCCATTGCTATAAGAGAGAAGAACACGGCCCAAGACGCGTCGCGTGTCATGTCGGCGGCTATTGCCGGACCCACTTTCTCTGAAGATACTACACCGATTGTTTCGTTTGAAACGCTGAAGTCTTCATAGCTCATGTCGCCGATTTGCGGCTTTAACCCCTTGTAAAGGATTTGCATGATTTCATCGTCAACAGACTCGGATTCATCTTCTATCTTATAGTTGGTAGAAATGCGCACCTTGGTGTCGTTGTCTATGGTAATGACGCTGACCGAAGCATCGGGGAACAGCGGTTCAAGCTCGCTTTGAATATCGGCAGTGCTGACTTTCTTGTCGAATTGAACAACGAAGTTGCGGCCACCCGAGAAGTCGATGCCGGGGCTGAGTTGGCGAACGCCAAGCAGAATGGCAAAAGCGACGATTACCACGCCAAAGATGATGAATCCCTTGTTCCTGTTGCCCATGAAATTAATCTTGGTGTTGATAAGGGCTTTCAAGCTCAGAGCCGTGGTGTAAGTAACATTCTTGAAACCGCCACGCTTGATGATGGCTTCGATGATTACGCGCGTTACATATACGGCAGTGAAGAATGAGCATACAAGACCAATGATGAGCGTTGTTGCAAAGCCCTTGATTGGGCCAGTGCCGTTGACAAGCAGGATTATACCTGTGATGATAGATGTCAAGTTTGAGTCGAAGATTGCCGAGAAAGCGTTGCTGTAACCGTCGGCGATTGCGGCTTTCAGATTCTTGCCGTTACGCAATTCCTCTTTGGTTCGCTCGTATATAAGCACGTTGGCGTCCACGGCCATTGCCAGAGACAATACGATACCGGCGATACCGGGCAACGTAAGCACGGCGTGGAACGACGCAAGGATACCCAGTGTGAAGAACAGGTTGAGCAGGATGCCGATGTTGGCAATCATACCGGGGCCGAAGCCATA
>CALUNI010000062.1 GCA_944321905.1 uncultured Muribaculaceae bacterium | reverse complement strand
GGGCATCCGCAACGCCTGTTCATGGGCATTGCGGACGTGGATTTTATGTCTTACTGTTTTTTAGCGGACACCAATAATTATGATTATTCGAGCATGTTACCTAATCTCACCATGTCGCCCCACCGCGAACCATAAGTGAGCGCTATTTTTTTGCTGCAAAAATAGTCGCATGATTCAGCACTCCTCACGTATAAAAAAGATCACGCCACAAAAAACACACCGACCGGTAACATATATTTTGAATTTTATTTGTTTCTTTGCATAAAATACAAGTACCACAGTTTATGAAGAATTTTCTATTTAAAGCAAAGTGCACTCTGTTGATACCATTAATAACAGCATGTGCAATGACATCGTGTGTAGAAGATGAGAAAAGCCCGTTTATCAACGATTACGAAGAAACCATCGACGTAAAACTGCCCGGAGGCAAAATTTTCTACATCGGCTCCGAAGTAGAGCTTCGCGGTTCGGGGTTCACGTCGGGCGATAAGATATACGTCAAAAATACCAACGACATATCACAACGTGTAATCGAAGCCCGGGTGCAAAGCTACTACGACACGAGGCTGTTCTTCATCATGCCGGCCGATATAGGCGACACCGCCTATGAAGTCGAGGTCACACTTTCCCGTTATGGCGAGACTTACGACCTCGGCACATTAAGCGTCAGCCAATACAGCATTTACAACACCGGCAGTGCTTCGGAATATGAATACTCCGACTTGATAACCATCAACGGCGAGGCACAATACAACAACAAGGTTTACTACCAAGAGATGGCATATGACGAGAACACGGGCGATTATGTCACGGTTGGGTCTAAAAAAGAAGCACAAATAGTGCGCGAAGACGAGTCGGGACTCGAAGCAGTGGCATTCCCACTGGGCGAACAATACACCGTAACCTACGAACATAACGGTGAACTTGCGGCAAGTGTGCTACTACACAGTAACAATTATATGTTCTTCAACGAGAACGCAAGCGTGGGCGACCAAGTAGGCCTTGAATGGCAAGGTTTTGAAACCGACGACGAAATAGTGTTGACTCAAGGTGTGGAAATCATAGCCACTGCGACCGACACATACGTCAGTCACACCGGTGCCTACTTCACTGTGCCTCAAGTCGATGCCGGCTCTTACGAAATACGCGTGTTACGCGAAGGTATCCTTTCCCGAGTAATAGGACAATTATATGTTTACTAAACACAAACCTAACGTAAATTATGAAAACTAAGCTATATTTTATCGCATTGGCAATTGCATGCATGACTGCCATGCAAGCTCTCTCTCAAACTTCGACAGGTTCAAGCAACACGGAAAACAACTGTAAACTTATTTTCTTTGATGAAAATGAACCCGACGAAGACGAATGGGAGAAAGACGAGGATGAGAACGAGCCTGACGAGAATGAGAATGAAAAAGATGAAAACGAACCCGATGAAGACGAATGGGAGAAAGACGAGGATGAGAACGAGCCTGACGAGAATGAATATGGCAGCCTCTTGTCTTTAATCGACGAACAGGCCACCGACGCAAGCCAATTTGACCAACACGAAACAGGCAACGACGAATGGAACGACAGTACCTACCAAGAAGGGACAGAAATATTTGACGAAGAAAGCTATTACGACGATGAGCGTGATGCCGAACTCGACTCGTTGCGCCAAATGGTCAGCGAATTGCAATCGTCGGTAAGAAGCACCGAGGAAGCTTTGGCCGAATCGGAAGAAGATGCCCGCAACAAAGCCATATGGAACGACCGCGCCAAGTATTTCAACATATATTACGTCAACCAAAGCCTCACCCAGAAAGATATCGACGGCACGTGGAACAACGACTATGGCGTGGCTCTTGCAATGGGCAAAACATTTTACCTGCACAAGCAGCCTATATTGGGCATGATTAAATTTGGCATTGACTGGAGCTACTTCGACATCAATTTCTCAAAGTATAGCGACAAGTGGGGATTCTTCAACGGCGATGCCGAGTCGGGCATGGGCAACAACTACTGGTATGAGAACGAATATGGTTATGACTATGGATATGGGACAGAGACCGAAGATGTTTACCAAGCCGAGGTGGGCATGGCCCTTGGCGTGTCGGTGACGGTCAACCCATACGACCACATAAAGGCTGCCGGATACTTTAGGGTGGTACCATCTTATTCAATGCTTTACGCAGCCGAAGACTTCAGTGGCAGTTATGGCACATTCTTCCTTGCCGGCGGCTCGGTGTCCTACAAAGTAATTTCCCTCGGCATCGAAGGCCGTTGGGGTACGGCAAAATACGACAGCGTGATAAACGTGAGCGACCTCGGCGAGGGCGATGTAAACCTCGACGGCAACTACAACGGCTCGTCGAAGTGGAAAACCGGTTCGGTCCGATTCTACATCGGCTTCCGATTCTGAAACAATCATCAAAGTACACGCATCTACAAGAGAAGCGAGGCCTCCGACTCAACGTCCGGCCTCGCTTCTCCTATAATCTATGCCATGCAATCAATAATTCTCGGCCTTGATCTGGAAATATGCTTGCGGATGCTTGCACACAGGACACAACATAGGTGCTTTCTTGCCTATTACGATGTGACCGCAGTTAGAGCATTGCCATATAGTATCCCCGTCTTTCGAGAACACAGTGCCTTCTTCCACATTCTTGAGCAGCTTGCGATAACGTTCCTCGTGCTCCTTCTCGATTTTTGCCACGCCGTCAAACAAGGCAGCAATGTCGTTGAACCCTTCCTCGCGAGCTTCTTCGGCCATTTTGGCATACATGTCGGTCCACTCATAGTTTTCTCCCTCGGCGGCATCAAGCAGGTTCTCGGCAGTCGAAGGTATGTCGCCACCATGCAGCAGCTTGAACCAAATCTTGGCATGTTCCTTTTCGTTTGCTGCGGTTTCTTCAAACAACGCTGCTATCTGCACATACCCGTCTTTCTTGGCCTTTGATGCGTAATAAGTGTATTTGTTACGGGCTTGTGACTCGCCGGCAAACGCAGTCCACAAGTTGGCTTCGGTCTTTGTCCCTTTCAATTCTTTTGTCATAATAATAAAATTTTAAAATTCGTATATGTGTTTGCTAAGATACGATTAAATATCTTATTTTCAAAATAAAAGTACAAACATAATGCCAAATTAAAAATGAGATGCAATTGGCTCTTTAGTTGTTTTAAAGTAATTTTGCACCATTATTACACGACAATTATGACACGCAATTTTATTTTACACGCTGTCGCCATCGCTGCGGCCATGACATTGCACACAATTGCCTTTGCCGGAAACAACGATGACAAAAGCAATGACATAGCGTTTAAATTTTATGGACAGGTACGCGCCGACCTGTTCTACAACAGCCGCTCAAACTCAGAAACGGTTGACGGCTTGTTTTACATGTATCCGCGCGACCATAGCTATGACTCTTTCGGCAACGACCTCAACGCCAAGCCCGACGGCAGCCTTTACACCATGTATTCGCGCTTAGGGGTTAACGTAACAGGCCCCGCACTTGCCGGAGGGAAAATCAAGACATCGGGATGCATCGAAATTGACTTCCGCGGAGGTGGCACAAATTATTACATGATACGTTTGCGACAAGCATATATAAACCTCGCCTGGAGCAAGTCGCAACTGCTCGTGGGACAAACATGGCATCCGTTTTACGGCGACGTGGCTCCCGAAATACTAAACTTGAACATGGGTGCACCATATCAACCATTCAGTCGTGCGCCACAGGTACGGTACCGCTTCACCGACAACGATTTCCGCCTCACTGCAACGCTGCTTTGGCAATCTCAATACCTGTCGGTGGGACCGGCAAGCAACCAGACCGGAGAAACCGGCACGGCCAAAAGCCAAAGTTTCATAAAAAACAGTTGCGTGCCGGAAATAGCCGTAAACCTTGACTACAAAAGCGACAAATGGATTGCCGGTATCGGTGCCGACATAACATCGATTGTGCCTCGCACTCAAGCCGAATACAACGGCAAGGTGGCAAAAGTAACCGAGCGCATCACTTCATTGTCGGCCGAAGCTCACTTGAAATACAAGTCGGGCAAGTGGCTCGTGGCCGGGAAAACGGTTCTTGGGAACAATTTCACACAGGCAAGCGGCGTGGGCGGATATGCCATAACCGGCATTGACGAAAACACAGGCAAGCAACACTACGCTCCCGTGAAAGTGTCTTCGACATGGCTCAACATCGCCTATGGCAACAAGCTGCGTCCGGCTCTATTCTTCGGATACTTGAAGAACCTTGGTGCGGGCAAGCCGGTAATCGACGTACTTGGCACCGGCATTGGCGACGGGCTCGACCAATTGGTAACCGCCACAGCCGAACTCACCTACAACCTGCCACACTGGAAATTCGGCATGGAATACATGTTATGCAACGCATGGTATGGCACGGTGGGCAACGAAGGGCGCGTAAGCGACACCCACGGCGTGATGAACCACCGAGTGGTAATGACCGCCATTTTCCAATTCTAAACAAGTCATCACATGAATCATGCAAAAGACAAGACTTGCATATGCCATATTCGTCACGGCCTTGCCTTTCATGGAGACCGAAGCACGAGACAGCTTGAAATATAGTTGGAACATTGCCGCCGACAACGAGGGACTGAGGAACATGACTACCGGCAAAGGAGCTTGGAACGGGCTGCTCACGGTGGAAGGAGGCATCGTGCCGTGGAACTGCGGGAGCATAGAAGCCGGAGCAATAGCAAGCTACGGCACCGGAGCCGTGGCCGACGACATACAGGGACTCAGCAACCTGGATGCCGGAGAAAATCGTGCGTTCAGGCTGATAAAATTAGGCGTTGGGCAAAAGTTTGGCAATTTCAGCGCATTCGCAGGCCTGCGCAACATCGATTACGACTATTTTACTTCGGCCTACACATCATTCTTCACCGGCTCGTCCTACGGCAATTTCCCCACGCTGTCGCTCAACCACCCACTGCCCACCTACCCCCTATCGGCACTCGGACTGCATATAGAATACTCTCCTACCGAGAATATTGTGATAAAAGAGAGCTTATACACCGGAAGTGCATCCGACCGCTTCGACAGACAATTTCGCATACGTCCCGCATCCGACGGATTCTTCAACATAGGCAGCATATCATACACCGCCCACGGCAACGGTTACTCTCCTGCATCCTACACATTCAACTATTCAGTGGCAAAAATGCCCGAAGGCAAAGGAAAGAAAAAAATTCATTATGCACTGTTTGGCAATATCGAGCAACCTGTGGCCACGATACGCAACACCGGTATTGGGATGCTGTTGCAAGGCAGTTGGAGTCCCACTCATGGCCAAGAAATGTGCCGAGGCTATGCGGCAATGGCAATCGTAGCCGAACGGCAAAACGGACTGATGGCAGGCATCGCGGCCAACCGCGTGTTCACGCTCGAAGGCGATGAAACCGACCTCGAATTCACCGTCGGGCTGCCTTTGCTCAAATATTTTACGCTCACGCCGTCACTTCACTGCATCTTCACCGAAGGCAACAGCTGCAACGTAGTGGGAATGTTGCGACTGTCGTTCGCCATCGGCCAATAATGCTTATAAAACAAAATTATAATTAAGGAACGAGCATGGCAACATTAAGCAAACGATGGGGAAACCTTGCCGGGGAAATGAAGTACCGCCTGGGATATTCCCTTATTTCGGCAGTCACGGTGGGCATAATTTTATTGCTCATACGTAATTCCGACATGCCATCGGCCGACGAACAGGTAAGTATGGCCGTCGTCGCAGGCTACTGCATGGCCGCGATAGCCACGACGTGCGTGGCCGACGTCATCAGCTACTTGGCATTCGGCTTCACGATACGCCGAGCCTGTGCATGGCAAGGCTTGCTAAACTTATTGCTCTCCACGGCCATGATGAGCATGGCTTTTGCATATATCGACGGCTTGACACCGGGAGGCATCATTGTAATCGACCGATTAGACAGCAACAGCGTCGCACAATTATGGATAGCCAATTGCCTGTTGGCTCTTATAGCGGTGACCGTTACCACATCGTTTGTGCGCAGCAGCGTGAAACACCGTGAAATATCCCGCATCGAAGACCGATGCGCAGACATAAACTCGTGCATCGCCCGCCGCAACTCGGCAAAAGCGCCCGGACAGGGGCCAATCATAATGGACCAGATAATAAACATCGAGACCGACGACAGGCATCACACATCAGAGATAGCCGTGTGCGACATGGTGTATGCACGAAGAATCGACAACCGGCACGTGTCGCTTGCCTACTGCTTCGGCTCTAAGACTTGCCACATGAAAATAGTCCACGACAACGGCATCGCAAGCCTGCAACTGGCATTTGCCAACTACAGCCAGGTGATGCGATGCCATAATAATTACTTGATCAACATCGACCGCGTGACACATGCCGTGCGCAACGGCAATCACTACGAGCTGCAATTGCGCGGCACGAGGCACTTGATTCCTGTCTCAAGCAAGCACCAAGACGAGATTTACAAAGCATTGACTGCCGAATAACCGAATGAACCGACGTATTCTTGACATTGCGATACCCTCGATTATCACCAATATAACGGTACCGCTACTGGGGCTTATCGACATCACGATAGCCGGGCATCTGGGACGCACCGAGTATATCGGGGCAATCGCAGTAGGAGCCATGATGTTCAACCTCATATACTGGAACTTCGGATTCCTGCGTATGGGAACGGCCGGCATGACAGCCCAAGCCTACGGACGTGGCGACATCGGCGAGGCGGCAACCATCTTGGTCAGGGCGGCGGCATTAGCCCTGTCAATAGCGGCTGCAATCTTAATTTTACAAATGCCGCTGCAATGGATAATGCTAAGCGTCATCGACCCGTCGCCCGAAGTTACCGAATTTGTCAAGACATATTTCAACATATGCATATGGGGAGCTCCGGCCATGCTACTCGACATGGGCATAAAAGGCTGGTTCATAGGTATGCAAGATTCGCGCACCCCTATGTTCATGTCAATAGGAGTCAACATTGCAAACGTTGCCACCAGCCTTGCCGCCGTATATCTGCTCGACATGGGGTTTGCCGGCATCCCGGTAGGAACCGTAGTGGCCGAATATGCCGGCATGGCCTACGGCTTGACAGTGATATATCGCCGCCACCGCAGCCACCTGCTTGCCACCAATCTGCGCAAATCATTGGCGTTTAATGGGATGAAACACTTCTTCGGCATTAATGCCGACATATTCCTGCGAAGTGCATGCCTAATGGGCGTGAACCTGTTCTTCGTTTCGGTGGGAGCACGCAGCGGCGACATAACGCTTGCCGTCAACGCATTGATAATGCAGCTTTTCACACTGTTTTCTTATTTTATGGACGGCTTTGCCTTTTCGGGCGAAGCCTTGGCCGGACGATATGCCGGCGCACACGACAAGCCGATGTTGTTCAAGTGCATACGCCATATCTTCTGGTGGGGTGCCGGTGTCGCCACAGTGTTCACCATAGCATATTCTGTGGGAGCAGAACAGATATTCGGATTCATAACCGACGACACAGCCGTAATAAACGAAGCCTTGGGATACCACTGGTGGTGCGTGGCAATACCGGCGGCAGGGATGGCCGGTTTTGTGTGGGACGGAGTGTACATAGGCTTGACGGCAACCCGCGAGATGCTATACACCATTGCGGTCTCATGCTTGACATATTTTACCCTATACTATTCCATGCCCGCCGCACTGGGCAACGACCGCCTGTGGCTCGCATTCGTGGCCTACCTTGCCATGCGCGGCATCAGCCAAACGCTGGTTTACATCTACCATTTGCGTCCGCGTATCGACAAATGGGAATAACTGACAAAAATGAATGTAAGACGCATAATGATTTTACAAAAGATAATTTTTACATCACTTTTTTGAGAAAAAATTTGTTTTGTAGTCAAAAAAGGCTTTAATTTGCCACAGAATTTTAGGAGACACAATCTCCGATAACCTACTTTGTTTAACTTTTAATACAAAAAACTTTTATGAAGAAACACTACACCTTGATGCTAATCGCAGCCACTGCATCCTCGATGATGATGGCTCAACCATCACAAAAATTGGCCAAAATCGAGTCAACGATTGTGCCCGACAATGAAGTCTATTTCTATGACGAAACAAACTGCCGCCTCGACAGTGCCACCGAATACAGCGTTGACGACGAGTGGGAATATGTCACTGCCTACAAGTACATATACGACGAGAAAGGCAACGAAATTCTCCAGAAGGGTTATCAAAAGTTTACCGGCGATGATTTCTACACCTACTCGACACAAATCCATTATACTTATGACGAACAAAACCGCGTAGTCACCCGCATCAACTACAACTTGAGCCTCGACCACACGCAATTTGAAATTGGCGGAACTTATGTATATGTGTACGATGGCGACAAGCTTGTGGAACGGAACGACTACTGGGGTCTGGAAACAACCGACGAGAACCTGTTTTCCCACACAGAATATACCTACAACGAAGACGGCACGCTCAAAACCGAATATTCCTACGCTCCCGACTTCTTCACCAGTGAGATGATGTTCTCGTATGGGTTAGACTACATATACGACGACCAAGGACGATTGGTCGAGAAAGAAATATCGTACCTCGACTATTCAACATACCAGCCGGTAAAGGACGGAGGCGAAATATATAAATGGGACGACAATGGCAACATCGTGGAATGGGTAAACTATTCGGGCGACAACCCGGAAAACGTAATCCAACGAGAAGAGTATGCCTACGACCTCAACATGCTATCGTCCGACTGTCTCTTCCCCGCAACACAAGAATGGGATGGCGAAATATACACAAAATCCCACAATGCGCTTTCATCGATTACCGTTTACTCAATGACCAACGAGGGAACACTTGGCCTATACGACATCTCTGAAATGACTTATGAGCCTTTCGGCTCGGGTTCGGGCATCGCCGGGATTAAAGCAAAAGACAAGGTGATGCAGGCACGTTGCGCCGACGGCATAGTCCGCCTCTCTGGCGTTGACAACAATGAGATGGTACGCATCTACAATACCGCAGGCTTGATGATGAACGTGAACCGTTATAATCCTAGCGAAGGCATAGACATAAACAACCTGCCCGCAGGCGTGTATATCATCGCCACCAAGCAAGGAACGGCCAAAATTATGAAGAAATAACTACGCAAGCAGGCGACATAAATAGAAAGACTGTCCTTTGCACGCAAAATGCAAGGACGGTCTTTTTATTTTGATTACCGTTTTTTGGGGCATCAAAAACAGTTTCTAATTCTCAAATGGCGTTATTTTCAAGATAAAAAGACTATATTTGCAGAAAATAGGCTGCATACCGGCATAACATGTCAAACAAGCTTGCCTGTTCTGCTTTTGATTTGCACTATAAAAGACGAAACAAACTTCATTTCCACTATGACCGCAAAACTCAAATCCCACATAATACTATCAGTTTTGGCCATACTGTCGCTCGTGGCTCTATCGTCGTGCGAAGACTATTACTACCACGACCCGTTGACAGGAAGCTGGATATATTCATATGACGAATACGGATACGTCGATTCGAGATATGCCGACGTTTACTATTTCGGAGCCGACGGATATGGATATCTCGACTGGTATGACGAATGGGGCTACAACCATGTTGACGACTTCAGTTGGTCGTCGCATGGCGATTACTTAGACATTTATTATTTCAACGGCAGCAGCGAATACTACTGCTTCTACTTCCGCAACGGCGACTTGGTGCTGTGGGACGGATACGACCCATACCACTATTGGGGTTTCAGAAGATACTAAGCCGCGACGCGTTTTACAGTCTGATAAGAGTATCCCGCGGGAAGTCGTCCACTGCCCGTGTGCCTATCACGCTATCCCACAGCATTGGAGAAATGCCGTTGCCCGGACGCTTGACGGTAATGTTTTGCTCTGTGAGCAAGTCTCCTTTCTTAATGTCGGTAGCAGCCACAATGCTTTTACGAGCCACTTCCTTATTGGGTTCTTCGCTAACGGTCACATGCTTATGCCCATCGCCAAGTGCATCTTCTATGTTCCGTATGGCTGCCACCATCCGGGCAAGCTCGCCGGGTTCAAGAGAAGCTTTGTGGTCGGGACCGGGCAAATTCCTGTCGAGGGTAAAATGCTTTTCTATTACCACAGCCCCCATGGCCACTGCGGCAATAGGAACTTCTATGCCCACAGTGTGGTCGCTATACCCCACCCTGACACCAAAACGGTCGGCCATTTCCCGCATCGCCCGCAGGTTAACATCGGCAAACGGGGTGGGATACTGCGTATTGCAATGGAGCAATATTATATCTTCCCGGCTCATCCCCCCGGCTTCAAGCACGCCAATGGCAGCATCAATCTCGTCCATCTCGCACATGCCTGTTGACATTATCACAGGCCGCCCTTTAGACGCAATCTTGCGCAAATACGGCAAATTGGTTATTTCGCCCGACGGGATCTTATAATAATCCATGCCCAGAGGTTCAAGCGTATCGATTGAAACGAGGTCGAAAGGCGTGCTCATGAACCCTATTCCGGCCTTGTCACACTCCTGCTTGAGCGGTGCATAATCCGACAGCGGCAGGTGAATCGCCCGGCACATGTCGAGTTGGCTTTCCCCGGCACCCGTGGTTTCCTTCTGATACTCGGCCTTGGGCGCAATCGAAGAAATAACCAGCTCGGGTACGGCAGTCTGGAATTTCACGTAATCGGCTCCGGCAGCCTTGGCCTCATGCACCATTTTCACAGCCATGTCGTAATTGCCATTGTGGTTTACACCGGCTTCGGCGATGATTATCACATGATTTTTCATATTATTTGGCTATTTAAGAAAACTACTTCTTTCATATACCTTGTCATGAGCACCCCTTCTTGCCACACACGAGCCGGAACTGCGTTGAATCCGATGCTTTCTTCGATTATCATTTTGGCAATGTTGGCTCCGGCATATATAGAGCATATCACGCCTCCTCCAAGCCTTGGATTCACCTCCATGAGCAGGAAGTTGCCCGATTCTAGGTCGCGGATAAATTGCAGTGTCACCGCGCCACGCAACTTCAGCAATGCCATTACGTGCCGAGCCAGTTCTTCAAGCGCAGGCAGGTGGCGCGTCTCTGTCTTTGTCACCTCGCCTCCCGCCGTAGCAATGCGAAGCCGCGGAACCGCACATTTCACCTCATTGTCATGCATCCCCACGTAGCAATCGACCGTATATTCCTCCCGGTCGGCTATATACTGCTGTATGAGATATTTATCGGCGATACCATCCACGTGAGGCATCTCGTCGGCACTATTGGCTATCATTATTCCCCTCGAAGCCGAACCGCATCGCGGTTTCAAGATGGCAGGGTATGAGATGTCGCCGACGACATAGGTCTTAGGAACAGGAATGCCCAGACGGCAGAACTCTCCTGCCGAAAGTATCTTGTCAAACATCAAGTGCGATGCCTCGACCGACGACACCGGCACAAACACTCCGGGATTACGGTCTTTGCACCTCGCCGCGACCTCTATGCCGGGATCGATAAACGGCAGCACTATGTGTATGCCGTATGTAGATATGATGTCGTCTATCTCGGCATCTATGCCCGGAGAGGCATACTTGCTCCCTACGATTATCTTGCCTACCGAGGCGACAGGCTCACAGTCGCTAAGTTCGTGGCTGAATATCGACACTTCTATGCCATATTCCTTACCTGCTTTTATCAATTGTTCGGCAAACGACACCCGTTTCGCCCCGCCAAGGAACAAAACGTTGAGTTTACGGCTACGATACATATATTCACTCATTTTATGGACGAACAAGCTGTTTTTTTTATTGGTTATATATGCCCGACTTGTATCTGGCAAGGTTTTCGCGTCTCGTAAACCATCCTATGGTTTCGCGCAACCCGTCCTGCAACGAGTATGACGGCTTCCAGTCGGTGAGGCGCATTATTTTACCATTGTCGCCGCAGAGCCTGAACACCTCGCTCTTCCCGGGTCTTAGCCTTTGCGCGTCTTGCACCCATCGCACGTCGGATTCCATCAAGTGGGCAATCATGTTCAACGTGTCGGCCATGGAAATCTCAGTACCCGAACATATGTTTATCTCTTCGCCCTCTATTCCCTCGGCCTTGGCCAAAGCCAGAAATCCGCGGCAAGTGTCTTTCACATAATTAAAGTCTCGCGTGGGTGTCAAGTCTCCCACTTTTATTTCTTTGGCCCCATTTGCTATCTGCGTGATGATGGTTGGAATAATGGCTCGCGCGCTTTGACGAGGGCCATAAGTGTTAAACGGCCTTGCAATGACCACCGGCAATCCGAAAGCGTTATAAAAGCTTTTAGCTATGGCATCCGCACCAATCTTGGTAGCCGAATATGGAGATTGTGGCTGCCTGGGATGATTCTCGTCGATAGGAACATACTGCGCGGTTCCATACACCTCGCTCGTGGACGTGACAACTATGCGTCTCACCCCCTCGTCACGAGCCGCCTGGCACATATTAAGCGTTCCCCGTATATTCGTATCCACATAACTGTCGGGAGCCACGTAGCTGTATGGAATTGCTATCAACGCGGCAAGGTGCAACACCGTGTCGCACCCGTGGGTTATGTGCCGACAAAAATTAGGGTCACGCACATCGCCACACACCACTTCAAGCCGCTGGTGTTCCAGTCCTTCGAGCCATCCCCAGTAATTAAACGAGTTATACTGGCTCAAAGCCCTCACGCCATATCCCTCTTCGAGCAACAATTCTACCAAGTGCGAACCGATGAAACCATCAGCTCCCGTCACAAGAACTTTTTCCATAAACAAACAGGCATTTACTTTTTATCTGCACACAAAAATAGCAATTTTAGCCGTAACTGCCAATACAAAGTCCCGGCAATGATCCACCAGTCATTTTAAACCCGATTTCTCTAAGAGCCTGTTTCAACTCATCGCGCGATGAGTTGAGATGAGTTTTTGAGCCGGTCTTGCTTCCGTGGTGAGAAAGACAGCGGACTATATGACGAAGAACAGAAACATGACCGGCCAAGAAATCGCCAGAAACACGCTCGAAAACCGGCACGCCAAGGAGTGAAAAACTTTTATAGAAATTCAAAACAGTTTCTAAACACAAAGAGAATTATTTGCTACCTTTGTCCGACAGAATGGAAAATGTGAATGAAATATGCGTGTTTGCCGCTTCAAGCAGCGCG
This sequence comes from uncultured Muribaculaceae bacterium, assembly GCA_944321905.1. Classification (GTDB taxonomy): domain Bacteria; phylum Bacteroidota; class Bacteroidia; order Bacteroidales; family Muribaculaceae; genus Avimuribaculum. The sequence goes on along the minus strand of CALUNI010000062.1, from coordinate 1,438 downwards.
GCGGGGCAGCAGTTTGTGGATGCAGCCTACCGCCTTGGACAACTGTTAGCGTCGGCAGGCATCACGTGCATCAACGGAGCCGGACGCGCAGGGCTGATGCGCGCGGTGAGCGATGGCACGCTCGACGGCGGCGGAAAAGCCATAGGCATAATTCCGCGGTTCATGGTTGACAACGGATGGCAATACGACCGGCTGAGCGAAATAATCATAACCCCCGACATGCACACGCGCAAGCAGACGATGGCACAACGAGCCGATGCCGTGGTGGCCTTGCCGGGCGGATGCGGCACCCTCGAAGAGTTGCTTGAAATCATCACATGGAAGCAGTTGGGACTGTTTCTCAAGCCGGTCATAATATTGAACACCGGCGGCTTCTACAATCCATTGCTCGAAATGCTCGCCCTGTGCGTGGAAGAACATTTCATGAAAGCATCACACCGACGGCTATGGCATGTCGCCAACAATGCCGACGAGGTAATGGACATATTGGCGGCAATCGACCTCAAGGCAGAATGTGACGTAGAATCAAAATACTAAAACAATTTCTTAAGATGATGGCTCAGATATTGGCCGATAGCATAAACGACAGTACCGCCACCGCGGCGGGATACTTCTATTCGCTGCCGGGCACTTGCGGTCTCGACACGTCGTTCTGCGCTTCGCCGGTATCGCAGCACATAAGCATCCCCGAACCCACGTCAACAACCGAGGCAAGACCCGCCTCGCCACTGCACGACACAGGCACAATAGCCTTGATATTAATCATATTCCTGCTAATCACCCTTAACTACAAGAAAGGCTACAAATATTTTTCACACATCCGCAGCTACATGTTCTCGGTCAGACGGCGAGAGAACCTGTTTGACGACCACACGGTAAGCGAAACCAACATGATGCTCGCCTTGATAGCCAATACATGCGCCATGGGAGGCATAATAATATACCTGGCAATCGGATATTACCACCACCCGTTGCTCGACGGGCTACCCGTGGGACGGGTAATATGGGCGTTGACAGGCTACGCTTTGATGTTTTACGTCGCACAGTACATCCTGTACCGCATCATGGGCTACACGTTTCTCCCCGACAAGGCTTCGGTGAAACTGCTCATCGACGGCTTCAATTCGTCACAAGCCGTGCTTGGCTTGCTGCTGTGTCCTGTGGCATTCATAATGTTGCTGTCGCCCGACATAACTCGGCCGATGATTTACCTTGCAGCAATTCTCTACTTTGCAGCTCGTATAGTGTTTGTTTGTAAAGGTTTTAGAATTTTTTTCAACAATTTGGCGTCTTTACTCTATTTTATTTTGTACCTTTGCAGCGTTGAAATTGTACCCGTAATCCTCTCTTTCACTGGGGCAATATTTTTATGTAGAGTTTTACAGTCATAAAAACACAGCTAAAGTGGAAATTAAGAAAATTTTGATTTCGCAACCCA
>CALUNI010000061.1 GCA_944321905.1 uncultured Muribaculaceae bacterium | reverse complement strand
AGAAAGGCGGCAATGACAATACTTTTTGTTGCTGTTTCAATCGGATATATGTTTACGGTCAATTATGCATTCAATAATGCCCTTGAACCATATCAACAAATGCGCATTAAAGTGTCGCTTGGTCTTGAAGAAGATTTACGTGGAGCTGGATACAACGTCAATCAATCAAAAATTGCCATAGGCTCGGGAGGAGTTACAGGTAAAGGCTTTTTAAATGGCACGCAGACAAAGTTAAAATATGTGCCGGAGCAACATACCGATTTCATATTTTGCACAATAGGCGAAGAGGAGGGTTTTATAGGCACGACAACAGTATTGCTGCTATACCTTGCCCTCATATTGCGCATAATACATATAGCCGAAAGACAGCGTACTGCGTTTGGCCGAATTTATGCTTATTGCGTGGCATCTTATTTAATATTCCATCTTGGCATCAATATAGGCATGGTAATCGGATTGAGTCCCGTCATTGGGATCCCGTTGCCACTGTTTAGTTATGGGGGGTCGGCATTATTGTCTTTTACGATACAATTATTTATCTTGCTGAAAATTGACAGTACTCGCCGAGAGTTTGGCAACTGATGCTACAAACTTTTCGTCATCCATGTCATACGGCAACCAATTGATGTGAATTCCTCGCTTTTCCATGCCTCTGAACCATGTCATTTGCCGCTTGGCAAATTGATGTATGGCAATCTCAAGCTGTGAGAACATTTCGTCATATGTGATGCGTCCAATGACATATAAAGTGATAAACTTATACTCTAATCCGTAATATATTAGATTATCGGGAGATACGCCACTGCGTATCAATCCGGCCACCTCGTCGATCATCCCGTTCTGCAAACGTTGTTTCAAACGCTGTGAGATTTTATTTCGCCGGTGTTCCCGGTCGATATCAATGCCAATAACCAAGACATTTTTTAACGGATGCGGTGTTGTCTTGATTTTCAAGTCGGGATTCTCATGGTAATATTGTTGAATTTCTATCGCTCTTATTGCACGCTTGCAACTGTCAACATCGGTAACGTTGTGTAGTGTCTTATAACGTTGTAATATATCGGTCAACTCTTGCAGTGATTTACCGGCAAGCATTTGCCGCAATATAGGATTCTCGGGAACTGCCGGCAATTCTATACCTTTCACAACGCTCTCGACATACAATCCTGTCCCTCCACACAGAATAACATTCTTTTTGCGTCCAATAATGTCGTTATACGCTATTTTGAAATCGCGAAGATATTCAAAAAGATTGTATCGATATCCTGCTTCACAAATGTCGATTAGATGATACGGGACAGAACCATATTCTTCCAGATCTTTACCGGTCCCGATATCCATTCCCTTATATATCTGGCGAGAATCTGCACTTATGATTTCTGCATCTATGGCACGAGCCAAGGCTACTGCTTTGGAGGTTTTCCCCGAAGCGGTAGGCCCTGTAATAACATATAATATATTGCCCATTGATGTGTTATTTCAGATATGTGTCGAAAAAGTCAAGGACTTGACGATATAATATGTAACGAGTGTTTCCGCCTATTATTGAATGATTTTTATTCGGGAAAATCATCATATCAAATAATTTGTCGTGCCGTTGCAACTGACCGGCGTAGTTTAATGTATTTGTTATATGAACATTGTCATCGGCACTACCTGCCATAAGCAACAATCGCCCGTTTAAATCCTTGGCACGTTCCAGCGGAGAACTTGAAATATAACCGTTCTCGTTCTCTTGTGGAGTGCGCATGTAACGCTCGGCATATATTGTATCATAAAAACGCCAATCCGTTACAGGAGCTATGGCTACGCCGGCAGCATAAATGCTTCCCGGTTGAGACATGGCCATGAGAGTTTCATAGCCGCCGTAACTCCACCCCCATATTCCTATGTGCGATGCATCGACATAGGGTAGTGATGCCATATATTTGGCGGCGGCAAGCTGGTCAATAGATTCATATTTGCCAAGATTCATATAGACAATATCTTGAAAGTCCTTGCTGCGACCTCCCGTCCCGCGACCGTCAACACAAGCCACTATGTATCCTTGGGTTGCGAAATATTGTTCCCAGTCCATCTTCCACTTGTTTAATACTTGTTGCGACCCCGGACCGCTATATTGTGACATAATCACAGGATACTTTTTGTTTTCATCAAAATCGATTGGTTTAATTATAAATCCATTGAGAGTTTCGCCTTCGCTTTGCAAGGTGAAAAATTCTTTTTGCGGAACCTCGGCAGACGTGTATTTGGCACGATATGTATCGTTCATTTCAATATTGCGCACGTTTTTACCCTTAGAGTCGCATATTGAATATTGGTCGGGGGTGGTTGCAGAGCTGTATCGTTCCACAAAGTAAGAAAAGCTTTTGCTGAATTGAGCGCTATGAGTTCCTTCACATTCTGAAAGGATTGTAATTTTTCCCGTCTTGTCGTCTATTTGCGCTATTACCCTGTTTAGCGGACCCTCTTGGGTGGTTTGCACATAATGGACCTTACGCACGGGGTCGTATCCGTAATAGTCTGTTACGTTCCAATCACCATTGGTGAGCTGTTTTATCGGAGCACCGCTTAGGGTGTGCTTATACAAATGCGCATATCCGCTTTTCTCGCTTAATATGACAATGAAATCGTCGTAAAACTTCATTTTCGACATAAGGCTAAAATCAATCCAACTACTTGATTCTTCTTGATAAACCAATTTCGACAGAGTGGAACGGGGATTGACGGAATATATTTGAATGCGATTTTGGGTACGGTTTAATGTGGAAACCATCAATTTTGAAGAATCGTTGGAAAATGTGATATTCGGGATATAATCGTTGGTTGTAATAGGCAGCTGCATCGTTTTCAGAACCCTTGTTTCTATGTCATAACTTACCACGCTTGTTATTGCATTGCGCTGGCCAGCAGTGGGGTATTTGTATTCAAATTCTTCGGGATACAAACAATAGTCGTTATTGCCATTGCCTTCGAAAAGCTGCATAGAATAAAGAGGCACATCGGTTTCGTCCCAACGTATGAATGACAGTATCGCATTGTCTGGCGACCATGCAAATGAATTGGTCAGACCAAATTCTTCTTGATACACCCAATCCGGGACTGCATTGATAATTTTGTTTTTTTCACCATCGTCGGTAACGGCTATGTTAGTGCCATAATCGAGTTTGGCCACATATGCGTTATTGTCTTTTACGTAGGCCACCATTCGACCGTTGGGGGAGAAAGTGGCAATTTCTTCGCCACCTTCATCAGATAATTTTATAAGCTTATTGTGTCGTATTTCATAAACATAATAATCGGCTTTAAACGAATAGCGGTATATTGGCGTAGAATTTGTGTAAAGTAATATTTTCTGTTCGTTTTGTGAAAACTCAAATCCTTCCCATCGTGATATATTACAGTTGCGAGCTGTATTTGCATCGAAAATGGTTTCGGTAACCGTTCCTGTTTTATAATCTCGTTTTATAATTTTGCTCCCGTCATCGACAAGCTCGTAATAATAATTTCCATCCACGGACGGAATCATGGGGTTAATTCCTGCCGGTGCATTTTGGTGCAAAACTGCATCCTGCAACGAGAAAGCTGCATTTATATGCGATGGAACAGCAACGCTTGCAAGCATTATCAAAGAAGCTGCATAGATTTTATTCATATGTGATATATTAAATTAAATTCAACACAAAATTAATGAGAAAAATCGTAATAAATAGCCTATTAGAGGCTAATAAAAAGTATCAAGAATGTGCTATTTTGTATTTTTTTCTGAATCACAGGTAAATTTGCTATATTTGGATTTGTGTGATATGGAATTTTTGTAAATTTGTATTACATATAAATTGACTTTTAAAAATTAAAATGGTATGAAAGCTAATAAATTATTGGGAGTAGTACTCTGTGTGGCTTTGCTTATAGGAACCACCGGTTGTGAATCATTGAATAACACGTCAAGAGGCGCATTAATAGGAACGGGCGGCGGTGCTGCTCTCGGAGCCGGAGTTGGAGCTTTGGCCGGTGGGGGCAAAGGTGCAGCTATAGGCGCAGTAATCGGCACTGCCGTAGGTGCGACTGCCGGAACCTTGATAGGGCGTAAAATGGATAAGCAGCAGGAAGAATTGGAACAAATTGAAGGAGCTGAAGTAGAAGAGGTTACAGACCAGAATAACCTTCAAGCCATCAAAGTGACATTTAATAGCGGAATACTTTTCGACACAAATAAAAGCGACTTAAGCTCATCGGCACGTAAAGCTTTAAGCGAATTTGCCGTCTCGTTGAGAAATAATCCACAAACCGATGTAGTAATTAACGGACACACTGATAATACCGGCACAAGAGCTGTTAATGACAGATTGTCGAAAGAGCGTGCACAGGCCGTGGCCAATTATTTAATAGGTTCGGGTATTTCAAGCGACAGGTTGACAACTAACGGACTTGCATATGATTATCCCGTTGCTGACAATTCGACCGAGGCAGGACGTGCGCAAAACCGTCGTGTCGAAATATATATAACAGCCAACGAAGAAATGATTAATGCAGCTAACGCCGGAACGTTGCAATAAGAATTTTGGATGGAACGTGAATATGCATCTTCGCCACTTGATTCGGCCGTCAATGAGCTTGCACGGTTGCCTGGAATAGGGCGCAAAACGGCTTTGCGGCTTGCCCTATATCTATTACGGCAAGATGAGATGCAATCTCTTCAATTGGGCGAAGCTATTATAAAATTGCGCAAAGAAGTAAAATATTGTCGGATATGTCACAACATATCCGAGCAAGAAGTGTGTGAAATTTGTTCAAATCCCTCCAGAGACAGCAGCATAATATGTGTGGTTGAAAATGTGAAAGACGTCATAAACATCGAAAACACACGAAGCCACAATGGGTTATATCACGTGCTTGGTGGCTTGATCTCGCCGATGGATGGCATAGGTCCTGGAGATATTGAAATAGACAGCCTTGCAAGCAGGGTAGCGCAAGGCGGAATAAAAGAGGTGATATTGGCTCTAAGTGCCACAATGGAGGGGGATACGACAGCCTTTTACATATTTCGCCGCCTTGCATCTGCTGACGTGAAAGTGAGCGTCATTGCCAGAGGTGTGCAAGTTGGCAACGAGTTGGAATATACCGACGAACTCACACTTGGGCGTTCGATAATGAATAGGACTCCGTTTAATGACACTTTTTCACCAAAATGAATGACATATTTGCCGGTGCAAATATGCTCATTTTGCTAAAACATGTGTCGATTCTTAATGTTTCAAAATATTGTTGCATCATGAACAATTTTGCCCTAAATTTGTAGTAATAAAAATGGCGTAAGACAAAGCAGGTCAAACTGCTTTTCTGTTGCCATAAATGAAGCACAAACTTTTTAAATTAAATAAAATTATGGCATTCTTAACAGACGAAAAATTGACTATCGTAGGTGCCGCCGGCATGATCGGGTCAAATATGGCACAAACGGCTTTGATGATGAAGCTGTCATCTAACATTTGTCTTTACGATGTATTTTCTCCGGAAGGTGTAGCAGAAGAAATGCGTCACTGCGGTTTTGGCGAAGCTAACATTGTAGCCACCACCGACGCAAAAGAAGCTTTCACGGGAGCAAAATATATCGTATCTTCGGGTGGCGCTCCTCGTAAAGAAGGCATGACTCGCGAAGACCTGCTTGCCGGCAACGCCAACATAGCCAAGGAACTCGGTCAAAATATCAAGACATATTGCCCGGATGCAAAGCATGTTGTAATTATCTTCAACCCTGCAGATATCACAGGTTTGGTAACATTGCTTTATTCGGGATTGAAGCCTAACCAATTGAGTACACTTGCAGCTCTTGACAGCACGCGTTTGCAAAGTGCTCTTGCCAAGCATTTCGGCGTAAAACAATGTGAGGTGAAGAACTGCTGCACATTTGGCGGCCACGGCGAACAAATGGCTGTATTTGCATCGCCTGTTACCATAGACGGTACTCCGTTGCTTGACATCATAGGAACCGGAAAGGCTATCAATGGAAAGACCCTTTCAAAAGAAGAATGGGCCGAAATGCAGAAGGCCGTTACGCAAGGTGGCTCAGCCATCATTAAACTGCGCGGTCGCTCATCGTTCCAAAGCCCGGCTTATGTAGCGATTGAAATGATTGCAGCCGCAATGGGTGGTCCGGAATTCTATTGGCCTGTAGGTACGTATGTTAATACAGAAAAGTATCACCACATTATGATGGCAATGCCGTCTCGCCTTACTGCCGATGGCACATATTGCAAGGCAATAACCGGTACTGAAGAAGAATTTGCCGCTCTTGATGCAAGCTATGCACACTTATGCGCTCTTCGTGACCAGGTTATCGGCATGGGAGTAATTCCTCCTGTTGCAGAATGGAAGACAATTAATCCAAACATGTAATTGATTTACACTATAAAATAACGGTGTTGACAATGTTTTGCCAACACCGTTATTTTTTTTATTTTTGCATAAAATAATAATCTTATGCAAATCAAAACAGCTGAATTCACTATAAGCAATAGCGATGTAACAAAATGTCCTCAAGGGAACAACCCCGAATATGCTTTCATCGGGCGCTCCAATGTGGGCAAATCGTCTCTTATCAATATGCTCACAGGGCGTAAAGGCCTTGCCAAGACATCAGCGACACCGGGAAAGACATTGCTTATAAATCATTTTTTGATTAATAACAAGTGGTATATCGTGGATCTTCCCGGTTATGGATATGCGAGCAGGGGAAAAGAAACCCGCGAGCAATTAGCTCGTATGATTAAAAATTATATCATGAAGCGGGAGCAGATGGCTAATCTGTTTGTGTTGATAGATTCCCGGCATAAGCCTCAGAAAATTGACGTTGAATTTATTTCATGGCTTGGAGAAAATGGAGTGCCATTTAGTTTGGTATTCACCAAACTCGACAAGTTGGGAACAAACGTCGGTCAGCAAAATATTGAATACTACAAACAAGTACTAAGTGAGCAATGGGAAGAATTGCCCCCCATCTTCATGACATCTTCGATTGACGGACGAGGAAGAACCGAATTGCTCGATTACATTGAACAAATCAACGCTTCGATCTCAGAGTAGGACAGATATAAGTACCCGTTTAAACGACTAAGCAAGAATAAAACATGGGGTGCATTATGTTATGAAATGCACCCCATGTTTTTATTTATCGACAGACACTCAATGTTGCAGTTTTGTCTTCATTCCACCCTTAAGCCCATTGCCAAGGCTGAATATGTTGTGATCGTATGAAACCGTTTTCATACTTTGTTCCCGTTTCCGAGTAATGGCAAGTTCTACGAGTTTGTCCATTAATTGTTCAAATGAGATGCCTGTAGCTTCCCATAAATAAAAAGAAAGAGACCCCGGAATGGTATTTATTTCATTTACATATATATTGCGATTCTTTCGGTCAATTATCATATCGACCCGACTTACGCCATGACACGACAATACGCGGAACGTTTCTTGTGCCAGGAATTGAATGCGGCGGGTTTCTGCTTCCGGCAGCTCGGCAGGTATGCGTTTCTGGGCTGATTGCATTCCTTTGGCTCCTTTGCTTCCGCCCATATACTTGTCTTCATACGACAGTATTTCACCGCTTTTAATAGGTTCCTCTAATACTGAAGCTTGATTTTCGTCATAATTGCCGAGTACAGAACAATTTATTTCCTGCAAGTCTTCAATCATATCTTCAACAATGATACGGGTAGTATATATTTCGGCATCATTGACTTTTTCGATTAATTCTTCACGATTCTTCGCCCTGCCAATTCCCACACTCGAACCGAGATTTGCCGGCTTTACTATTACCGGATAACCTATTTCGTTTTCGATGCGAGTAATCAACGAGTCGCGTTGCTCAAACCATTGTTTATCGGTGAACCATACATAATCTACTACGGGTATGCCACATGATTTCAATATCATTTTCATGGTTATTTTGTCCATACCGTTCGCACTCGACAATGTACTACAACCTGCATATGGGATACCAATGGTTTCAAGGACACCTTCAAATATGCCATCTTCGCCATTTGAACCATGAAGAACGGGTATGACCACATCAAGGTGTGTTATGACATTTGAACCAAATAGGCTTCGCTTCTTTTTATATAGATTATAATCACCAAAGCTTGGTTCCATGTAAACTTCTTCAACTTTAGATAGCAAATCCGAAATATTACGATAATTCTGTATGTCTAACAAGGCATTGCCTGTGTACCATTTACCTTGCTTGGAAATATAAATTGGCACCACGTCATACTTTTCGGCGTTAATTGCATGCATGGCTTGCGATGCAGAAATTACAGAGATTTCATGTTCGGTCGAACGCCCGCCGAAAAACACTCCTATAGTTGTTTTCATTTTGTTGTTGAATATTTACTATATGTAAGATTAAATTGTTCTCTATTTAAAAGTGTCGGGAAGGTCGTTTTCGTATAAAACTGTGTCACCCGGCTTTGCCATATTAAGCATCAGTTCTTGAGCTTCGGAGAATGTCCCAACCGTATGTACCGACAGGTTCTTATTCCCTTTTTTATTAATACCTTTAGTTATGGCATCGCGATTATATTCTCCCACAATAATGGCAACGTCACAAGTCTCGGCAATGTGTTCACCAAATAATTCATTGTAATATTCTTGCTTAGAACCGAGTTCAATCATTCCCGGCGTTATGACTATGCGCCCACCTTCTGTCATGCGCGATAAGACATCAAGCGCCATGCGCGACCCTTCGGGATTTGAATTGAATGCATCATCAATTATGACAATGCCTCCTGCCGTGCGCTTTATGTTAAGCCTGTGTTCAACTTGCTCAATCTTGCTTACTGCATATTTTATTTTGTTATCGGGGACACCGAGGCGCATTGACATGATTACGGCAGCCAACAAATTTGAAATGTTGCATTCGCCCACCAATCGAGTTTCTAATTCAAGAGATTTGCCATGTCCTACTATTTTGAATTTAGTGCCATGCACAGAATAAGTTATGTCTTCGGCATGGTAATCGCTTTCATTTGAGTAGTCAACGGTGTAGCGGCACACTTCAACGTTTTTCACCTGCCGGTTCGCTATATATGGAAAATCATTATTCAGCACACCAAATCCGTCAGCAGGGAGTGCATCAATCAATTCAAATTTCGTGTGTTGTACGTTTTCAATTGTTTTAAATGATTCCAGATGTTGTTCTCCAACCGCTGTTATAATACCAAACTTGGGATGAACGATATCACATATTTCTTTTATGTCGCCAATATTTTTTGCACCCATTTCAACTATAAACAAGTTGTTGTATGGTTGTAACAGTTCCCTTACTGTACGGACAACGCCCATAGGGGTGTTATAACTCCCTGGAGTCATAAGAACCGAGTATTTTTCACTTAATATGCGATTTAGGTAATGTTTCGTACTCGTTTTACCATAGCTGCCGGTTATGCCGACGACAACCATGTCGGGCATTTGTGCCAATATTTTGCGGGCATCAATTATATACTTGTTGCTAATTGACTTTTCTACAGGTTTTAACAACCAGTTTGTTGCTAAAGTGATTGCAGACGATACAGCCGATGCCAATATCATTATCTGTCCAAAGGAGTATATCGGGTGATGATTGGTATTGTATATGGCGGCAAACAATGCGGCACATACCCACACCCAAATGTTTATTGATAAGAATAGTCTCCAAATCCGTTTGGTAAAAACAAGTGGCTTCTTTGACTTGTGCATAATCAATATGACGCATTCTACAATCATGGAGATAGCGGCAGCTGACAATACAAATATTGAATCGGACAGAGAAGATATTGCCAAAACAAGTAGCACGACATTGAACAACCGACGTATGGATGTTGTGTCGCCACTGTTTTTTATCCACTGTATATAGCGTTCGTTTCGGTAAGAATTTTGTTGCAGCATTTGTAGGTCTTTAGCGATATTTATGCCAAACATTATTGCCGACAATGCTGAAAAAAACATTAAAAAAATAAATGTTAAGCAATGTTCCATTGTTTCTACTTTTTTATTTCTTCGCTTAAGAAACTATTTAATACCGCAGCAAACTGATACTGCGCTTCTAAAAAACTATAATGACCTACACCTTTGAATGACACCAAGCCCGAGTCGGGAATTAATTTTTCCATCTTACGAGCATCCGAAATGGGCGTAGCTGTATCATTTTCACCCCATACCAACAATGTGGGGCATTTTATATATGGCATAAATCCACAAAGGTCTTCATTGACGACTTTGCTCATTATACTGCGCATCATTGTCGAAGCATTATTGTAATCGCTGGAGCCAACACGTTTGCGATATCGGTCTATTATTTTTTCTGCTTGCTGTTTACCGACCAGTATGGGCAATAGTCTTTTGTAAAGCTTATAACTATATATTTTATAATAGTACTTCACGCTACGACGAGGCTTTACACCTGCGGCATCTATAAGAATAAGTTTCTTTACATCGTTGCGCGATGCATATATGATGCCAACACGTCCGCCAAATGAATGTCCTATAATGATGGGATTTGTGATTTTCTCGGCGTACACAAGTTTTTCGATGATTGTCACGTATTGCTCCATACCCCACACAACAGGTGGTTCCGAACTCTCTCCAAAACCAGGGAAATCGACATTGTAAACAATGAAATTCCTAACAAGCAGCTGTTCTATACTTTTTAGAGTGGAATGGCTACAGCCCCAACCATGCATCAAAATTACTGATTGTGTGCCATTGCCTTCAACGGTATAGTAAAAACTAACGCCTTGTGCCTTGAAATGCTTTTTCATATCTCATCGTTAAACAATACTACAAAATTACATCTTTAAAATAATAAAACAACATCATCTTTTGAAAAATAGGATGCAACATTCGGTACAACATTCAGTAGGCAGAAATAAACAACGAAACCAAAAGTAATTAGACTTGCGTTCCTAATTCCTTTTGGTTTCGTTTGCGGTGATCCAGGCGGGATTCGAACCCACGACCCACAGCTTAGAAGGCTGTTGCTCTATCCAGCTGAGCTACTGGACCAATTGATATAACATGGCACAATCGCGCCAAATTGTGTGCAAAAGTAATTATTTTTTTGAATTCTACAAAATCGTACATGTTGTTGTCTAATATTTTTCTTGCTAACGAAAACTAACGAAAATAGGGGAATAACATTTGTTATAATTTTTCTTTTTGCATATGTAAATAAAAAACAATAAGAATTTTGGTTGCAGATGTAAATCAAAATACAATCCTAAAATCATATCAAGAATAAATAAAGCAGATCCCAATGTGTAATTTTAAATATTTTCAAATTCAAATTGCCTGTTTAATTTTAAATACTATGATGTGACAATAGGTGATTGGTTATTTTAACACTTCATGTATTACACATGTTTATAATAATATACACGCAAAATCGTTAGAAGTAATTAATATCTTTACAACCATGCTCAAATATATACAGCAGTACATTAGATTTTTACGTATAACATATTATACATAAATCAATTACATGTTATAATATGATATCAAAGTGTATATTTTGGTGGGTTTGAATTGTTGCGCGTTTTACAGTTCAATTGCACTCTGTTGCATTTGTAAAATCACAATTTATAAATGCAAATTTGCGTATTTCAAACAAACTTTTTATATTTGTATCGCATGTGTTTTATTATGTAAATAGATGGATATTGTAAATCGAATCAAAAAATTCTTAGATGATTTCCAGATTGCAAATTCACAATTTGCAGATAAGTGTGATATACCCAGACCTACCGTCTCTCAGCTATTGAACGGCAGGAATAAAAAGGTAAGCGATGAAGTCATATCAAAAATTCATGCTGCATATCCCAACTTATCTATGATGTGGCTAATGTTTGGTGAAGAACCCATGCTGTTGCAGTCCATGAATAAAGGAGAATCTGAGGTAAGAGACAATTCAAGTTTGAATTCAGTATTATTTGCCGAAAACGAACATGAACAAGAAAATACCTCGGGACATAAAATAGTGTTTGACGCAGAACCCTCTAAGAAGCCGGAAGAATCCGGGCAGAATAAAGACAGTAGTTCATTATCAAACAATTTGTCACAAGCGTTGGAATCTTTTTCTAAGAATAAAGCTTCTTTTGCACAAGATGCCAATAATTTGGGACAAAAACGAATCGTGAATATAATGGTTTTTTATTCTGACAATAGTTTTGAATCTTTTGTTCCAAGCAAATAGCCAATGATGCCGATGCAGAACCCGTGCAGAACAGTATTTTGCAAGTGTTTTTGGATGCTTGCATATACAATAATGTATGATATTGTCGTTATTATCTAAAGATGCGTTGTAAAAAAGAAATTTTTTTAAAATGAAAAAATACGTCAAGGATTTTAAGGTGTCGGATAATGTACACTTAAATGAGCAATATTCGTTGTTGAAATTGAAACCTGTTGATGGAGAGATGCCGGACATGCATCCCGGACAATTCGTACAGGTTTATATAGACAACAGCAAGAATACATATTTGCGCCGTCCTATTTCGATTAATTTTTTGGACAAGATCAACAACGAGCTATGGCTATTGATAAGAAAAGCCGGCGATGGCACACGCCATTTGATACAAACCCCATGTGGGAGTATGCTAAACATGATCATTCCATTAGGCAAGGGGTTTAGTTTAAAAAATGGGAACATATTGCTTATAGGTGGCGGTGTCGGAGTGGCTCCATTATTGTTCTTAGGCAAAGAATTAAAAGAAAAAGGTTGTAATGTTTCTTTCTTGCTTGGTGCAAGAAGTAAGAATGACTTGCTTGAGATAGACGAATTTAAAAAATATGGGCAAATTTATCTGTCAACAGAAGATGGCTCTGTTGGCGAGAAAGGATTTGTTACACAAAACAGTATATTGCAATCGAGTTTTGACATGATACAATGTTGCGGCCCGTTACCTATGATGAAAGCGGTTGCAAGCATAGCGCGAAAGAAAAATATTAATTGTGAAGTTTCTTTAGAAAACTCTATGGCTTGTGGAGTCGGAGCGTGTTTGTGTTGCGTAGAAGATACGGTTTCAAGTGGTAACGTGTGTGTATGCAAAGATGGTCCAGTGTTTAATATAAATGACTTGAAATGGCAAATTTAAGTGTAAAGATAGGTAATATTGAATTGAAAAATCCGGTGATGACTGCTTCTGGTACCTTTGGGTACGGAGAGGAATATGCCGATTTCATTGATTTGTCTAAACTGGGTGGTTTTGTCGTAAAAGGCACAACTATTCATCACCGGGAAGGCAATCCATATCCACGAATGGTAGAAACGCCGTCAGGAATGTTAAATGCCGTGGGTTTGCAGAATCATGGAATAGATTATTTCATTGATTCCATATATCCCCGAATCAAGGATATAGACTCTCAAATAGTTGTCAACGTGTCTGGTAGTGACGTGTCTGACTATGTGGCAGTTTGTGAGAAATTGCAGCCTCTCGACAGAATTAATGCTGTTGAAATTAACATTTCGTGTCCAAATGTAAAACATGGTGGCATGGCTTTCGGTACGACGTGTGCCGGTGCCGAAAGTGTTGTTAAAGCTGTAAGAAATTCATACAGCAAGACAGTAATAGTGAAGTTGTCTCCAAACGTTACTGATATCGCAGAAATAGCCAAAGCCGTAGAAGCGGCAGGGGCAGATGCCGTATCTCTTGTTAACACCTTTCTGGGAATGGCAATAAATGTAGAAACCAGAAAACCATATTTATCGACAATAACCGGAGGCTTATCCGGAGCATGTATCCGACCTATCGCTGTTAGAATGGTGTGGCAAGTGTCAAAAGCCGTGTCAATACCCGTCATTGGTTTAGGTGGAATAATGAATGGCCGCGATGCTATAGAATTCCTTCTTGCCGGAGCTACAGCCATACAAGTGGGTACGGCGAATTTTATTGATCCTACTGTAACTATAAAAATAATTGAATATATAGAAGATTATATGATTCGTCATAGAGTTGACAACATATATGAGTTGATAGGAGGCATGAAAATATAAATGATACGCCCCGTGTTGTTAAACGATGCTGAAGCCATAGCAAATATTTATAATGAATATGTCGTAAATACCGATATCAGCTTCGAGACGGCTCCTGTGAGTGTCGAGAATATGAGGGCAAGAATAGCAGAACTTTCAACCGAGTTCCCGTATTTCGTATATGTGACAGAAAAAGGTGAGGTTGAAGGCTTTTGTTATGCACATCGGTGGAAAGAACGAGCTGCGTATCAATTTGTGGTTGAAACTACCGTGTATTGTTCTGTTAAACGCACGGGTAAAGGCATTGGAACCGCCTTAATGAAACATCTTATTGACGCATGTCGATTGTCGGGATACAATGCTTTAATTGCCTGTATAACAGGTGACAATACGCCGAGCATAAATTTCCATGCCAAATTAGGATTCGAGAAAGTTTCTCATTTCAAAAAAGTGGGAGTCAAATTTGGAAGATTCTTAGATGTCGTTGACTATGAATTGCTGCTTGTTTGATTTATTCCGAATTACTCTTTATCATCCATAAATTATTGAAGTGTCCAAATAGAAACGCAACGTTTTTCTTTTTTCGGCGCAAGCCCTAAACTATGAAAAACACTGCGGGGGC
>CALUNI010000060.1 GCA_944321905.1 uncultured Muribaculaceae bacterium | reverse complement strand
AAGCACCCCGGGCAATATCCCGTCGCGCTTACCGTTGGCTATGAACACCGCTATCCCCTCCGCAGCCACCTTACGAGCAGTGTTAAACTTAGACTCCATGCCTCCACGCC
Organism: uncultured Muribaculaceae bacterium; assembly: GCA_944321905.1. Lineage (GTDB taxonomy): Bacteria > Bacteroidota > Bacteroidia > Bacteroidales > Muribaculaceae > Avimuribaculum. Next base: position 14,693 of record CALUNI010000060.1, on the reverse strand, counting down.
CGAATGACGATTTTGAGTGCATGATAAACGTGTCGGCATCCTGCCCTTTCTCATCCGGCCTAATCTCGGCAATCACTCTCGACCCGGGATTGCCGGGGTCGCCGTCATACACACCATCAACGTTGCTAAGCAGCACCAAGGCCTGCGCATTCATCATCGACGCTATAAGCCCCGACAATTCGTCGTTGTCGGTAAACATCAGCTCTGTCACCGATATGGTATCATTCTCGTTAACAATGGGTATTACACCATTGTCGAGCATAACTTCCATGCAATGCTTCTGATTCAGATACTGGTGCCTGGTCGAGAAATTCTCCTTGGTCGTAAGCACCTGCCCACACGTCAGCCCATGTTCGCGAAACAATTCGTAGTATCGGTTAATGAGCTTGGCCTGGCCTACGGCCGAAAACAGTTGCCTGGCCGATACGGCATCCATATGCCGACCGGCCGCCTTGCTGCCACGCATTTCGCTGCGTCCCGAAGCCACCGCCCCCGACGAAACCATTATGATTTCCAATCCTTGCTTATGGAGCATGGCAACCTGGTCAACAAGCGACGACATGCGCGTTATATCGAGCGTCCCGTCGTCTCGCGTCAGCACGTTGCTGCCTATTTTTACAATTATGCGCTTAAAGGTGTTCACCATATTCAAATGACATGCAAAAATATAATATAATACCATTAAAATCAAGCAAAGAGAAAATAATCGAACCCAATTTCAATCAAAACGGCGAATAAAAGCATTTTTCTACAGACGAAACAATAAACATATTCAATAGCACTCCGTCAATTAGAAAACTATTTAAATTTTTATTCAATGATGTTATAATTTATTCTCATTTATTCTCAAAAAATGTTGCACATTTCGGCATCGAAACATGACAGTTCAACACTCTAAAAACATTGACAAGTGGGTGATTTAGAATATTATCAACAAAAAACATATATCTTTGCAATATCTTTTAACCACGAAGCCATAATATTCACATCAAAAACATGAAACAGTTAATAACGATATTGCTTGTATCTTTAAGTACCATCTGTTGCGCCAAAGCCCAAACTTATCCAATGTCGATACTACCGGGAGACTACCCCGACCCGTCAATCTTGAGAGACGGGGAGAACTACTACATGACACATTCCCCGTTTTATTATGCTCCCGGATTCCTCATATGGCATTCACAAGACCTTATAAACTGGGAACCCGTATGCCGCGCCATACCAGAATACAGCGGTTCGGCGATGGCACCCGACTTAATCAAATGTAATGGCCGTTTTTACATTTATTATCCGGCCAACGGCACAAATTACGTATCTTGGGCTGACGACATAAAAGGTCCTTGGAGCAAACCAATCGACCTAAAAATAGGAGGAATCGACCCGGGACATTTAATAGACGCAGACGGGAACCGTTGGCTATATACCAATAACGGATGGATAACACCGCTCACAGCCGACGGACTCGCAAGAGCCGGAGAGAGCAAGAAAGTATATGACGGTTGGCCCTATCCGAAGGAATGGGATACTGAAGGCATGTATTTAGAGTCACCAAAGCTAACTTACTTCAACGGATATTACTACATGACATCAGCTCAAGGAGGTACCGCAGGCCCGGCCACAAGCCACATGGCCGTATCTGCACGGTCAAAGAGCCCGCTCGGACCTTGGGAAAATTCGCCATACAATCCTATCATCCACACTTACAGTGCAACAGATAATTGGTGGTCTAAAGGCCATGGTACAATCATTGACGATGTCAACGGAAACTGGTGGATAGTATATCACGCCTACGCCAACGGATACCACACCTTAGGACGTTCCACCTTGATAGAACCGATAGAATGGACTGCCGACGGATGGTTCCATACAATACCAACGGCAAAAGCAATCAAGCCAAACAAACCAACACAAAATAGCGGCATGCCATTATCAGATGAATTTAACGGGCAAAAACTTGGGCTACAATGGGCATTTTGGAAAGAATATGCGCCCAAAGCACTCGTTTTCAACGGCAATTCATTGACAATAAAGGGCAAAGGCAACAAACCGTCAGACGCAAGACTCTTGTTGGTGACCCCTGCCGATAAAAATTATAAAATCGAGACAGAAATCACCGTCGGTAAAAACAATTCAGCAGGATTGCTCCTTTTCTACAACGAAAAGGCCTATGCCGGGATAGTATCTGACGGCAAGACATTTACTATCTACAAAAATGCCGAAGACACACAAGAGGTACCAAACAAAATAGGCAAGCGGTTTAAAGTACGCATCCACAACCGCGGGCACAGAGCCGCAATACAGGTTAGCAACGATGGGGAAAACTGGGAGACTTTAACCGACGGAGTGGACGTTTCGTATATGCACCACAACAAATACGGCGGCTTCTATGCACTGCGCCCGGCGTTGGTATCGATTGGGAAAGGAAGTGCGACATTCCACCGTTTCTCATATGCCAATGCCGTACCTCAAGAAAAAGAGATGGGTGCTTATCTTATGGTTTTTCATAAAGACGATACACACAGCCTGCATATGGCCATCAGCTATGACGGATACACGTTTACCGCACTCAACGATGGCAAACCGGTTATAGCAGGCGACACAATAGCCTATCAAAAGGGGATTCGAGATCCGCACATTTATCGCGGCCCCGATGGAGCATTCTACCTTGCCATGACCGACCTACACATATATGCCAAACAAGCAGGATTCCGCACCACAGAATGGGAACGCGATGGAAACATATATGGTTGGGGAAACAATCGAGGGCTTGTATTAATGAAATCATGGGACCTGATACACTGGACTCGAACCAACATACGCTTCGACCAACTCTCGGCCGCTTATGCTGAAATAGGTTGCGCATGGGCTCCTGAAACGATATTTGACGACAAGGCGGGGAAACTAATGGTTTATTTCACCATGAGATTCCGCAACGAGCCTAACAAGCTTTACTATGCATACGTGAATGATGACTACAACAAATTAGAAACAATGCCGCAAATATTATTTGAATATCCCGACAAGCGCACTACCGCCATAGATGGCGATATTGTGAAAGTAAAAGACAGATACATCTTGTCTTACGTACCTCACGAAAGCGGTGCCGGCGTAAAACAAGCCTCATGCGACAATATAACAGGCAAATACGTTTTTTCTCCTCGTTGGGTCGATTCCGAGCCAAAAGCCTGCGAAGCCCCTAACGTATGGAAACGCATAGGCGAAGACAAATGGGTGCTTATGTATGATTGCTACGGCTTAGAGACTCATAACTTCGGTTTTGTGGAAACTTCTGATTTTGTGGAATTCACTCCATTAGGACATTTCAACGAAGGAGTCATGAAAACGACAAATTTCACATCGCCAAAACATGGAGCCGTAATACAACTCACGACAGAAGAAGCTAATGCTTTAACCACATATTGGAACCAAAATATCCAATAATAGGGAAAATACGTGCCTCAGAAAAGATCAAAACGACTTAAAAGATTTTTAAAATTATACATACCTAAACAACACATAGTTCCATTCTTCCTATTTTTTATCACATAGGGCAACGCAATTTTTCAATGACGCATATTTGGAGTAATTTTGCATAGCTTAGAGCCTGCATGGATTCGGCTCTGAATATGAAAATTATATTGCGATTGCTACCGAGATGAAGATAGGAAATATAGATTTGGGAGACAGGCCTGTGCTGCTGGCTCCGATGGAAGACGTGACCGACCGCTCGTTCAGGCTGATATGCCGGGAAGAAGGTGCCGACATGGTTTATACCGAATTTGTTTCGGCCGATGCCTTGATACGCAATATCGACAGCACCACACGCAAGCTATCCATTGCCCCCGCCGAGCGTCCGGCAGCGATACAAATCTACGGTCGCGACGTTGACTCGATGGTAGAAGCCGCCAGGATAGCCGAAGCCGCCAAGCCCGACTTGCTCGACATCAACTTCGGATGCCCGGTAAAGAAAGTGGCATCGAAGGGTGCCGGCAGCGGAATGCTGCGCAACGTGCCACTGATGCTTGAAATCACCCGCGCCATAGTCAACGCAGTAAAAATACCCGTAACAGTTAAAACGCGCCTTGGCTGGGACTGTGAAAACAAAATCATAACCACGCTTGCCGAGCAATTGCAAGACTGCGGAATACAGGCATTGACAATACATGGACGGACTCGCAGCCAAATGTACACCGGCAAGGCCGACTGGACGCTGATAGGCGAAGTAAAAAACAATCCACGCATCACAATACCCATAATAGGCAACGGCGACATTACAACGCCTCAGGATGTCGTGGAGCATTTCGAACGATACGGAGTTGACGGGATAATGGTAGGGCGCGCGTCGATAGGCGCCCCATGGATTTTCAAGGAAATAAAGTACTACATGCAACATGGCACCACGCTCAGCATTCCTGCATCCGAGAAAATGAGCCTCATAAGGCGCCAGATACGCGAAAGTATCGACCGAATAGACGAATACCGCGGCATACTGCACATTCGCCGACACCTTGCCGCCACACCATTGTTGAAAGGCATTCCCAACTTCAGAGAAACTCGCATAGCCATGCTGCGAGCCGACACATATGCCGAACTCGACTCCATACTGAACCTAATAGAAGAAAAATATTTACAATAAACGATATTGCCTATGAAACAATTGCTACTTTTTATATGCTTCACAGCGATAACCGCATTCACAACCATGCAGGCGCAAGAGGTGCAACGGTATCGAATCAACGTAGGAGACTTCACAAAGTTGCAAATAGCCGACAACCTCAACGTAACTTACAGTTGCAACGCCGACTCGGCAGGATTGGTAACATTCTCGGGCACAGAAGCCGAAATGCGTTCTTTCCTGTTTAACAACAGAAAATCGACACTTAAAATACAAGTCTCCACCGACGAGGCATTGTCGGCACTCCCAATGCCGCATATTACCGTATATTCAAGCTCTATAAAGGAACTTGAAAACGAGGCCGACAGCACTTTATACGTGGAGAACATAACAACTGACGGCAAATTAAAATTAAAACTGACCGACAACGGCAAAATCATAGCCCGCAACATCACAGCCCAGGAATTGGAAACCAAGATATTTACCGGGCAAGGGCTTATAGCCGTATCGGGCAAATGCGACATGGCAAAACTGCGCTGCACCGGCACCGGAAAAATAGAAGCCTACGACCTCAAAGCCACAAGCGTCGAATGCATGTTGCTCGGAACCGGCAGGATTGAATGCCACGTAAACGGAGGCAGACTCGTAACCAAAGGGAGCGGACCAGGCCGAATCTACTACACAGGCACTCCGTCGGAAATAAAGTCTTACCACCTTGGAAAGCTAAAAATCATCCCTTCAAGCGAGCCGAAACCCGAAGACATCCCTGTGCCAAAGGACTCAACAGACAACGCCGATAAAGCCACCGAATATTTCGAGATATAGCACCCGCCATAGAATCACCGCTTTACCATGCGCTGTTTAGCCGTCATGGATTCAACGCGCAAGGCCATTACCGTCGTGCGGCCTACGGCCTGCCTGCCAAACTCGAAGTGACGGTCGTGATAACGGTCGGTTAATATTGTCAACGCTTCTATCTTCTTGTCGTAATCTTCTATGATGCTTACCATGCCCTTGCCGATTATGCTACGGTATTCCATGGTGCAGTATCCCCGTTCCCTGTCTGAATACAACCTGTGTCCACAGTCCATTTCAAACGAGGCTCGTGCGTCGCGGGCAATCACGTCATATTTATACCCTTCGGTCGCTCCATGAAAATATAACGTCAAATTTCCGCATTCATCCTCCGCAAAACCGAAGTTCAAAGGCAATATATAAGGCCTGCCCTCTTTTGCGTCGTTAAATGCAAGTCGGCACACGTCACACTGTCCCATAATTTCCAACATCTCGGTGCGTTCCGTTATCTCCCTGTCACTGCGTCTCATTTTCATATACTCCCTTTTTATTGTCAAAAATAATATTTTCCGGGCAGAAAAACGTAATTTTGCAACCAAACACTATAAAATTTCATCTATTTATGGAACAGATTGACATCAAAACCCTAAACGACAATGTTTTTGACTTGATAGGCAAAGAATGGATGTTGGTAACTGCCGGCAACAAAGAAAACGGCTTCAATACCATGACGGCATCATGGGGCTGCATAGGCTGGCTATGGAACAAGCCTGTTGCCGTTATATTCATCCGCCCCGAACGCCATACCCACGACTTTGTGGAACATAACGACTTTGTTACCCTCTCATTTCTTGGCAACAGCGACGAGGCAAGGGCGATATATAACTTCTGCGGCAGCAAGTCGGGACGCGATTGCGACAAGGTAAAAGAAACCGGCCTTAAACCGGTAGAAACAAACCTTGGAAACATCGCTTACGAACAATCCCGCATCACCCTTGAATGCCGAAAATTATACAAAGACCGCATCAAGCCCGACAGCTTCATCGACCCGACCTTGGCAAAATGGTATGGCGAAAAGCCCGGGAATTACCACGACGTATATATCCTTGAAATAGTAAACGCCTACAAATAAAAGCACTATTGACGACACCGTGAAGCCTTATGGCTTCATTGAGAACAAGGCGCAGCAAGTAAAATGCCGCGCCTTGTCTTTTTATCCTACACCTTTGCCAATTCCGTAACAAGCGAACAAGCCGTGTCGATGCTCATAGAAGCCGTGTTTACCACTAAATCGTAATTGTGGACATCTCTCCACTTCATCCCCGTGTAATACTCATAATGAGCCTCACGGGCACGGTTGACACGACGCACCTCGTCGGGAGCCTTATCTGCTGGCAGTCCGTACTTATCTATGCACCGGCGCACCTCGCTGCCGATATCGCTGTAACAGAATACTTTGACCACATGTGGAAAATCCTTAAGCACATAATCGGCACAGCGTCCCACTATCACGCAACTGCCACGAGATGCCATGTCGCGTATCACGTGGCACTCGGCAACAAAAAGCGCGTCCTTCGACGACAAGCTGTGCTCGAGCGACGACTCGTAGTTCTGGAAAATAATGTTTTTTATCCACAACGGCGACATCGATTGCTCATTGTCAGAGACATAACGCTCGGTAAGACCACTCTTTTTGGCAGCCTGCTCTATAATCTCCTTGTCGTAACACGGAATTCCCAACTGCTTGGCAATCTTCTGCCCCAACACACGTCCTCCGCTGCCATACTCGCGAGCTATGGTTATAACCACGGACTTATTGCCTGCCGACGCATCCGCAGTAGCAATGTCCACACCCTGCCCCACAGGAGCGATCCACCTGTCAAGCACCTTATACATCGGGCTTATAAAGTGTACAATCGGCCCTACCACGAGAGCAGCAACGACAGTACCCTCGCGCACGCCATAAATACCGTCCATAAAGCACCACGACAACACACATGCAAGTATCACAAGGGTTATGTCAAAACCAAGTTTGACAAAGCCAAATTCCTTGTGCAGCCGCCTTGAAATAGCTCCCACGAAGAACTCTCCGGCAACGAGCGCAATGTTGGCCTTGACTTCAAGAGCTATGCCCGTGGCAAGGATAACACACCCCACAGCGAGGCTCACGAGCTGCAAGACATAATGCCCCGGATTAAGCCAACCGAGTACCTCCATCGACAAGTCGATGGACCAACCGAAAAAGAGAGTTATCGGCACTTGCAACAGATACATGCGCATCGACTCGCGAAAATATTTTCGCGTCATGAATGGCAATTCAAATACCATGAACAGCAAGTTCAATATTATCGTCCATTGTCCCATCGTCAGCGATGTAAACATGCTCAAGACGTAGGTCACGCTTGTTATGGGCGATGTACCTAATAATGCTTTAGTTATGAAAACTATGCCAAATGCATTGATAAATAATGAGATAAAAAATAATAAATACCGTCGTAGTGTATATTTACTCATACCTGTCTTATAATAATTCAAATAATATTCCCTTGACAGCAAAGTTCCCAAAAAACGGTAAAAAAAGCAAATATCTTTTTAACCGACGAGCCGGATTATACACTTATTAATTTCGTTTAATTGTTGTTTTGCCATTTTTAAGCCATTTTAAATAGTCGCAGAAACTCAACTCGGTATCTTTGCTACAAATTGGTAAGAAAGCAACCTTTCACGCCATGAAATATTAGTATTAACACTAAAAAATTAGAATTATGAAAAAATTTATTCTGACAATCTTATTAGCTTTGCCGACATTCACTGCATTCAACATGCAAGCCGGCGACAAACCCATTGCAGCAACAGAACTTCCGGCCGAGGCCACAAACTTCATCAAGAATTTTGCGCCTGCTACATTAACGGCAGCAGCAGTCGATGACGACTTCTTCCGTCCCGACTACAAAGTATTCTTATCCGACGGCACAGCCATCGAATTCCGCCACAACGGTAAATGGGAAGAGATAAAGAACCACAACGGCATTCCCTCAAAAGTAATACCTGCCGCAATAGCACAGTATCTCGACACCAACTACAAGGGCGTGGCAGTCACTAATATAAGCTACGATGCCGACGACCTCGACAGCTATGAAGTAAAGCTTGCATCGCGCGTCGAACTCAAGTTTGACAAGAGCGGCAATTTCCTTACTATGGAATACGACGACTAAAGCATCCTCACATAAAACGGCAGGTGCAGCCCTACGCAACCGGCGTGAGCTGCACCTGCTGTTTTGTCAAGCGACACACATTATTCTCCCCAGTCGGCTATGGTACGCAAATATGGCACAAGCTCGTCGGCCATCTTGCGATGTTGCGCCTTCGACGGATGCCAGTCGGCTCCATACCCGAGGCTGCCGTCTTGCGGCGTAAAATCAAAGCGGAAAATATTGTCGTCACCCTCGGCCTTCAACCGCCTCTGCACCTCGTCGAGAGCCGCATTCTGCACTTTAAGCGGCTCGCCGCTCAACATGCACCCCGACAGCATCACTATTTTCGTCTTGGGATAAAGCGAGCGCAAATAGCGCACAAACCGCTCGTAACTGTCGCGATAAATAACAAAGTCTCCCCCCGTGGTGCTGAAATCGTTTGTGCCAAGGTTTATGCACAGCACATCGGGCATGTTGCCCTCGGGATTCCAACGTTGCGAATCATCATAAATGAGAGTGTATCCATACCATTGGGGCATTATGCTGCCGTCATATTTGCCGTTGTAATTGCGATATACGCCCATGCCCGAACGAGCTACCACCATCAGTCGCGCATTGAGCTCGCGAGCCGCGATAGCCGCATAGGTATAAAAGAAATTTGAATTCGACGGGTCGTAATGTATCGTGCCGTCAGAAGCTTCCGAACCGTAACCACACGTCATCGAGTCGCCTATGAATTCTATCAGCGGACGTTCGTCCTTGCCCATGTCAACCAATTCGGCATTTTCGTCTATAAAAAATCCATAAAACTCGGCATGGCCTTCAAATTCTTCATTGGCAAGCATTGCCACAATCGTGTGGCGACCGGGAGCCAGCCCCTTGGCAATGCATATCACGCTGTCTTGCCCGTCAAAATTGATTTTATCATAATCCTTGTTATCGACACTCACCATGTAGTAGCCGCTTCCCGGCTTCATCTTCATTGAAACTGAAGTCCCGGTAAAACAAGCCCTTATGGTAGTACCAGGATAGCAAAACATCGGAGCTGCCTTGTTGGTGAAATTGATTCTCCCTTCATATTGGATAAATCCGTTATCGGCACCGACAAACCGCGTCTGTGCCGAAGCATTGGCTGCAAGCAGCATCATGGATACAATAAAAATACAGATATTAGAAAACTTCATAATATATTTAATTAATAATGGAAACTACTACCACCAAGGAACTCCCTTAACAAGCTCGTGCTGGGTATCTGCCCCTCGCTTATTGGAAGGAAATAGCCAAGAAAAGTGAGCAGCCTGACCGCTTCGGCAAACTCGGGAGTGTTGCGAGGCACCTTACGAAGCAACGGAACGGCATATTCCTTCATCACGCCAAGTTCAAACAACAGCGACGAGTTAAACGTGGCATCGGCATTCTCTTGAAATGGGAAAATCCACTTTTCTTCGCCACGACGCACACTCGGCCACCGCGCAATAGTCTTCAGCGCATCTGTCCCGCGATATTTGTGGTCACGTATTATGCGGCGCAGCAACCTGTTGTCGGTGGTCGGAACCCAATTATGGTCGTCGATGGTGAGCGTGGTCAATGCCGACACATACAGTCTGAACTTCTGTTCCTCGGGAATCAAAGCGGTCAATTCGGGGTTCAGCCCATGTATCCCCTCTATGAGCAATACGTTATTGTCCGACAGTCGCATCTTGTCGCCTTTAAACACCCGTCGGCCTGTGGCAAAGTCATATGTGGGCATTTCTACCTCTTCTCCGGCAATGAGCCTGCGCAGGTCGCTGTTAAACAAGTCAAGGTCGAGGGCGTAAAGCGACTCGTAATCATACTCACCATTTTCATCCTTCGGCGTGGCTTCCCTATCTACAAAATAATTATCGAGCGAAATCACATGCGGAATGATGCGATTAATCATCAGCTGGATGGCAAGACGGCGCGACGACGTTGTCTTCCCGCTCGACGACGGGCCTGCAATAAGCACAATCCTTGATTTTCCTTGCCTGTAACGAGAAGCGATATCGTCGGCGATGCGTGAAAACGTTGCGTCATGCAATGCCTCGGCCACGTTAATCAACATCGATGTCTTGCCGTCGGTCACGGCCTTGTTCAATTCGGCAACATTAGTTATGCCGACCACTTCGTTAAACTTGAGATAGTCGTCAAAAGCCTTTAGCATCTTGTCTTGCCTGACAGGGCGCTTGACCTGTCCGTGATTTTTCATATCGGGGCCGAGCAGCAACATGCCATTGTGGAACTTAACGAGGTCAAACACCTGCAATGCGCCGGTCGATGGGGCAAGATTGCCGTAATAGCTGTCGGGAGTATCTCCAAGCGTGTAATACACCGAATAAATCTCGTCCGACGTGTCAAGCAATTCCACTTTGTCGTCAAGCCCGGCTTTGACAAATATCTCCCTGACATCGCGCGTGAGCCGTTGGCGGCGAATAAACGGTATGTCTTCATCCACCAAGCTTCTCATCTGCCGCTTGATCTGCGACACAAGCTCCTCGTCGGGCTCTATCTCCCTGTCGTCTTTATCCACTATCATGGCATAATAGCCATTCGACACCGAGTGGCGCATGCGCAATTTCATGGTCGGGCACACGTCAAGCATGGCCTTGTACAATACCATGCACAGCGAGCGCACGTAAACGCGGCTTCCCGACGGCGAAGCGAGGTCGAGAAATTCCACCATATTTGGCTTATATACAGGGAAATGCAAATCTTCGGTCTTGTTGTTGACATGCGCACATATAGGCCGTATTCCAATCCTGTCTTTTATGCGGTCGTATATTTCAAGCAGGGTTTCTCCACCGCTCACCGGCACATATTCTTCGATATTCTTACAGTAAATATTAAGTGATTCTGCCATATGATTATGCTGTTTTTTTGAGAGAGTTTCCTACATTCGCGTGTCTATGTGTATTATGTTCTGCACAAACATCAGCTCGCGTATGTCGCCGCGCGATACCTCCATGTCGTCGTATTGCGGATTCTCGCTCCTCAATATCACCATTTGAGGGTCGTCGTGGCGGCGCAGATACTTCACCATGCAATAGTCGTCGAGCAAGACGACGTATATTTGCCCCCAAAAGATGTGGCTGACATTGGTAAGTTCGCGCACGGCAAGCATGTCGCCGCTGCGAATCACAGGAGCCATGCTGTCGCCGCTCACTTTTACGATGCGGCATCCATGAGCCATGTCGGGCAAGTCAATATAACCTATTATGTTCTCATCGACAAACATCCTTGCCCTGGGCATAACACCTGCCGTAACATCTATGTCGTAAACAGGAATCCCCGCCCCTGCGGCACCCACAGGCTCATAGCTTATCCGCCCCGATATCAAGGTATGTCCCGGCATCGAAGGCTGCGGCTTGGCAAAAGGCAGCTCATCGCCGGTTTCGAGCCACTTCTTCGACAGACCCGCATTCACCACCACGCGGTTGATTAATGACTCGTTAATGGCAAGACGGCCATTGAGATATTTCGACAAGTTGGACGAATCAACGCCAATGTGCTGAGCAAACTCGTTTTGCGTCATCCTCATCTCGCTTATGATATATTTCAGCCGCTTGATTATTTCTTCGTTGTTATACATGGTATGCGTGATTTAGCATTGCAATTTACCAATTAATATTGGTATTATGTCAATTCCAGAACTCTTTTTTGCAATCTTTAATAGAGGAAAAGCATCTTTCCGATAACGAATATCATGTGATGCTAAAAAAGAATAACAAATTTAACTTGGCACTACAAATCATCATCAAAGAGACAGTTTAACCGATAAACATATAGTAGTTATGAAAAAGTGTTTTTTATTATCGTTGATGATTGCAGCCGTATTTGCAACCGCAGCAACGGCCCAACCGAGACCACAAGGCAATGCCCGCATAGGAATGATGCCACACCAACGAACCATACAAACAACAGGAACCTCTGTCATGGAAGTCGCTCCCGACAAGGTGGTTCTTGAAATAGACCTGCGCGGATATGCCAAACCGGGAACAGATGGCGAAAAACCAACCGAAGTATCGATAGAAACAGTCGAAGCCAATCTTTACAAAGAGCTTGAAACATTGGGCGTATCAAAGAGCAACGTCGTGGCTAAAGAAATCAAGCCTGCTCCTTTCAACCGTTTTGCAAGAGACAGAAGTGCGTTCAACCAAAGACCTATGATGCCGGCAGCGCATCTCGACAAGCCCCGCCCCGACTCGATAAGAAAATTGCGCAAATTTACCACGTGGATTCTAAAAAACAGGGAAACAAAGCGTTATGAAATAACATTGGGCGACTTTGCCCTCGTAGAACAAATCAAGAATGCAATTGACCATCGAGCCGTGGCGCGAACAAGAGTGACTGAAATGTCAAACAGCAAAATAAATGAATACCGCAGGCAGGCCAACGTGGAAACTCTCGCCAACGCCACGTCAGATGCAACAGCCCTTGTGGAAGCCGCCGGAGGCAAATTGGGAGAGGTCATGAACATAGTGGTAAATCCCTACCGTGACAAGAAAGATTATGCCGACAAGCGCAATGGGAAAATAGAATTACGAAGCTCGGTAACAGTGACATTTGCCATAGAATAAAAGTGTTCCACGTGGCACAATTAAGATTCAGTAAAAACAGAGGGGATGAACCGTAAAAGGCTCATCCCCAATTATTTTTTTACTTAAAAAATGGTCAAACTCGAACAAGCACTCACTCGCTCATGCCAATGACAAGATATTTCCATTCCAAATCGTCGAGATTGCATGGATAATGTGTATTAATAACATTGCCTTCGGCATCGTAGCCAATGACCCCAACCAACGTATATGCGCTATATTTTCCGCCATCGTTGGTATCGTCGAGGACAAAACCCACGCGTCCCTTGCTATATCCCATGTTACGGTCGGTAGAAAGGTAACTGTCTTCGATAACCCTTTCATCATATGTACATGGAATATACTTCGTTATTCGCTTGTAATTAAGCAGGTAAGACTTGCCTGGGACAAGGCCGTACTGCTCGCACCAATATCCGAAGCGCACCTGCTGCCATATATCGTTAAGCAAATAAGGCTCCTCGTCATATCCATACACCGTCTTGCGCTCGGCCGGCAGCGTGGAACCGCTCTTCACGTCGGTTGTAGAGCCAAACACGTCAACATTGCTCAAGGCATCAATAAATTCGCTCTCGTCGTTGTATTGCTCAACCGCAGAAGTCACATATATGCTGCGCCCGTCAGCGGCCTTGAGCAAGAAATATAGAGGGTCGTCATCGTTGCTGCACGACACAGTCGCCATCGAAATGACGGCAAGCATTAATAAAGATCTAAATAGTTTCATTTTTTGCATCATCGTTGATTTATTATAAGCATAATTGAGTGCAAATATAGCGAAAGTCGAGTGTAATGCAAAAAAGCTTGCTTTGTTTGCCAATATTGTTCTCAATAATACCAGAAAAAAGTAGAGACGCAAAATTTTGCGTCTCTACCCATTTTATCGCATATGCGTTGCCTGTTATTCGGCAGCAGCTTCACCGCCGTCCTCGCCGGCACCGCTGTCAAATTCCTCTTTCTCGGCGATCATCAAATTCTGTATTTCCCACGTCGGGGCAGCGTCACTTGTACTTTCATAGCAGAATGCTATGTTGACACGATTGCCTACATATTCTGACAAGTCGATGAGATTTACGGTATAGAATGTCCAGCTCGATGACGTTGGCCACCCGGTAACGTTCAGTCGCTTCCAGTCGGTCGTAGTAACATCGCCGGTGTAATTAGTCGCAATCCATACCGAGCAGAAATCATCGACCGAACCGGTCCAGTAATTAACTGCCGTATCGAATTGCATCATCGGCGCGGTAGCCTTGAGCAGATTGATTTGCGGAGAAACAATCCAGCTCTTGGTCGTATGGTTAGAACCACCTGCGTATGCCGAAGCTTTCCAACCATATGTGCCGTCAAGCTGCCATACGTATGACAGTCCGTCCAAGCTCTCATCCTTGATTTCAAATCCGCCCGTCGAGCCGATGAATGTCTCGTTCAAGTAAGTACTCATGTCGGCGCTCCAGCCATCTTCCTTATGCTCGAATATGTATT
>CALUNI010000059.1 GCA_944321905.1 uncultured Muribaculaceae bacterium | reverse complement strand
CATCACGCCCACGCTTTGTACCGGCAGCAGTATCACGCCTGCCTGCCACACCTTGTCATACAGGTTCCAGTCGCGCAGGCCTTGAATGAATATGTCGTCGGCATCTTGCAGGATGCGAACTTTTTCGCGTGTTATGTCGCCAAGGATGCGCACTGCCAATCCCGGACCCGGGAACGGATGGCGCTTTATGAGGTGCTCGGGCATACCAAGCTCGCGACCGACGCGCCTAACTTCGTCCTTGAACAAAAGTCGCAGCGGCTCGCATAGCTTGAGGTTCATCTTTTCGGGGAGTCCGCCCACATTGTGGTGGCTTTTTATCACGGTTCCCGTTATCGACAGCGATTCGATGCAGTCGGGATATATGGTACCCTGAGCCAGCCATTTCACGTCTTTGATCTTATGAGCCTCTTCATCGAATACGTCTATAAACCCTTTGCCTATGATTTTGCGCTTGCGCTCGGGGTCGGTTACGCCTGCAAGCTCGCCAAAGAATTTTTCACTTGCATCGATGCCTATTACATTCAGTCCGAGGCACTCATAGTCGTGCAATACGTTCTTGAATTCGTTCTTGCGCAGCATACCGTGATCGACGAATATGCAAGTGAGGTTGCGTCCGATGGCCTTGTTGAGCAGCACTGCGGCCACCGACGAGTCAACGCCGCCACTGAGACCGAGTACGACCTTGTCGTTGCCTAATTGTTCTTTAAGTTGGGCGACTGTCGATTCTATGAAAGAAGAAGCATTCCAGTCTTGCTTGCCGCCGCATATGTCCACGACGAAATTTTTAAGTATCTGCGTTCCGTCGATGGTGTGGTAAACTTCGGGGTGGAATTGTACGCCCCACAGTTTTTCGCCCTCGGCTTGATAGGCTGCTACGGCAACCTTGTCGGTGGAGGCTATGATTTTGAAATTATCGGGCAGTGCCGTGATGGTATCGCCGTGGCTCATCCACACTTGAGAATTGGGACTCACGCCTTTTAGCAACGGGTTGTCGCTGTCGATCTTGGCGAGGTTGGCCCGTCCGTATTCGCGAGTGGCCGCCGGTTCTACTTTGCCGCCATTGACATATGCCATGAATTGTGCGCCATAGCAAATGCCCAAAATGGGATACCGGCCACGTATTTCATTCAAGTCGATTTTGAAAGCCTTTTCATCGTAAACCGAGAAAGGACTTCCCGACAGAATTACGCCAATTACCGACTTGTCGTCATGGGGAAATTTGTTGTAGGGTACAATTTCGCAATACATGTTAAGCTCGCGCACACGGCGGCCTATGAGTTGCGTGGTTTGTGACCCGAAGTCAAGAATGATTATTTTCTCCTGCATATCTATGAGTTAATGTATCTATTTTGCAAAGTTAATGTATGCTTGTCGCAGAGCAAAACAAATTATTTGAAAAACTGTGACCAGTTGGAAACAATTGGCTAAAGGGGCTCTACTTATGCGACATCGTGACTATGGGGATGAGCATTTCTTCGAGCGAAATGCCACCGTGCTGGAACGTGTCGTTGTAGTATTGCACGTAGTAATTATAATTGTTTGGATAGGCGAAGAAATCGCGGTTTGTCGCAAATATGTATGTTGTTGAAATGTTTGGCGAAGGCAGCCCGAACGACATAGGGTGCTTTATTTCATATACTTGCTTGGGGTTATAACTCAAGTTTTTGCCAAGCTTGTAACGCAGGTTGGTGTTTGTCGCCCGGTCGCCTATTACCTTTATGGGATTGTTGACCCTGACGGTGCCGTGGTCGGTGGTGAGGACGACGCGGTATCCGTGTTCGGCAATTTGCTTCAGCAGGTCGGAAATGGCAGAGTGCTTGAACCACGATTCGGTGAGGGAACGGTAGGCGGCATCGGAATAAGCCAGTTCGCGTATCATCTTGGATTCGGTTCGGGCATGCGACAGCATGTCAACAAAGTTTATCACTATTACGTTGAGGTCGTAGTTGCTCAAGTTGGCAAAATTTTGGAGTATTTTTTCTCCACCTGCCGAGTCGTTTATTTTGTTGTATGAGAAGTTGTATCGTTTTCGGTATCGTTCAAGTATTGTGCGTATGAGCGGCGATTCGTTTAGGTTCTTTCCCTCTTCTTCGTCCTCGTCCACCCACAGGTCGGGAAACATTTTGGATATGTGTATAGGCATAAGTCCCGAGAATATGGCATTGCGAGAATATTGTGTTGCGGTGGGCAAGATGCTGCAATACAGTTCGTCCTCGTCGATTGCAAAGTACTCGCTCACTATGGGTTTAACCATGCGCCACTGGT
Source organism: uncultured Muribaculaceae bacterium (assembly GCA_944321905.1). Classification (GTDB taxonomy): domain Bacteria; phylum Bacteroidota; class Bacteroidia; order Bacteroidales; family Muribaculaceae; genus Avimuribaculum. The sequence continues at coordinate 12,548 of CALUNI010000059.1, read as the reverse complement.
CGAGCCTGAAATTGTCTATGACGATGAAAAACACTTTTTCTCCGGCATCGAGCAACGGGAACACCTTGGTTTTCATTATCTCATGACTCATGAGCGGATGGCTGTCGGTGGTAACCCATTTTTCGTAATTCTTCTTGACGTACTTTGCAAATGCGGTATTGGCCTCGATTTTTTGCAGCAGCAGCAACTCGTCCATGTTAGTGTCGGCACTGGCAAGTGTCAGTTCCCAGTGTACGAGTGTTTTATATACCTCGCACCAATCTTCAAACGATGATGCATTATTGATGGTCATGCTGATGTTGCGGAATTCCTGTTGGTAGTCTAATGAAGCCTTTTGGGCGACTAACTTGCTCGAATGCAGGTTTTTTTTAATCGACAGAAGAATCTGGTTGGGATTGACGGGCTTAATCAAGTAGTCGGCAATTTTGTTGCCTATTGCCTGATTCATAATGTTTTCTTCTTCGCTCTTGGTAATCATTATTACGGGAACTTCGGGCGAGGTGAGCTTGATTTGCGACAGCGTTTCGAGTCCGCTCAGTCCGGGCATGTTTTCATCGAGGATAACCAAGTCAAAATTATTGGCGGCAACTGCGTCGAGGGCATCGCGGCCATTCGAGACAGTAACCACTTCGTAACCTTTTTGCTTTAAGAATAATATATGGGGCTTCAGAAGGTCTATTTCGTCGTCGGCCCATAGAATCAATCCGTTGTTCATCATTTTCTGTCGGTTTTATTGAGGGATGGAGTCGTTTTGTGGAATAGCTTCGTCTTCCATTTCATTGCCTGCCGACTCGTGACCCTCGTTTTCTAAGGTATCTTCGCCACTCTTGGCATCGATTGAGGAATCTTCGGCCTCTTTCGATGCTGCATCTTCGGCTTCCCCTTCCATCATTGCGTCGCCTTGTTCTTGGTTCATCTGTTCGACAAACAAGAAGTATTCTTCGAGCGACCGGCCTTCATTGACAAGCAGGTTGAAATTGTCAACGCTTATCATTATATGCCGCACTTGTGGCGGCAGGTGCAGCCGGTTGTCGGCTTCAAGCAGCGACTTGTATTGAACGAGTTCATCAAAGTTATTGAAATTTTTGATTATAAGCAAGCCCATACGTCCGAACGACATTTGTTCGAGGTCGAAATCTTTAATCTCGAACGTGGAGAAATTGTGTCGGGCGATATCGAAGAGCAGCTGGTTTTCACTAACCGAGTCGCGGGGGAATGCAAGCACGTAATATTGTGGTGCTTGTGGATCCCACTTGAATGGAGTAACCTGCCGCGAAGTGTCGTTCCAGTCGATAGAGTCGTTAGTGAGGCGTGTGGTCCAGAACATGCCCCGCAGGTTGCTGCCTCCGCCTTCGAGTTTGCGGCCTTGGGCTATCTGTCGCATTATCGACGAGGCCGTGGGCGTGATGTCGGTCTCGGGATACCGTTCAAGCAATTCCCTTAATGTTGATTTGAACTTGTCGTAGTCTTTTTCGGTGAGATAAGACAATGCATCGATAAACATGAACTTGGGCATGATTTTCGACAACGGGTAACGGCGCATCATTTCGGCATAGGCTTCATGCACCTCGTCGTTGCGGTTGCCTATGTATGCGTCGTAGGCTGATGCATACATTTGCTCTTGGTCGCGCTCCATGTTGCGCAGGTTATCGATGTAGTTGGGGTCTTGCATGGCCTGCCCGTATCCCGAATCGGCAAAATTGGTTATTATCAGTCGCCTGTAGTACTCGGCTTGCGCCATGTTGCCCATGCGCATGTACATAAGGTACATGTTGTAATACGTGTCGAGACGGTATATGTTGTCGGGATATCTGGTAAGCAGAGTGTTGAACTGCGTAATCGACCCGTTGAAGTCTTCCAGACGGTCTTTTAGTATTACGCCCATGTTGAACAGGCCTTCTTGTATGATGTCGTTGCACGTTTGCCGTTCCTCGTCGGTCTTTGGAATCTGTTTTAAATAATATTCCACATAGTGAGGGTCTTCGGCTCGCTTAAGCGAGTCGGTATTTATGGCTGTCGAATCGTTGGCTATGCTGTCGTTAATTATGTTGCCGTTTTCGTCCATGTTGTCATAGTCCACTTCTTCAAATTCCGACATTGAGAAAGTGGCCTTGTTGCGCCGCCGCCAGTCATCTTCGAGCTTGCGGCTTCCCCACAATTTTTGGAAAGTGGTCTTTCCTGCATTCTTTGTGGTCGTGTTATAGAAGTACCAAGAGTCGTCGGTGTTCAAGGTGAATGTTGTGGGGGCGTTTGCGTTGTTGTTGCCAAGCATCGAGCCTTGTGCGGCTTGTTGTGCGAGGTATTCCTCGCGCCGAGCGGCTTCGGCTGCCTCTTCTTCTTGCTTTTTCAATTCTTCCACCAACTTTTCGGCCACGGCTTTTTGTTCGTCGGGCGACATTGCCGATAGTCGCAGCAGCGAGTCTTGCAGTTCCACGTTCTGTGCATATACGGCAAGTTCGTCGAGTACGTCCGACCGTTTTTTCAAGCTGTCGTAGCCGGCGTATTCCTCGCCAATAAGTGGCACGGCCTCGGCATAGCACGGTTGCGCCAGGTCGTACCGCCCTTGTTTGAAATATATTGCGCCCAATGTGAGCTGGCTTATAGCCTTTTCAATGCCGTTGCGAGTACTCTTTTCGGCGGCCAGCACGTAATTCTCTATGGCATGGGTAGTGTCTTGCCTTGACAAGTACAAGTTTCCGATTGCATAGTAGATTTGGTCGAGGTAATCCTTGTTACGGTCATATTTTACCATCGAGCGCAGCGATTTTACTTCCTTCTCAATGTCGCTGCCTGTATATACCTCGCTTTGCTTGATGCGTGCGTTCAGCTTGGTTCGGTAGGTTGCGCTATTGGCGCCGTTCACCTTTTTGAAGGCAGTGTAGGCTTCGGCGCGGTTCCCTGTCTCGGCGCATAACTGTCCGTATAGGAATCTGAGCCTTACCTTTTGCGCCCCGCCCGACTGGTCAATGGCTTTTGCCAGATAGGGTATTGCAAGTTCGGCACTGTCTGCTTTTATCTGGTAGTTTGCCATCGACAGGTTGTATAACGAACGCAGCTTGCCGCTCGTGAGGTCTTTTTCTTTGATTCGAGAAATGATATTTTCGGCATCGGTGGTCCATTCGAGGGCATTGTAACACTGGGCTTCCCACAGCCGAGCCTCGGTCACCACCTCCGGCAGCCACTTGAAGTGTCCCGATATATAATGGAATGTTGCTGCCGCGGTCATGAAGTCGCCGTTCATATACTGGGCCCGTCCCATCAAGAGCCATGCATTGTGCAGGAATGGATTGTATTCTTCGCGCTGCATCCATTCCTTGTATTTCTTGTCCCGGCCTTTTCCTCTTTTTTTCTTTGGTTTTTTCTTTATTGAATGGAGCCTTATTGCTTTCTGCATTTTTTCAATGGTGCGGTTGAAGTCGGCAGATGGCTGAGGGTCTGAAGGATGTTCGCGAGCCTCGGCAGGATGTATGTAAACCTGCTTTGTGTAGTCGTCTTCATAATTGGTTTCCATCTCCTTCAGTTGTTCGTTGTAATGTTCCGAACCGTTGAAATATACGTTGTACCTGGTGGTAAACGATTGCCAGAAGCGCGACATGCCGGTATTCTTCTTGGTGCTGCATGCCGAGCCAAGAAGTAGCAAGGAGGCCATTATGGCCAAGGGTATATATCGGACAAATGTTTTCAAAGCGTCAATACTACGTCAAAATTATAAACGTGTGGAAACCAAAATTATTTCTCTCGCCGACGACTTATTTTGTCTAAAGCGCAAGAAAGGCATCGACCTTATGTGTGTCGGTGCCTCGTCTTGTGTGTATATATCGAAATCTGTTAGATATCCTTGCCTGCATTGCTTTATGCGTCGATGTTGGCATAAGTGGCGTTGCTTTCTATGAATTCGCGACGCGGAGCCACGTCTTCGCCCATGAGCATCGAGAATATGCGGTCGGCTTCGGCAGCATCGCTGATATATACCTGCTTCAGTATGCGGTTGGCGGGATCCATTGTGGTCTCTCGCAATTGCTCGGGGTTCATTTCGCCGAGACCCTTGTACCGCTGCAATTTGATTTGCTTCTCGTCGCCGCCTGCATACCGGTCGATAAACTGTCTTACTTGTTGGTCGGTCCAGCAATATTCGGTATTATTGCCTTTAGAACACTTGTAAAGCGGCGGCGTGGCTATATAAAGGTAGCCGTTTTCTATGATTGAACGCATGCGGCGGAAGAAGAATGTCATGAGCAGTGTGGCAATGTGTGCGCCATCGACATCGGCATCGGTCATGATTATGATTTTGTGGTAGCGCAGTTTCGACAGGTTTGCCTCTTTGGGGTCGTCTTCGGTGCCTATGGTCACGCCGAGGGCTTTGAACATGTTTACGATTTCGTCGCTGTCGAATATCTTGTGTTCCATAGCCTTTTCGACATTCAGGATTTTTCCACGCAGAGGCAGTATGGCTTGGAACATGCGGTCTCTGCCGGCCTTAGCCGAACCGCCTGCCGAGTCTCCCTCGACAAGGAACAGTTCGCATTCGTCGGGTATGCGTGACGAGCAGTCGGCAAGCTTGCCCGGCAGGCCTCCGCCTCCGAGCGGGCTTTTGCGCTGAACTTTCAGACGTGCGTTTTGAGCCGCATGTCGGGCTGTGGCGGCGAGTATCACTTTTTCGACTATGGCTTTGGCCTGCGCCGGATGCTCTTCAAGATAGTTGCCCAATGCCTCTCTCACGGCCGACTCCACGGCACCGATAGCTTCGTTGTTGCCGAGCTTGGTTTTTGTCTGTCCTTCAAACTGAGGCTCAAGCACTTTTACCGATATCACGGCTGTCAGTCCTTCGCGGAAGTCATCTTTGTTGATTTCTACTTTTACTTTTTCGAGCAATTTTGAATCTTCGGCATATTTCTTTAGCGTAGCCCCGAGTCCGCGACGGAAGCCTGTGAGGTGAGTGCCTCCCTCTATTGTGTTGATGTTGTTGACAAACGAGTATATGTTTTCGTTGAACGACGTGTTGTAAGTCATGGCCACTTCCACCGGAATTCCTTGTTTTTCGGTGCTGATGTGTATGACATCGCTGATGAGATGTTCCTTGTTGGAGTCGATATAGCGGACAAATTCGTCAAGGCCGGTTTCGGAGTAGAATTGCTCGCTTTTTGGATTGCCGTCTTCGTCGAGTTGCCGGAAGTCGGTCAAGGTCATCCTGATGCCGGCGTTCAAGAATGCGAGGTCGCGCAGGCGGGTGGCAAGGATGTCGTAGCTGTAAACCGTTTCCGAGAAGATTGAAGCATCGGGGTGGAAGAATATGGTGGTGCCGTGGTCGTCGATGGTGGTTTCTCCTATTTCGGCCACGGGGGCTTTGGGATGTCCGCAGCTGTATTCTTGCATGTATATTTTCCCGCCACGGCGCACCTCGGCTCGCAGGTAGGTCGAAAGTGCGTTGACACACGACACTCCCACGCCGTGCAGACCGCCCGACACCTTGTAAGAACCTTTGTCGAACTTGCCTCCGGCATGAAGTACGGTGAGTACGACTTCGAGAGCCGACTTGTGCAGCTTTTCATGCATATCGACCGGGATGCCGCGCCCGTTATCTACGACTTTGATGGAATTGTCTTCGGTGATGGTGACCTCGATGTGGGTGGCAAATCCTGCCATGGCTTCATCTATTGAGTTGTCAACCACTTCATACACAAGGTGGTGCAAGCCTTTGCTGCTTGTGTCGCCGATGTACATTGACGGACGTTTTCTCACAGCTTCAAGACCTTCAAGGACTTGAATGTTACTGGCCGAATACTTTTGTTCTGCTATTTCTTCTGATGACATAGTTAAAAATTTTCCCTTTTTGTGTGCTTTAATTCCCGATATATTGTTAGAAATTAAGCATATATCTATATTGCTTTCAACAATTCTTTCAATAAGCAAAGTTACAAAAAAATCCCGAATCTCGCAAATTGCAAAACTTGTGACTGAATGTGCGGCCATTGCCGTGTTTTGCGCCGACGGTTTGTCTATATAGGACGAAGTGTGTAATTTTGCGCCATCGAATAAATGAATTATGATGGAAATAACGGTTATAATATTGGCTGTTTTGCTTGTGGCGGCAGTGGCGGTGGCGGCAGTGGCGGCTTCGCGTCGTGCCGGAATGCTGAAGCAGGTAGATTGGCAGAGAAGCGAGATTGAGCGTTTGAATGGTGAAATGTCGGAGTTGCAGCGAGAGGTTGCGGCCGGCAGGGCTTCGGTTGCCGTGCTTGAAAGCCAAGCTGATGATGCGCGAAAGCGCCTTGCAGAGACTGCAGAAGAAGCGCAAAGGCTAAACGAGCGGATTATAGCCCTTTCTACCGAAAATTCAAAATACAACGAGCGGCTCTCTGTAATGGCAAGCGAGAAGGAGCGGCTGCAACGCGAAGCCCAGTTGCAGTTTAGCGAGCTGGCCACTAAGATTTTTGACGAAAAGAACCGTAAGAGCGACGACCGATTAACCGAAATATTGAACCCTTTGAAAGAAAATATCGAGCGTCTGAAGAAAGAGATAAACGACCGTTCGATTAAGGACTCGGAAAACCATGCTTCGCTGCGAGAGCAGATAGGGTTGTTGCGCGACTTAAACACGCAAATAGGCAAGGACGCGACCTACCTTGCCAATGCCTTGAAGGGGAATAATAGCGTGCAAGGCAATTGGGGGGAGCAGATGCTTGAGCATATACTGTCAACGTCGGGACTCATAAAAGGGGAGCAGTTTGAAGTACAGGTAACTAAAGACGAGAGTGGAAAGACGCTTACCAACGACGAAGGCACGAGGTTGCGCCCCGATGTAATCGTGCATTTGCCCGACGACAAGGACATCATAATCGACTCGAAAGTGTCGTTTAGGGCATACATTGATTATGTCAACGCCACCGACGAAAAAACTCAGCAGGAAAAATTGCGCGAACATGCCGCGTCGGTGAAAAAACATGTCGATGAACTGGCGACGAAGAGCTATCAAGATTACGTGCGCAAGTCGGGCGATTTCGTGATGATGTTTATCCCCAACGAGGGCGCGTATCTTGCGGCCATGCACGCCGATTCCCATCTTTGGGAGTATGCATACGACAAGCGCGTGGTAATTATCAGCCCCACGCATCTGATTTCGGTTCTGAAGCTCGTGTCGCAGTTGTGGGGACACGACAAGCAGGCCAAGAACGCTTTGAAGATTGCCGAAGAAGCCGGAAAGTTATATGACCGGTTTGTTGACTTCACGGAGTATATGCGCAATATCGGCAAAGGGATTGATAACGCCCACCAAGCCTACGACAAGGCGATGGCCAAGCTGCAGGATGGGCGCGGCAACATCTTGCGGCAAGTTGAAACCTTGCAAGAACTTGGAGCCAAGACCAAGAAGAAATTGCAGCTGCCTGAATGACGTAGTGTGGCGGTACAGAGGGACGTGTTGAGAAAATTTAAGATTGGTATTATTGTGCAGGTGTGAATGTTATTGCTTAATTTTGCACGTGTTTTTCAGAATTTTGGAATTTGAGGTATATTCTTATATATATAGCATGCTTTGTCGTTGTCATTTGCGCTTGTCATAGCTGCAATGTAAGCAAGCAATCGACCGAAGGGACAACTGCAGACGTGCCTGCGATTGTCGAAAACATGCTTGGCGACAGTGCCGTTGCCGAGGCTACCGAAGTCGATTCTGTGGCTCGGCTTATTGCCGACTCAATAAAAAGTGCCGCTGCCGACAGCATAATCTCAAAACTAACCGGCACGGGGTCGGTCGATTCGGTGTTGCGCAGTTTGGAAAAAGACAGCATCGACAGCGTTCCTGCCGAAGCAGTGGCTGCACGTCGCGATTCAGCCACAGGCAAGTCGCGCTTTATAAAGACAATGGTTGACCTTGATAATCCGGTGCAATTTTCGGCAAAGGACTCCCTCGTTTTTTACGGACGCAATAACGCCTCTATGTTTGGTGAGGGTGATGTGACGTATGGCGACATCAACTTGAAGTCGATGCAAATCGACATGAACATGGACAATAGCGAGGTGTATGCCATGGGACGACCCGACAGTACCGGCGAGTTGGAAGGGCTGCCGGTGTTTAAAGACCGTAGCGGCGAGTATGAGTCGAAAACCATGCGTTACAATTTCAAGAGCCGGAAAGGCTATATCACCGAAGTCGTTACACAACAGGGCGAGGGTTATCTGACCGGCGGGCAAACAAAAAAAATGGAGAACGATGAGTATTTCATCAAGGAGGGTCGCTATACCACTTGTGAAAACCATGACCACCCGCACTTTTATTTGCAGCTCACAAAGGCCAAGGTTCGCCCGAAAAAGGATATCGTGATGGGGCCTGCCTACATGGTCCTTGCCGATGTGCCGTTGCCTATTGCCATCCCGTTTGGATTTTTCCCGTTCAGCGAAGATTATTCTTCGGGTATAATAATGCCTACGTTTGGCGACGATTACAACCGTGGGTATTACTTGCGCGACGGCGGTTATTATTTTGCCATCAACGATAAAATCGACTTGGCTTTGACTGGTGAAATATATACTAAAGGGTCGTGGGGGTTGGCTGCGCAGTCGAGTTACAGGAAACGGTATAAATTTTCGGGCAGCTTCAATATAAGCTACTTGACGACCATAACCGGTGAAAAAGGCGAGGCAGATTATTCAAAGCAGAATAACTTTAAAATCACATGGAGCCACTCGCAAGACACCAAAGCCAATCCTAACATGACATTTTCGGCGAGCGTGAACTTTGCAACCAGTGGCTATAGCCGTAACAATCTTGATGACTACTATAGCGACTCGTTTACCGAGAACACCACGAGCAGCAGCATAAACATGACATATAAGTTCCCGAATTCAAAATGGAGCTTATCGGCATCGGCCAACATATCACAACGTTCGTCCGACTCCACGCTTACGGTGTCGTTCCCAAATCTCACGCTCACGATGTCGCAGACTGCGCCGTTTAAGCGCAAACATGCCGTGGGGGAAGAGAAGTGGTATGAGAAGATTAAGCTTTCTTATACAGGTGTGTTCCAGAATTCGCTCACGGCCGGACAGAATGAGTTTTTCAAGAAAAGCTTGGTAAAGGATTGGCGAAACGGAATGAGGCACACAATTCCCATCTCGGCTACGTTCAACATATTTGATTACATAAACGTGACACCGAGTGTAAGCATAAACGACCGCATGTACACCAGCAAGATACGCCAACAGTGGGATCCTGCGGCGTCGGCAGTGGTGCGCGACACTACTTACAGCTTTTATAACATATTCGACTTTAGCGCGTCGGTAGCCCTCGATACAAAGATATATGGTTTCTTCAAGCCGTGGAAAATCTTTGGAGACAAGGTGCAGATGATACGCCACGTGTTGACTCCGACCATATCCTTTACCGGAGCTCCCGACTTCAGTACGCCATTCTGGGGATATTACGGCACGTATGCCTATACTAATCCCATGACCGGCAAGTTGGTGAATACCAAGTATTCTTATTTCTCTCACGGCGTCTATGACAGTGTTGGTGAGGGCAAGACTGGTTCTTTGAGCTTCTCTCTTGCCAATAATGTGGAAATGAAGGTAAAGAGCGATGCCGACAGTACCGGAGTCAAGAAAATTTCGCTTATCGAAAATTTTACGGTTAGCCAGTCTTATAATTTTGCCGCCGACTCGTTGCGGTGGAGCAACATAAACACATCGTTGTCGTTGCGGTTGATGAAGAACTTCAATCTTAACCTGTCGGCCACGTGGGACGTATATACGTATCAGCTAAACGAGTATGGCACTCCGACGCGTGTCAATCGCACACGATTGCAGGCCGGTAAAGGTTTGGCAAAATTGTCGAGTACTGGTACTTCGTTCTCATACACCTTTAACAACGACACGTTTAAAAAGAAAGATAAAAAAGACGAGCAGAAAGATGATCAGCCTCCCGAGGCAGTGAATAAATATGCCGATAACGAGCAATCGGAAAATCGTGGGGGAAAAACCGAGTCGGGAGTAGAGTTGAATCCCGACGGATATGCCAAATGGGATTTCCCGTGGAGCTTGACGCTTAATTATTCGGTAAATTACAGTTACGGGGATTTCAATTACGAGAAAATGGATTATAACGGGCGTATCACGCAGAACTTGAGTTTCTCGGGTAATGTGAAGCCCACCAAGAACTGGGCATTTAATTTCTCGGCGAGCTATAATTTCGACACAGGCAAGATTGCTTATATGAACTGCTCCATTTCCCGCGATTTGCACTGCTTCACGATGAGTGCAAGTTTCGTGCCTGTGGGCCCCTATAAATCCTATAATTTCCACATTGCGGTCAAGTCTTCTTTGTTGAGCGACTTGAAGTATGACAAGCGCAGCAGTTCGTCGAATGGCGTGACGTGGTATTGACGGCGCATTTTCGTTTATCTGCTGAGGCAGGTGTCGTTTTGTTTATGTGGCGGGTATGCTCGTGTTCGCTTCAACAGTGTTGTAGCATGGCTGCACTTTTCACAGTCGTGGTGTGATGTGTTTCTTGGGGGGCAAGTCCGAAAGCCTTGTTGCAGTGCAAATACAGTGATGGCTTCGGAGATGCCGAACTATTGTGGCAGCTCAGGTGCGGCATCTCCGAAGCCGTTTCTCATGTGTGGAAGCTGCTTGCTGTCCGCAAGCTGCGCTTCGCTTGCATGTCGGTTAACATGGTTCGACAGCTCCGCAACCGCTTAACGTTGGTTGCTGTTGCCTAAAAATAGCCAGATTCCCAAATCCATCATATTTTGCTTCTGTAGACTGCAACCGTTTTTTTCGGACTGACCCTTTCTTGGCCTCTGGCGATTTCTCTTTTGTAAACTTGCTCACGTGATAATTTTCTCGAATGCCATTCGTGTCTTTGTGCCGTTGTAAACCACTTCTCCGCAATAGCTGAATCCTTGCTTGTCGAGCAGGTGCAGCATGGCTGCGTTGTCATAGTTTGTGTCGATGCGGAAGCTGTGTATTCCCTTTTCCCGCATCAGTTGCTCTATTTCGCACATGAATCGTGTCGCCGTGCCGTGGTTTCTTGCCTCTTTTGCGACGGCAATGCGGTGCAAGACGACGTATGGCATGTCGCTGAGCCATTTCCCTCCAATAAGGTTGTTGTAAGCCTGTTCTCCATCGAATATCACAGCTCCATAGGCGGTAATCTCAAGTGGGTGGTCGTTGCAGAGTACATAAGCATAGCCGGCTTCGATGTCGGCGGTTATGTGTGATTGTAACGGGTATGATGCGTCCCATTGCTTTTTGCCCTCGGCAAGCATCCTGTCGCGTGCATAGTCTATGACACGCATTATGCCCGGGATGTCGTCGTATGTAGCTTTTCTAAACGTCATGATAAATGAATGGATTAATGCATCGAAATTATAAAAAACTTTGAATTGCACAAAAAAACGAGGGGCGAATCTCTCGTGTGTGGATTCGCTCCTCGCGTTTATGTATTTATGTCGGCTGATATTACATCATGCCACCCATTCCGCCCATTCCTGCGGCAGGAGCCGGAGCGGGATTTTCTTCTTTCTTCTCGGCGATAACGCATTCGGTAGTCAAGAACATGCCGGCGATTGATGCTGCATTCTCAAGAGCTACACGTGCAACCTTTGCAGGGTCGATTACGCCGGTTGCGAGCAGGTGCTCGAAGTTGCCAGTGCGTGCGTTGTAACCAAAGTCGCCTTCGGCATCCTTTACCTTTTGAACGATTACTGCGCCTTCAAGTCCGGCGTTGGCAACAATCTGGCGAAGCGGTTCTTCGATTGCGCGACGTATGATGTCGATACCTGTGGTTTCGTCATCGTTTGCACCCTTCAAGTCTTCGAGAGCCTTGATGCTGCGGATGTAGGCTACGCCACCACCCGGCACGATACCTTCGGCAACGGCTGCGCGAGTTGCGCTCAAAGCATCGTCAACACGGTCTTTCTTTTCCTTCATTTCAACCTCTGAAGGAGCACCGATGTAAAGGACTGCCACACCACCGGCCAGCTTGGCAAGACGCTCTTGGAGTTTTTCCTTGTCGTAGCTCGACTTGGTGATTTCAATTTGAGCCTTGATTTGGTTTACTCGGTCGGCAATGGCTTGCTTGTCGCCTGCACCATTAACGATGATGGTATTTTCCTTGTTGACTGTTACCTTGTCGGCTGTGCCAAGAGTCTCGATTGAAGCGTTTTCGAGCTTCATGCCTTGTTCTTCAGAGATGACTACGCCGCCGGTAAGGATTGCGATGTCTTGCAACATCTCTTTGCGACGGTCGCCGAAGCCCGGAGCCTTGACTGCGCAAACTTTCAACGAGCCACGAAGACGGTTGACAACCAATGTAGCAAGAGCTTCGCTATCTACATCCTCGGCGATAATCAGCAACGGACGACCGCTTTGTGCGGTTGCTTCAAGAATTGGAAGCATGTCTTTGAGGTTGGAAATCTTCTTATCGTAGATAAGTATGTAAGGATGTTCCATCTCGCATTCCATGCGCTCGGAGTTGGTCACGAAGTAAGGAGAGATGTAGCCACGGTCGAATTGCATGCCTTCCACTACTTCGACGCTCGTGTCGGTACCTTTGG
>CALUNI010000058.1 GCA_944321905.1 uncultured Muribaculaceae bacterium | reverse complement strand
AAGTAATGAGTTCAACAAGTCTTAAAAAGGATTATGCCGAGAGAATTGCACCTGCTCTCATGAAGAAGTTTAACTACTCTTCGCCCATGCAAGTGCCACGCCTGCTGAAGATTGTCATCAACGAGGGACTTGGCGAGGCTACCGGCGACAAGAAAATTATCGAGACCGCCATCAACGAGCTTACCGCCATCACCGGCCAGAAGGCTGTTGCAACGCTGTCGAGAAAGGATATCTCAAACTTCAAGGTGCGCAAGAAAATGCCTATCGGCGTGCGCGTGACGCTGCGTCGCGACCGCATGTATGAGTTCATGGAGCGTTTCATCCGTATCGCCTTGCCCCGTATCCGCGACTTCAAGGGTATCGACAGCAAGCTCGACGGACGCGGCAACTACACGGTGGGTATTACCGAGCAGATCATATTCCCCGAAATCAATATCGATTCGATTAGCAAGATGATGGGTATGAATATTACGTTCGTGACATCGGCCGCTACCGACGAAGAGGGTTATGCCTTGCTGAAAGAGTTCGGTCTTCCATTTAAAAACGCTAAATAAAGAAGAGTATGGCAAAAGAATCGATGAAAGCTCGCGAAGTGAAGCGCGCAAAGTTGGTTGCCAAGTATGCCGCAAAGAAGGCTCAGTTGAAGGCCGAGGGCAATTACGAGGCTCTGCAATTGATTCCGCGCAACGCAAGCGCGGTGCGTTTGCACAACCGTTGCAAGATTACAGGCCGTCCAAAGGGTTATATCCGTCAATTCGGCATCTCGCGTATCCAGTTCCGCGAAATGGCCTCGAAAGGATTGATTCCTGGCGTGAAGAAGGCAAGTTGGTAATCGAGCTTAGGTGGGCGAGATATTGACGAAAAGAGTAAAAAGTTAAGATTACACACAAAATAACTTAGTATTAAATATTGTTCGGCAAGCGCGCCGTCGGAGATGGCGCAAACTACTGAATCAATTTAAACAAATTATTTATGACTGATCCAATAGCAGATTATCTGACACGTCTGAGGAATGCGATCAAGGCCCAGCACAGGGTCGTTGAAATCCCTTCTTCGAAAATGAAAAAGGAGATTACCAAAATCCTTTTCGACAAGGGCTACATCTTGAACTACAAGTTCGTGGATGATGGTACTCCTTCGGGGGCTATAAAGATAGCCTTGAAGTATGACCCGGTTGACAGGGTCAACGCAATCAAGTGCCTGACGCGCGTATCGCGTCCGGGATTGCGCCAGTACACAGGCTACAAGAACATGCCTCGTGTGCTCAATGGTTTAGGTATTGCCATCCTTTCTACATCTAAGGGCGTAATGACCAATAAGGAGGCCGTTGCCCAGCAGATTGGTGGCGAAGTATTGTGTTACGTTTATTAATGGAGGGTACGAGATATGTCAAGAATAGGAAAATTGCCAATTGCAGTACCCGCCGGAGTGACTGTAACGATTAAAGACAACGTAGTCAGCGTAAAGGGTCCCAAGGGGGAACTGTCGCAAGCTGTTCACGGCGATATCAACGTGGAATTCAAGGACGGCGAGATTCATGTGACTCGTCCAAGCGACGACCGCATCCACCGCGCCCAACACGGATTGTACCGCGCCCTTATCCACAACATGGTGGTAGGTGTCAGCGAAGGCTACAAAAAGGAAATGGAATTAGTAGGTGTGGGTTACCGTGCTACGTCAACGGGTCAAGTGTTGGAACTCGCACTGGGCTTTTCTCACGCCATTTATATAAAGCTTCCCAAAGAAGTTAAGGTGGAAGCAAAGACCGAGCGTAACAAGAATCCGCTCATCATCCTTGAGTCGAGCGACAAGCAGTTGCTTGGACAGGTTTGTGCCAAGATTCGCTCTCTGCGCAAGCCTGAACCTTACAAGGGCAAGGGTATTAAGTTTGTTGGCGAAATCATTCGTCGTAAATCTGGTAAATCGGCATCTGCCAAATAATTAGTTTGACGTCATGGTAAATAAGTTACAGAGAAGACAAAGAATCAAAGCCCGCATCCGTGGGAAGATTTCCGGCAGTGCCGCACGCCCGCGCATGACGGTGTTTAGAAGCAACAAGCAAATCTACGTGCAATTCGTTGACGACACAACTGGTCACACTTTGGCTTCGGCCTCGTCGAAAGGCATCACCGAAGGCACCAAGTGCGAGATTTCGGAAAAGGTTGGCGAGTTGGCAGCAAAGAAGGCAATGGAAGCAGGCATAACCACCGTGGTTTTCGACCGCAACGGTTACCTGTACCATGGGAGAGTGAAATCAGTAGCTGATGGAGCCCGCAAGGCCGGACTTAAATTTTAATTGATTATGATAAAGAATAACAACAGAGTAAAATCGACAAACGATATAGAACTCAAAGACCGCCTTGTGGCTATCAACCGCGTAACCAAGGTTACCAAGGGTGGACGCACGTTCACTTTCGCAGCCATCGTGGTTGTGGGTAACGAAGACGGCATCATCGGTTACGGTCTTGGTAAGGCCAACGAAGTGACTGCGGCTATAGCCAAGGGTGTAGAAGCTGCTAAGAAGAACTTGATACGCGTTCCTATCCACAAGGGTACTGTTCCTCACGAGCAGGAAGCCAAGTTTGGCGGTTCTCGCATCATCATCCGTCCGGCATCGGCCGGTACCGGTGTGAAGGCCGGTGGTGCAATGCGTGCCGTGTTTGAAAGCGTGGGTATTACCGACGTGCTTGCCAAGTCTAAGGGGTCGTCGAATCCTCACAACCTTGTGAAGGCTACATTCAAGGCTCTTGATGAAATGCGCAGCCCGGAGACTATTGCCCGTCAACGCGGTATCTCGTTAGAAAAAGTGTTTAAAGGATAAACAAACTTTGACGACATGGCAACTATAAAAATAAAGCAAGTGAAAAGCCGCATCAAATGTCCGGCTGTCCAAAAGAGAACTCTTGACTCGCTCGGGTTGAGGAAGATGAACCAAGTGGTGGAGAAGGAAGATTCTCCTTCTATCAGAGGCATGATCGCCAAAGTAAGTCACCTGGTGATGATAGTTGATTAAGCAGAACGTAAAAAACTTTAAGAAACTATGGATTTAAGCAATTTACAACCCGCAGCAGGTTCAAATAAGAATGGTAAGAGGTTAGGCCGTGGTGCCGGTTCGGGCAAGGGTGGTACATCTACCCGTGGCCACAAGGGTGCCAAGTCTCGTTCGGGCTACTCTAACAAGGTTGGTTTCGAGGGTGGTCAGATGCCATTGCACCGTCGCCTGCCCAAGTTCGGGTTCAAGAACATAAATCATGTTGAATACAAGGCTGTCAACCTCGATGTCATTCAAGCATTGGTTGAAGCCAAGCAGTTGGAGAAAGTAACATTCGACGACATGGTAGCTGCAGGCCTCGCTCGTAGCAAGCAACTTGTCAAGGTTCTTGGCAACGGCGAACTCAAGGCTAAGGTCGATGTTGAAGCTCATGCGTTTTCCAAGAAGGCTGAAGAGGCCATCACAGCCTTAGGTGGAACTATCCAAAAAATTAAGAAATGAAATTCATCGATACAGTAAAGAATATCTGGAAGATCGACGATTTGCGGAAACGAATCACGATAACAATCCTGTTGGTACTCGTGTACCGATTCGGATGTTACGTGGTTCTTCCGGGAATCAGTCCTTCTGAAATCGATGCTCTTCGCAATTTTACCAGTGGGGGCTTGATGCAGCTGCTCGACATGTTCTCGGGCGGCGCGTTCTCGCAAGCGTCAATTTTCGCACTCGGTATCATGCCTTACATCACTGCATCGATTGTTATCCAGTTGCTCGGCATGGTGCTGCCATCCTTCCAGAAGATGCAGCGCGAGGGCGAGAGTGGGCGCATGAAGCTCAACCAGTACACTCGCTACCTCACCGTGCTGATATTGTTGTTGCAAGGGCCGGCTTACCTCATCAACTTGCAGGTGCAGGTTAACGCCGCCGGTGGCGCAGCTCATTTCGGTTTTTGGACCACTGCCTACTTGACGCTTATCCTTGCCGCAGGCAGCATGTTCATCATGTGGCTTGGCGAGAAGATTACCGACCGAGGCATAGGCAACGGTATCTCGTTCATAATCTTGGTTGGTATCATCGCCCGTTTCCCCGGCGCAATCGTGCAAGAGTTTACTAATCGCTTGACGACTGCCGAAGGCGGACTCGTGATGTTTATCGTTGAAATCGTGATTCTTTTTGCCGTCATCGCCGGTGCAATATTGTTGGTTCAAGGTACCCGCAGGGTTCCTGTTCAATATGCCAAGCGAATAGTCGGCAACAAGCAATATGGCGGTGTGCGCCAGTACATCCCTTTGAAGGTGAACGCGGCAGGCGTGATGCCCATAATCTTTGCGCAGGCCATAATGTTCATACCTATCACGTTGATGGGATTTGGCGCAAATCAAAATCCTTCGGGATTCTTCCGTGCATTCTCCGACATGAACGGGTTCTGGTATAATGCCGTTTATTTCGTGATGATTGTGGCATTTACGTATTTCTATACTGCAATCACCGTCCGCCCGACCCAGATGGCCGAGGACATGAAGCGTAACAATGGTTTCATACCAGGCATCAAGCCCGGCAAGAAGACTGCCGAGTATCTTGATTCCGTGATGTCGAGAATTACTTTCCCGGGGTCTTTGTTCCTTGGCTGTGTCGCTATTTTGCCGGCGTTTGCCAACATTTGCGGCATTAACCACAGCTTCTCTCAATTCTTCGGTGGAACTTCGCTGCTCATCCTTGTTGGCGTGGTACTCGACACGTTGCAACAAATAGAGAGCCACTTGAAGATGCACCATTACGACGGGTTGATGAAGTCGGGTAAGATTGCAGGTCGGTCGGGCATTTAAAGCTGATAGGAGATAGAGTTGATGATTTACCTAAAGACAGACGAAGAAATCGAGCTTGTAAGAGCTGCCAATATGGTAGTGGCTCGCACGCTTGGCGAGGTGGCTAAGTACATCGAGCCGGGTGTGACCACTTTGAAGCTTAACCAGGTGGCCGAGGATTTTATCCGTTCGCAGGGTGCTGTGCCGGGTTTCCTTGGTTACGCGGGTTATCCTTACACGCTGTGCGTGTCGGTCAACGAGAACGTGGTTCATGCGTTCCCGTCCAACTATGCCTTGCGTGAGGGCGATATCGTGTCGGTTGACTGCGGAGCCGTAATCGACGGCTTCAACGGCGATTCGTGTTATACGTTCCCTGTCGGCGAAGTGGCAGACGATGTGATGCGCCTGCTCAAGACTACCAAGGAATCGTTGTACGTAGGAATCGAAAAGGCCGTGGAGGGAAATCGCATAGGCGATATCGGGCATGCCATTCAAGAATATTGCGAGAAGCGTGGCTATAGCGTGGTGCGCGAGCTTTGCGGGCATGGCATAGGCAAGAACATGCACGAGGATCCCGACGTGCCTAATTACGGGCGTCGCGGAACCGGGCCGCTCATCAAGAACGGCATGTGCATAGCCATAGAGCCCATGATTAACATGGGAAGCAAGAACATCGTCATGGAATCCGACGGGTGGACATGCCGCACCAAGGATCGCAAGCCGTCGGCTCATTTCGAGCATACGGTGGCCATCAAGAACGGGAAGGCCGACATCTTGTCGTCGTTCCAATTCGTTGAAGAAGTTTTAGGTGATAAATCAATTTAAATTAGTTATATGGCAAAACAGACCGCAATCGAACAAGATGGAGTAATCGTAGAGGCATTGTCTAATGCTATGTTCCGCGTGGAATTGGAAAACGGGCATGAAATCACCGCCCACATTTCGGGTAAGATGCGCATGCACTACATAAAAATCCTGCCGGGCGACAAAGTGAAAGTGGAAATGTCTCCTTATGATTTGACTAAAGGAAGAATTGCTTTTAGATACAAATAAAAAAGAAAACACTATATGAAAGTAAGAGCCTCAATAAAGAAACGTTCGGCCGACTGCAAGATTGTACGTCGCAAGGGCCGCTTGTATGTGATTTGTAAGAAGAACCCTAAGTTTAAACAACGCCAAGGATGATGGCACTGGTGTCATTGGACGAAGCATTATAAACAATATAAGTTAAGAATATGGCAGTAAGAATAGTTGGGGTGGACTTGCCCCAAAACAAGAGAGGTGAAATTGCCTTAACCTATATCTTCGGTATCGGCCGCAGCTCGGCAAACAAGATACTTGCCAAGGCCGAAATCGACAAGGATATCAAAGTTAAGGATTGGACTGATGCCCAAGCCGCCGCAATTCGTGAAATCATTGGTAACGAATACAAGGTAGAAGGTGACTTGAGAAGCGAGATCCAATTGAACATTAAGCGCTTGATGGACATCGGTTGCTACCGTGGAATCCGTCACCGCCTTGGCTTGCCGGTACGCGGGCAAAGCACAAAGAACAATGCGCGCACTCGCAAGGGTAAAAAGAAAACTGTTGCTAACAAGAAGAAAGCTACTAAATAAGATTAAAGTATGGCAAAGAAGACAGTCGCAGCAAAGAAGAGAAATGTCAAAGTTGATGCCGCCGGCCAACTTCATGTACACTCGTCTTTCAATAACATTATCGTGTGCCTCACCAACAGTGAAGGCCAAGTCATCTCGTGGTCGAGCGCTGGCAAGATGGGTTTCCGTGGGTCGAAGAAGAACACCCCCTACGCAGCTCAGATGGCTGCCCAAGACTGCGCCAAGGTTGCTTACGACTTGGGCTTGCGCAAGGTGAAGGCTTATGTGAAAGGACCCGGTAACGGACGCGAGTCTGCTATCCGCACGGTACACGGTGCAGGTATCGAGGTAACCGAGATAATCGACGTTACTCCGCTTCCGCACAACGGTTGCCGTCCACCCAAAAGGAGAAGGGTTTAATTTCTTCAGGCTTTTTTACAATTACAAGA
The DNA here is from genome assembly GCA_944321905.1 of uncultured Muribaculaceae bacterium. Lineage (GTDB taxonomy): Bacteria > Bacteroidota > Bacteroidia > Bacteroidales > Muribaculaceae > Avimuribaculum. Next base: position 8,214 of record CALUNI010000058.1, on the reverse strand, counting down.
ATTTCGAGGCTTTCATAGTGAATAGATTACATTCTTAACAAACCTCTCTGTAATCGCGGCTGCACTTGAAAGTGTCAGTTTAAATTATTTTAAAGTCAAAAAACAATGGCTAGATATACTGGACCAAAAACAAAAATCGCACGTAAATTCGGCGAAGCCATTTTCGGTGAAGATAAGGTTCTTGCTAAAAAGAATTATCCGCCGGGCCAACATGGCGTTAACAAGAGAAGGAAACTCTCGGAATACGGAACACAGTTGCGCGAAAAGCAAAAGGCTAAATATACTTATGGCGTGTTGGAGCGTCAGTTCCGCAATCTTTTTGAAAAGGCTACTCGCACCAAGGGTGTGAAAGGCGAAGTGTTGTTGCAATTGCTTGAGTCGCGCCTTGACAACATCGTTTACCGTCTTGGCATTGCGCCTACTCGTCCGGCTGCTCGTCAATTGGTGCTTCACCGCCATATCACAGTCAATGGCAAGGTGGTGAACATCCCGTCTTATTCGGTTAAGCCGGGCGAAATCATTGCCGTGCGCGAGAAGAGCAAGTCGCTCGAAGTCATCGCCGACGCCCTTGCAGGGTTCAACCACAGCAAGTATCCTTGGCTCGAATGGGACGAAAGCATCAAGGGTGGCAAGATGCTCCATGTTCCGCAGCGAGAAGATATTCCTGAAAACATCAAGGAACAGTTGATTGTGGAATTGTATTCAAAACAATAAAATTAATAACGATTCATGGCTATATTAGCATTTCAAAAACCCGACAAAGTTTTAATGTTGGAAGCCGACAATTTCTTCGGCAAGTTCGAGTTCCGGCCTTTGGAGCCGGGATATGGCGTGACCATAGGCAATGCCTTGCGTCGTATCTTGCTTTCTTCGCTCGAAGGGTTTGCAATCTCGTCGATTCGTGTCGATGGCGTGAAGCACGAGTTTGCCACGATACCGGGTGTTAAGGAAGATGTGACAAACATCATTCTTAACTTGAAGAAAGTGCGCTTGAAACGTATCGTCGAAGACACCGAGGCCGAAAAGGTTACCGTGAAAGTTTCGGGTCAAGATGTGTTCAAGGCCGGTGACATCAACAAGGCATTGACGGGTTTTGAAGTCCTTAACCCGGATTTGGTTATTTGCCACTTGGATCCCACTACCGGTTTCCAGATTGATCTTACAATCAACAAGGGACGCGGTTATGTGCCTGCCGAGGAGAACCAGAATCCGAACGATGCCATTGACGTTATCGCTATTGATTCTATTTACACTCCTATTGTTAATGTCAAGTACGCTATCGAAAGTTATCGCGTAGAGCAAAAGACCGACTACGAGAAGCTCGTACTTGAAATTACTACCGATGGCTCCATTCTGCCGAAAGATGCCCTAAAAGAGGCCGCAAAGATTCTTATCCACCACTTCATGCTCTTCAGCGACGAGAAGATTGCTCTCGAAACTCCCGAGAATGAAGACAACGAGGAATTTGACGAGGAAGTGCTGCACATGCGCCAGTTGTTGAAGACCAAGCTTGTCGATATGGATTTGTCGGTGCGCGCGCTTAACTGCTTAAAGTCGGCCGAAGTTGAAACGCTTGGCGAATTGGTAGTGTTTAACAAAACCGACTTGTTGAAGTTCCGCAACTTTGGTAAGAAGTCGCTAACGGAACTTGACGAGTTGCTTGCCAATCTGAACCTTTCGTTCGGAATGGACATCTCTAAGTATAAATTAGATAAAGAGTAATAACGATGAGACATAATAAAAAATTCAATCATCTTAGCAGGACGAAAAGTCATCGCGAAGCCATGTTGGCCAACATGACCATTTCACTCATCCGCCACAAGAGGATATTTACAACTGTGCCTAAGGCCAAGGCTCTGCGGGTTTATGCCGAGCCGCTTATTAACCGTGCAAAGAACGACAGCACTGCCAATCGTCGTCTTGTGTTCAGCTATCTGCAAAACAAGGAAGCTATCACCGAGCTTTTCAACGAAATCTCTCAAAAGATTGCCAACCGCCCCGGTGGTTATACCCGCATTCTCAAGACCGGTTTCCGCAAGGGCGACGGTGCTGCAACTTGCTTCATAGAGCTTGTTGACTATAACGAGAACATGCTTGCTGCCGGCAAGGAAAAGAAGTCGGCTTCGCGCACTCGCCGTTCGCGCCGCAAATCGTCGGCCGAAAAAGCCGCAGCTGCTCCTGCCGCTGTAGAAGAGGCAAAGGCCGAAGAAGTGAAAGCTGAAGAGACTGCTCCTGCTGCCGAAGAGGCACCCAAGGCTGAGTAATTTCAACTTTAGAACATAGTCAAGAAACGAGAGGATCGTGTAGGCGGTTCTCTCGTTTTCTATTTCTTGCCTGACGAAATTTGTGCCGGATGTGTATCGTGTTTTTCGGGCTGACCCGTTAAGCATCGAATGACGGCTCTGCCGCCACCTTTCACATGAAAGTTCCCTCTGAAATGTTGCATCCGTCATGATGGCATGTAGAATAAAAAACTATTGGTGTCTGTTAAACTTTTTTATTGGTGTCCGCTAAAACTTTTTATGATGACTAAAAAGTTTAACGGACACCAATAATTTTAATAGGACGCATAAGCGTTCATTGGGGTGGCCCCGGAGATACCGGACTATGTGGGATTTGATTCCAATTCGACCTCTCCGAGGCCGTTTATACATAAGAATTCCGACCACCGCAAGCTGCGCTTCGCTTGCATGGCGGTTAAGCATCGTATTGCCTCTCCGAGGCAATAAGCAGGTTTGTACCTGCTATCTCGATTATAAATCATAGGCAAAGTTTTTGAGGTCGCTCCTTTCATTTTAAGGCATTGTAAACAGGAAATCTTATCGGAAAACAGTGAATTTTTGGATAAGAGAGGCTGCGGCTTGGCATAAAAAACAGGCAAGTTTGTTTTGTTCTGCATTCGCCCTGCACTGTCTTTTGATAAGACAGGCTGCGGCTCGGCAATAGGCAAATTCAAGCAAGCTTGATTTGCAATTGCACTCGCCTTGCACTATCTTTTGATAAGAGAGGCTGCGGCTCGGCATAAAAAAACAAACGAGTTTGTTTTGTTCTGCACTCGCCTTGCACTATCTTTTGATAAGAGAGGCTGCGGCTTGGCATAAAAAACAAACGAGTTTGTTTTGTTCTGCACTCGCCTTGCACTATCTTTGTGTAAAGTTAAAATTTGACATTATGGAAAAGGGCTTATTGAAATTATTGTTGGCTGTGATTTTTGTGTTGTCGGGAGCTGTGGCAAATGCCGGGGAGTTGCAGGATGTGGTTTACTTGAACAACGGCAGCATTATCAGGGGAACTATCGTGGAACAGGTTCCCAATAAATCGCTGAAGGTTAAGACCTCGGACGGGTCGGTGTTTTACTGTGAACTGTCGGATGTGATGAAAATCACAAAGGAAGAGCCGGTAGGCGACACTTTCCATGGGAGTGGCAATTACGTAATGACGCGACATGAGGTAACTCAAGAAAGGAGAACTGTGAAGTTAGACAGGACGGGCTATCGAGGGTTTGCCGACATCGGTGGCGGCTTTGGCGTTGGAGAGAACGGTGATGGTGTTTTTTCCATATCTACGAGCCACGGTTATCAGTTCAATCCTTACTTCTTCCTTGGTGGAGGTATAGGCATAGATGCTCATATTGGTTGGGGCTATAACAGCGTGCCGATTTTTGTTGATTCTCGGTTATATTTTACGAGTGGCAAACGAGTTACGCCATATTTTGGAGTAAAACTTGGCTTTTCTCCAAGTGAAGGTGATGGTTTGTATTTTAATCCAATGTTTGGAGTAAGCATAGGTCTTAATAGGAAATTGGCGATTAATGTGTCATTGGGATACAATCTACAGCGAGCCGATTTTTATTATATAGGTTATTATGGTTATGATTATTACGAAGAAATAGATAAAGGTACAATTGGTGGTTTCATGCTCAAAGCCGGATTTGAATTTTAGGCATTTGGGGGTGACAAGAAGCATCGTTTTTCAATTGTGCTTATTGTGACTTTTTTGTAAATTTGCGAAGCAGAGCTTCCGTGAGATTGTTCCATGTTGGCATCTGTGTGATTTTGAAAGTATATACAGTAAGTTTAGTCAATAAGCATTATGTCAGATAACGGTAACGCTTTGCAGCCGGGGACGGTATTGCAAGGCAACGAGCGCAGCTATCGCATCGATCGAGTGCTGGGGCAGGGGTCTTTCGGCATAACCTATCTTGCCTACACGCAGGTGTCGTTGGGTGGCAAGTTGGGCGAGATGAGTGCCGAGGTGCCGGTCGCAGTAAAAGAGTTCTTCATGAGCGGCATTGACGGGCGCGAGGGTTCGACAGTTACACATAGCAGCAAGGACGGCGTGTCGGGACAGTATAGGCGGAAATTTGCCGGCGAAGCTCGCAACCTTGCGCGGATGCGGCATCCCGGCATAGTAAAGGTGATAGAGACGTTTGATGCCAACGGTACGAGCTACTACGTCATGGAGTATTGCGCCGGAGGCAGCCTTGATGCACTCATTCCTGCTCGTCGTGGATTGCCCGAGGATGAAGCGTTGCGCTACTTTGCAGGCATAGCCGCCGCACTTGCATATATGCACGACAACAAGATGCTGCACCTCGACCTAAAGCCGGGAAATGTGATGCTGCGTGGCACAGGCGAGCCGGTGCTTATCGACTTCGGGTTGTCGAAACAGTATAACGATGCTGGCGAACCCGAGTCAAGCACATCGGTGGGAAACGGCACTCCCGGATATGCTCCGCTTGAGCAGGCAAATTACAAGGACGGCAAGGGATTCCCGGTTACGATGGACGTGTATGCGCTTGGCGCGACGCTCTACAAGATGCTCACAGGGGAGCGTCCGCCGGTCGCCTCAGACGTGCTTGTCCAGTTTCCAGAATGGGAACTGCTTGGGCGCGGTGTCAGCAACAAGACGATTGCCTCTATCCGCCGGGCGATGGAGGCAAAGCCGGGTGACCGCTATCGGTCGGTAGCAGAGTTTGCCGCCGACTTGATTTCAAATGCAGGCGGGGCAAACGGAGACGAAGATACCGAAGTGGTGGAGCAGGATGTAAAGCCGCCCGTTCCTCCTGTCGTTGATTCAAACGACGGACGTGATGATAGAAAGAAAGGGTGGTGGCTTTGGGTATTGTTGGCTGTCATAGCCGGTATTGCGATAGGGGTGGCTGTGTTTATGATGCTAAATGCGCAAGACGGGGAAAAAACTGTGGAGACAGAAAGCCTTGTAGCTGCCGATTCTTTGATGTCGGTGGGCGATACGGTCGTGCAGAGTGTTGATTCTGTCGCTGTATATGATGATGTCGTAAGCTCTGAGCCTAATGACAATCTGCCAATCAGCAGTCAGGTTACGCAACAAAAACAAGAAGAGGAGCGGTTGCCGGAGATAGAAATGGTGTATGTGCCGGGCGGCGAGTTTACGATGGGTGCAACGCCGCAAATGGAGATTTACGCATGGCCCGACGAATATCCCGCCCACAGTGTGACGTTGGCCGGGTACTACATCGGCAAGTATGAAGTAACGCAACGGTTATGGAAAGCTGTGATGGGCAATAATCCGAGTGAACATGTGGGCGACAACTTGCCGGTAGAGAATGTGACATGGCACGACGTGCAAGATTTCTTGCGCAAGCTGAATGCAAAGACCGGGAAAAATTTTCGGTTGCCCACCGAGGCCGAGTGGGAATATGCCGCACGCGGTGGAAACAGGTCGCGAGGATATGTCTTCTCGGGCAGCGACAATCTTGATGCCGTTGCATGGTATGAAGACAATAGTGGTGGCTGCACTCATACGGTGGGGACAAAAAGTCCCAATGAATTGGGACTGTATGACATGACCGGCAATGTGATAGAATGGACGCAAGACCACTATGGACCGTATTCGGCCGATGCACAAGTCGATCCAATGGTGACGAGTGGCAGCGGGCGAGTAATAAAAGGTGGCTCGTGGGCCAGTGTCGAAAAAGGCAGCCATCTGTCGTTCCGTTACGACGAAAGCCCCGGAAACAAGGATGGAAGACAGGGTTTCCGTTTGGCTCTTTAAACGACTTTTTCCACGAAAGAATAACGTTGCAAACGTTTTTTCGGACTGACCCGCAATTCTCTACACCGCCGTGTCGGGCGGTGCGGCGAAAGCAGTGGGATGACTCTTTTCCCCATTACCCCCAAATCTAATGGACGATTTGGGTTCACCGGTGTTTGCGGCAAGGTTTATTTTGAGGCTTTGAGTCCCTCGATGACGGCGGTGGTGAAGCCGTTGCGCTCCATTGCGTTCAAGCCGCGTATGGTTATGCCGCCGGCAGTTGTCACACGGTCGATGGCTGCCTCGGGATGCTCGCCACCCTCTCGGAGCGTTGCTACTGCTCCGACTAAGGTCTGCAGCACTATTTCGAGCGACTGACGGGCCGGAAACCCGAGTTCGATGCCGCCTTCCATGGCCGCGCGCACATACCGCATGGCATATGCTATGCCACAAGACGCAATGGCGGTGCCTGCGCCCATCAGACGTTCTTCAACGACCATTGTCTTGCCCAGTGCGTCGAAAATGCCGCATACGGCATTTATTTGGCTTTCCGACGCATTTCGGTGAGCAATGAATGTCATGCTTTGGCACTGTGCTATGGCTATATTTGGAATGACGCGAAACACGGCCGGGACGGCATTGCCGCGGGCATACGATTCGAGGTGTGAAAGGTCGATGCCTGCTACTACCGATACTATGATTTGCCGTGCATAATCGATATTGTCGCCAAGCTTGTCCATCACTTCGTCTGCAAGCCACGGCTTGACGGCAATGACGACGATGTCGGCCCGGCTGGCGGCGACGGCATTGTCGGTCGATGTCGTTATTCCGGGGCATTGCGATTTGAGAACGTCGAGTTCTCCGTGACGGTTGGGGCTGCTTACGGCCACTTCGTGAGCCGTGTTCATGGCTATTCCACGAGCGATGGCACCGCCCATGTTGCCGGCTCCTATTATTCCTATTTTCATAATGTTTGCGTGTCGTTAAAATGTAGTAGAGACGCGACATGTCGCGTCTCTACGTGCGGTGGTATTGTGATTGTTTATATTCCGTAATTTTCGAGGCAGAGCTTGAATCGGCGCAGGAACTCGTCGGCTTGCTCCATCGACAAGACGAGCGGTGGCAGCAGGCGTATGACATTTGTCCCGCTTACGCCCGTAAACACGTGCTGTTCCTTGAGCAGTTTCGTGCGCAGGTCTTTGACCGGCCGGTCAAACTCCATGCCTATCATCAGCCCGCGGCCGCGCACTTCGGCTATTTGCGGTATTTTGGCGAGTTCTTCAAGCAGGTAGTCGCCTACGCGGCGGGCATTTTCGACAACGCCCTCCTGTTCAAAGATGTCGAGTACCGCAATGGCTGCCGCACAGGCAAGGTGGTTGCCGCCGAATGTCGTGCCAAGCATTCCATACGTCGGCTTGAACTTTGGGCTTATGAGTACCGCTCCCATAGGGAACCCGTTTGCGATTCCCTTGGCCGCCGTTATTATGTCGGGACGGATTCCTGCCCACTGGTGTGCGAAGAATTTGCCCGAGCGGCCATATCCCGACTGTATCTCGTCGAGGATGAGGACGGTGCCGTGCTTGTCGCACTCCTCGCGCAGTTGCTGAAGGAACTCGTTGGTCGGCACCTTTATGCCCCCCACGCCTTGTATGCCCTCAATGATTACCGCGCACACGTCGCCCTTGTCGAGTTCAGCACGGACGGCATAGATGTCGTTAAGCGGCATGAAAGTCACGTTGCCGTTGTCGTTGACTGGAGAGACTATGCGCGGATTGTCGGTGGCTTCAACGGCAAGCGACGTGCGTCCGTGGAATGCCTTGGCAAACGATAACACGCGGCGGCGTGCCGTGTGGAACGACGCGAGCTTAAGCGCATTCTCGTTGGCTTCGGCACCCGAGTTGATGAGGAACAATTGATAGTCGTCGTAGCCCGATATGCGCCCGAGCTTGTCGGCAAGGCGTTGTTGCAGGCTGTTGATTACCGAGTTGGAGTAGAACACGAGCCGCTCGGCCTGCTCCTTTATGGCTTGCACATAGTGCGGGTGAGAGTGTCCCACCGATATCACTGCGTGGCCGCCGTATAGGTCAAGGTATTCGGTGCCGTTGCTGTCGTAGGTGTAGCATCCCTTGCCACGCACGATTTCTATGTCGAATAGCGGATATACGTCAAAAAGTTTCATTTTGTGCTGCTGTGTGATGA
>CALUNI010000057.1 GCA_944321905.1 uncultured Muribaculaceae bacterium | reverse complement strand
TTTGCCCTGTCGAAAAGCTCACGTCGCAAGCCGGCACGGCAGCCGAGGCTCTGCCCCTTATCAAGAGGTTTGTTGAAAATATGCAGGCACAGAAAATAAACAATTAAAATATTATAAAAATTATGACAACACAAAGCGTAAAACTTTACACATTCAACTACTCTGAGTTGAAAACCTACCTGTTTGCAGCACTGTTCATCATAGGTAATCTCGTTTTGCCCCAATTGTGCCACCTCCTTCCACAAGGTGGAATAACATGGTTGCCTATCTACTTCTTCACTCTCGTGGCCGCTTACAAGTACGGTTGGAAAGTAGGGCTGCTTACGGCCATCGCTTCTCCCGTCGTCAACAGCTTGATATTCGGTATGCCTGCAACAGCAATGCTGCCAATCATACTCACAAAGTCGATTTTGCTCGTGGCAGCCGCCTCAATTGCAGCCAAGGTGTTCCGAAGCTTCAACCTGCTTACCGTAGCCGCCGTGGTAATCGCTTATCAGCTTTTCGGCTCGCTCGCAGAATGGGGCATTACCTCGTCGCTCGACGCAGCAATGCAAGACCTCACAATAGGCCTGCCGGGCATACTGTTGCAAGTAGTGGCAGGATACCTCGTGATTAAGAAACTTGCTTGACTTCAGTGAGAATATTTTACAGGAAAAGACTTTATACACTACGACTTACCACTTTGTCCTTGAGCCTGCGCGAGCAGTCTCAAGGATTTTTTCGCAACGCCGCCCCCCAGATTGTTGACAATTCGGGCTAATTGATGTAATTTTGCCGGTCGCTACATCTTTCCACGTCGAAAAGTCGTTGCTTGCCGACACTTTCGTTCCCCCATACACAACCAAACAAATAAACAAGCATGGTCAACAACAAGGTTATACTCAAGGCTGTCAGTAACACGTTGCAATACACAGGCATAAAACTTGCCAATCCCTATCCGTTTGAAATAAAATCGGGATGCACCTATGTGGTAATAGGTGAAAATGGCGCAGGAAAAACATCTCTCGGTAAAATCCTTGAAAAAGGATGGAACATAGGAATGAACCGAATACTCGGCGACAAAAAATCTCTCTGCATAAAGAGCATCGAATTTTCTGACATCCATTCTCTTACCGGGTGCAACGACACATACTACCAACAACGTTTTGAATCGACTGCCAACGACGGTATTCCCACGGTCGAAGAATTGATAAGCGGGAAAATAAGCGAGCAACTATGGCTTGACATGTGCCGGTCGCTTTCTATCGACGACGTGCGGCACAAGAGGATTAACTACCTGTCGAGCGGAGAATTAAGGAAGTTCTTGATTATAAACATGCTCACCGAGCATCCCGACATGCTAATCATCGACAACCCATACATAGGTCTCGATGCCGCCTCCCGCGACCTGTTCAACAGCCTGCTTGCCGACCTCGCCCGACGCGGGACGGCAGTGATGCTACTCTTGTGCAACACTATCGACATACCCGGTTTCGCCGACTACGTGATTCCGATGAAACGCCTGTCAATCGGGGAAATGGCAGCAGTAAGCCCCGATACCTTGCCAGGCATTAGAGCAAAGCTTGAAAACCTGTTTGACTTTTCAACCCGGATTGAACTGCCCGACACCACACCTTCCATCCCTATCGATTACCACACGGCATTTGCCCTAAGCCACTGCAATGTAAAATACGGACAAAACACGATACTGAAAGATGTGACATGGCAGGTGCTTGCCGGCGAAAAATGGGCTTTGCTTGGCAGAAACGGCTCGGGAAAGTCAACGCTGCTAAGCCTTGTATATGCCGACAACCCGCAGAGCTACCGCAACGACATCACCATATTCGACCACCGGCGTGGCACGGGCGAAAGCATTTGGGACATCAAGCGCCGCATAGGCTACATTTCTCCCGAGATGCACCTCTACTTCAATAACGGGGAATCGCTGCTTACGGTAGTCGCATCGGGGCTGCACGACAACGTTGGCTGCTACCGCCGAATCAGCGACGAGCAACGCTCGACGGCAATGCAATGGCTGCAAGCCTTAGGCATCGGGCATCTGGCCGACCGATACTTCAACACCCTGTCTTCGGGCGAGCAACGTCTCGCACTAATAGCCCGCACTCTTGCCCGACGGGCATCGCTGCTCATACTCGACGAACCCTTGCACGGCCTCGACATGGCTCGCAAACGGATAGTGGCGCAAGCCATCGGGCAAATAACAGAACACGCCGGAATATCGCTCGTGTATGTCACACACTACGAGCATGAAATTCCGGCGATGATACCTTCAAGCCACATTTTCCGCCTCGCCAAGCCATAACCGGGCTTCTTCCAAAGCGGCAAATAGGACATGCCACGGTGGATGATGGCTCTTATATCTCCTCGGCTATTTCGTAATGGTTGCGGTCGGGTGCATGGCGGCACACAAGCTCGCCCACAAATCCGGCAAGGAACAATTGCGTACCAAGAATCATCGCAGTCAGCGACAAATAAAAATAAGGCGAATCGGTAACAAGTATATAGTTATGCCCGGTGTGCAAGTTATACAACTTGATGGCTCCTACGGCAATCACCGAGACAAGGCCTATGAAGAACATTATGCTGCCAAGGAATCCGAAAAAGTGCATAGGCTTAACGCCAAACTTCGACAAGAACCACAACGTGCCCAAGTCCAAATATCCGTTGACAAAGCGGCTCAACCCGAATTTCGACTTTCCATATTTGCGTGCCTGGTGATGCACTACCTTTTCTCCAATCTTGGTGAAACCGGCGTTCTTGGCCAGATATGGTATGTAACGGTGCATGTCGCCATACACCTCGATGTGTTTCACAACTTCTTTCCTATACGCCTTCAGCCCGCAATTGAAGTCGTGCAAGTTCTTTATGCCGCTCACACGGCGAGCCGACGCGTTAAACAACTTCGTCGGTATGGTCTTGCTCAACGGGTCATACCGTTTCTTCTTCCATCCCGAAACGAGGTCATACCCCTCCTTCATGATCATGTCATAAAGTGCCGGTATCTCGTCGGGGCTGTCTTGCAAGTCGGCATCCATCGTTATCACCACGTCGCCCTCGGCGCGGGCGAAGCCGGTATTAAGCGCGGGCGACTTCCCATAATTCCGGCGGAAGCACACCCCTTTCACGTTCTTGTTTTTCTGCTGCAACCGCTTAATTACATCCCAAGAGCCATCGCTACTGCCATCGTTGATAAACAATATTTCATAACTGTAGCCATGCTCCTTCATCACCCGGGCTATCCACTCCTCAAGTTCGGGAAGCGACTCGACCTCGTTATATAATGGTACTACAACCGATATGTCCATATCTTAAAATCTGTTTTATTCATCTTCTACGTTAAAACACCGGCGGCTTGGGCGGTATGCGGCGCAATCCAAGCACGGCAGCCATTGCCATCGACACAAGCGAACCGAGGAAAGTAACCAACATTATCATCTGCACCACCACGTCGAATGGCGACGGCAAGGCATGGCCGTCAACTATGGCCTGCATCACCTTCACCATCTCGGCGGCCTCCTCGCCCGGTATGGTCTTATATAACTCTATGGCAGTCACCACCTGGTCGTATATAAACGTGGGCATCACATACTGCATCCACACGTAAGTCACCATTCCGCATATCAACGAGCCAAACAAGAATGTCATTATCCCAAGCATCCACAGCGACGAAAATGACGCAAACCCGTGCATCGACGTGCGGTAACGGCGCATCACTTGATAAATCACAGCAGGAATAGCGACAAGCATCGCCACGGCCAACAGCAACAATAATGTCGAATGGCCAAGCCCGTACATGATTGCCAACGACATGGCGGTGAGGTATATTCCAAACCATAAGCCATATTCGGCTCCTCGCTTGTAAACCGATTTCACTTCCGATATGTTGTTCCGTTCTGTCATAATGCGCACATGATGGTGTGTGCTGCAAAGTTAATCATAAATACCGACATTACGAGCATATATCTCGCGGCCAATTCTTCTAATCTTAATGTAAAAAGCGATTAAGCACCAACAAGGCTACAATCTTTAAACATTCACACGATTCTCGCATGATTTTATTATAAAATTCTTGTTCTTGTCACGCAATAATGATGGTAGGATATGGAATGGTGCGGCTGCTTGACGGCGACAACACGGTTGCCGAAACAAAATATTATTATGACAATGAAGCCTATTCATACTACGGCGAGAACGACGGCACTTGGATGCTCGTTGCCGACTTTAGCAACATTTCCGACAGGCTCGAACCGGGAAAGGACTACGACGCAGTGCCGACCGACAATGCGGTGTATGCCGTCACCGACATCCACGGCAGCAGCACCCTGCCGCTCCCCGTCAAAGCCCATACATCGTCACCGCCGGACAACGCTCCTACAAGGTTATGAACCGATAACATCTGAATTCAAGCTACAGAAGCAGCCCTTCGGAATTGCCAATCGCTATTTCCAAGGGGGCTGCTTCTATAAAACGGGCAATAAAACAATGCCATGCCCGGCAGCTGCCATGCGTTTTTTATGCAATATTAGCATTTTATTTTCGGTGTTCCGTTTCTCGCATATCGCGATTTATTACTACATTTGTACATTCGTGATTTTCGCAAAATTATGGATGATGTAATCAGCAGATTGCAAAACAAGCGCATCGGCCTCGCCCTAAGTGGCGGTGGCGCACGCGGTTTCGCGCACCTTGGCGTGTTACAAGCCTTAGAGGAAATGGGCATCCGCCCCTGCATAATCGCAGGAGTGAGTGCCGGCAGCATCGTCGCCGTACTCTATGCCGCCGGGATGAGTGCCGACGACATAGCTAAAACATTCGGAGAATTCTCAATGGGCGACATCACCGAGATAGCCATGCCCATGAACGGATTCTTCAAGCTTACCAAGCTTAAGGACTTCTTGAAGAAGCACCTGCCCGTGACCTTGCTCGAAGAGCTACCCGTCGAGACCGTGGTGTGCGCAACCGACTTCGACAATTGCCGCCCCGTGGCGTTCAAGAACGGTCAAATAGACGACCGCGTGATTGCATCGTGCAGCATACCCATAGTGTTCAAGCCCGTAAAAATCGACGGTATCACATATGTCGATGGAGGCGTGCTGCGCAACCTTCCGGCATGGGCAATACGCGACAAGTGCGACATACTGATAGGCGTAAACGTGAGCCCGCTGCCGGGAAAGAAGTACAAAAACTCGCTGCTCGACATCGCCACGCGCACCTACGACATACTGTCGCGCAGCAACGCAAACGAAGACATATCCCTGTGCGACATCGTGGTACAGCCCGAAGGCATAGGCGAGATGAACGTGTTCAATGTAAAACCTAAAAAAGAAATGATAAAATCGGGATACGACGAAGCAATGAACGTATTTCGGAATTATGCAAACTCACCAAACAAAGTATAACACCAAATAATGAAGCCTGTAATATATCAATTGTTGCCACGGCTGTTTACCAACGAATGCTCGTCGTGCGTGCATTACGGCACAATAGAGCAAAACGGCGTGGGAAAAATGAACGACATCAGCAGCCGCGTACTCGACTCGATACGCGCACTTGGTGTTACCCATGTGTGGTACACCGGAGTCATTGAACATGCCACGACCACCGACTACTCAAGGTATGGCATAGCCCGCGACAATCCATATATCGTAAAAGGCAAGGCCGGGTCGCCTTACGCCATAAAAGACTATTACGACATCGACCCCGACATTGCCGTTGACGTGCCAAACCGCATGGCCGAATTTGAAGCACTGGTGAAACGAACACACAGCGCAGGATTGAAGGTGATAATCGACTTCGTTCCAAACCATGTCGCGCGGCAATATCACAGCGACGTGAAACCCGCCGGAATCGAAGACCTTGGTTCTTCCGACGACCGTACCAAGCACTTCGCCCCCGACAATAATTTTTATTATATACCACGGCAGCAATTCATGCCGCAAGACGTATTCCTTGGCGAGGGAAAAGACACGTATATCGAGTTCCCCGCCCGGGCGACGGGCAACGACTGCTTCACAGCATTCCCTACCAAAAACGACTGGTATGAAACCATAAAAATAAACTACGGACGCGACTACGGCGACCACACCGAGCATTTCGACCCCATCCCCGACACATGGTTCAAGATGCTGCACTTCATGCGCTTCTGGGCTTCTAAAGGCATCGACGCGTTCCGTTGCGACATGGTTCACATGGTACCGGTGCAATTCTGGAAATGGGCAATACCGCAAGTCAAGGAAAAGTACCCCGACATTATCTTCATAGCCGAGATATACGACGTGGGCCTGTACCGCGACTATATCTACAACGGCAAGTTCGACTACCTGTACGACAAGGTGACATTGTACGACACGCTGCGCAACATTCAATGCCACAACGCTTCGGCAGCCACGATAACCAACTGCTGGCAGACCGTCGATGGCATAAGCGACCACATGCTCAACTTCCTTGAAAACCACGACGAGCAGCGGTTTGCATCATGGGAATACGCGGGCAACGCGGCACTCGCCATACCTTCGTTGGTGGTGTGCGCCACTATCAACCGCGGCGCGATGATGATATATGCCGGACAAGAACTGGGTGAACGCGCCATCGACGCTGAAGGATACAGCGGACGCGACGGACGCACCACAATATTCGACTACTGGAGCATACCCACAGTGCGCCGATGGTACAACCACGGCAAGTGCAACGAAGAACACCTGTCGCAATTCGAAATAAGGCTGCGAAGCAATTACGCAAAGATATTATCGCTGTGCAACCGCGAAAAGGCCATAAGCGACGGTCTGTTCTTCGACTTGATGTATGTCAACTATGACAACCTCAACCCTCACAGGCAATATACATACCTGCGGACATATGGCAACGAAGTATTGCTCATTGCCGTAAACTTTGACTCGGCACCGTGCCACATAAACATCGACGTGCCACCGCTCGCATTCTCTTGCTTGAAAATAAAGCAAGGCGAATACCACGGCAGCGAACTGCTATCGGGACACAAACGCGACTACCGCTTCGCCGTAGGCTCGCTATTCGGCACCGACATTCCGGCAAACGGCGCAGTCATATGGAAACTAATCCCCACCGAAAAGAAATAGCAGCCAATATCATACCGCAAGAGCCTGTTTGACAAAATTAAACAGGCTCTTGTCGTCGTTTCTTGTACTTTTGCAGTAACTTCGCACCATAAACAGATTAAAGACTCAAATGGGAACATTAAACATACCCGAAAAAATCATATGCGAGGCACGTGCCTTGGAAAACAATCCCGGACTGCTTCGACAATACGGACACAAAGCATTGATAGTCACTGGTCCGCACATAGGGCGGTCGGCAATGATCGAGCGACTTAAAGCCACACTCGGCCTCGACGGCATAGAATATGCGGTATTCGACAAAATAACCGGCGAGCCAACCGACTCGATGATCGAAGCGGGAGTAGTGGCTTACCGCGAAGCCGGATGCGACTTTTGCATTGGATTTGGCGGGGGAAGCCCACTCGACTCGGCAAAGGCCATTGCCGCGATGATTACAAGCCCCGGACAGATATCCGACTACATGGGCAAGGAAATCTGTTGCCAAGTACCGCCGATAGTGGCAATCCCCACCACCGCCGGGACTGGCTCCGAGGCCACCCGGTTCACCATAATCACCGACACTGCGCATGGAATAAAAATGCTGCTGAAAGGCGACGTACTGCTGCCACGCCTTGCCATAGTAGATTACACACTTGGCATGGAAGCCCCGCAAGATGTCACGGCTGCAACAGGCCTTGATGCCTTGACCCATGCCATAGAGTCGTATATATCAAAAAAAGCGACTCCCGAAACCGACAAGCTTGCCATCGGTGCGGTAAAAGACATAATGGCCTGCATCACCGACGCTTATAGAAATGGCAACGATGCCGAAGCACGAAAAAAAATGGCACGTGCGGCACTCGATGCGGGAATATGCATCAACAATTCGAGCGTAACCGTGGTGCATGGCATGAGCAGACCCATAGGCGCACTTTTCCACGTCCCACACGGACTGTCTAACGCGATGCTCCTCACCACTTGCCTAAGCGACCTTGCCACATGCGCCGCGCCGCGCCTTGCCACGCTTGCGCGTTCAATAGGCGCAGCGAGCATGGCCGATGACGATATCACCGCGGCAGGGGCTTTTGTGGATGCCGTAAGTGCCAAATGCAAGGAGTGCGGAGTACCATCAATGAAAGAGTATGGCATAGATGAAACCCACTTTACAAACGCCATCGACAAGATGGCAGCCGACGCAATAGCAAGCGGCAGCCCTGCCAACGCGCCGAAGCAATACACCGCCGACGACTGCAAGCGTTTATACCTTAAAGCATACGATTACGTATATGAGAATTAGCAAGCTTGCAATACTCGCAGTCGTGGCCATGATTATGGAAGCCTGCTCCCTCGAGACGACGCATGCCGTGCAGCAATATGACGCTCCTCTCGGCTCGATTACCGACGAGCATGGCTGCAAGCCATCAACGGGGCATGTGTGGTCGGCCTTAAGAGGCGAATGCATAAGAATCTGGGAAGAAGGGATACAATTAAACAGCGTCTCCGACACGGCGGCATATGCCGCATTCCTGTTGTTGTCGCCCGACTCGTCACGCATCGAGGCGTTCATGGCCGGAACATCGGGAGCCAATCCCATACTCTACCGCGAAGGCGCGGATGCCGACAGCTGGAGCAGCAACTCTAAGTTTTCGGGAGCCTACAAGGCAGTAAGGCACGGCGACACATGGACACTGATGCAAGGCAGCACCACACTATACCACAACGCACTGAAGTAAACACCAATTTCTCACGCATCATGTCTCTAACCAACGGCAACAATAAAGCGACCCCAAGCCTCGGCCTAATCACATTGGCAATATGCGCCATAGCCATATTGTCGTTGCCGTTCACATCTTGCAATACCACCAAGCATGTGCCTCAAGGCAAGTACTTGCTCGACAATGTTGACATAAACATAGCCGACAAAAACCAAAACGTAAGCAAAAGCGAATTGCAAAGCTACTTGAGGCAAGTACCTAACCACGAGGTACTCGGCGGACTGAAGTTACAGCTGTGGTTCTACAACCTTTCGGGACACGACAGCACAAAATGGGCAAACCGTTGGATACAACGCGTGGGCACTCCGCCGGTAATCTATGACCAGGAACTTACCGATGCGTCGGTCAACCAGTTACAAACAGCCTTGATAAACAAGGGGTACATGAATTCTACCGTGCAATACGACACGACGATGAATCTGAAAAAACGCCGCATCGACGTGCGCTACGACATCACCCTCAACGAGCCGCACTACATCGACAGCATCATATACAACATCCCCAACGACACACTGAGGCAACTTATACTGGCCGACTCTTCGAGCTTCGTGTTGAAACCCGGAGACCCGTTCGACCGCACCGAGCTCGACATGGAGCGACAAGGCATCACCGACAGGCTGCGGGAAAAAGGATACTTTGCATTTAACAAGGAATACATAACCTTCACCGCCGACACCGCCGAAGGTCAAAAAGACGTGATACTCACGCTCAACACCATGCCGCCATATCCCAACAGCAACATGGACTATTATCACAGCCACGAGCCATTCTTGGTGCGCAATGTCACATACGTCACCAACTACGACCCGTTGGTCATGCACGGCGAGGATAGCTACACGGCTGCCGATACCGTCAGCTACCACGACATCAAAATCCTGTATGACGACCACTACGTGCGCCCGTCGGTCATAGAAGAATGCAACTTCGTAACACCGGGAGAATTATATAATTCGGCCGACATCGACCGCACATACCAGGCTCTCGGGCGATTGGGCATATTAAAGTTCATTAACGTCGAAGTTATCCCTATCGGGCGAATCGATGGCAAAATATGGGTCGATGCCTACTTCCTGCTCACGAAAGGTAAGTCGCAAACGGTGTCACTGTCGCTCGAAGGCACTAATTCAGAGGGCGACCTGGGATTTGGAGTCGGAGCATCCTACACGCACCGTAACATAGCAAAAGGGTCGGAGGTGCTTAACACCAAGTTCCGGGCTTCTTACGAAAGCTTGTCGGGCGACCTGTCGGGGTTGATAAACGACAACTACTCGGAATATTCGGGCGAGGTGGGAATCACATTTCCAAAGTTCAAATTCCCGTTCTTGAAAAAAGACTTCAAGCAAAAGGTGCTGGCCACAACCGAGTTTCTCACGTCGTTCAACTATCAGGAACGTCCCGAATACACGCGCGTGATAGCAGGCGCGGGGTGGAAATACCACTGGTCTAACAAGCGCAAGCGCACCCGCCACACGTTCAACCTGATAGATGTAAGTTACATCTACCTGCCAAACAGCCAAAGCGGATTCCTCGACGACATCACCAATCCGCTGTTGCGCTACTCCTACGAAGACCACTTTATAATGCGCACGGGATATTCATACTACCACACCAACAAGCGCCAGGCCACGCCATGGGCTTCGGGCTTCCAACGCGATGTTTACACCATTCGCGCCGCAGCCGAGACTGCCGGGAACCTCATGTATGCCATCTCGAACATCGCAGGGCAAAAACGGCAAAACGACGCATATGAAGTATTCGGCATACGATATTCACAATATGCAAAAGTGGATGCCGACTTCTCTTTCACACACTCCATGAGTCCGCGACACTCGGTCGCATTCCACATAGGTGCCGGAGCCGCCATCCCTTACGGAAACGCCACGGTACTGCCTTTCGAGAAGCGTTTCTATGCCGGTGGAGCCAACTCGGTCAGGGGATGGGGAGTCCGCACCCTCGGCCCGGGCAGCTTTGATGCGACAAACTCGGTAAACAGCTTTATTTACCAGTGCGGCGACATAAGGCTCGACATGAACATCGAGTACCGAGCCAAGCTGTTCTGGGTTCTCGAACTGGGAGCCTTCATCGATGCCGGCAACATATGGACCATCAGGGACTACGAGGACCAACCCGGCGGAGTGTTCAAATTCAACGAGTTTTACAAGCAAATAGCATTGGCCTACGGACTCGGACTCAGGCTCGACTTCACATATTTCTTGCTGCGGTTCGACCTTGGAATGAAGGTACACAACCCGGCACGCAACCAGGAGCGTTGGCCGATAGCCCATCCCAACTGGTCGCGTGATGCCACATTCCACTTCTCGGTAGGCTATCCATTTTGATTTTATTAACACACATATATAATTACATCACATGAAACGTTTAGTAATTTTCGACCTTGACGGGACACTGCTCAACACAATCGAAGACTTGGGACGCGCAGCCAACCATGCACTTGAAGTGAACGGCTTCCCAACACACAGCGTCGCTTCATATCCGTTCTTTGTCGGCAACGGCGTGAGAAAGCTCATAGAGCGAGTACTGCCCGAGGACATAAACAAAGACCTGGTCATTGATAAAATGCTGGCCGACTTCAAGGCATACTACAACGACCACAACACCGACTACACCGTTCCCTATCCCGGCATAACCGACATGCTCGAATGGCTGCAAGAAGAAAATGTGAAAATTGCCGTGGCTTCAAACAAGTATGACCTTGCCACGCAAAAGCTCATACGCCACTTCTTTCCCGAGATAAACTTCGTCGCCGTCGAGGGACAAAAAGAAGGGGTACCGGTAAAGCCCGACCCTTCGATCGTTTTCGCAATCCTTGCGCAAGCCAAGGAACGCAAAGCCGATTCGCTGTACGTAGGCGACTCGGGCGTTGACATGGAAACGGCCCGCAGGGCTTGCATCGACTCGGTGGGCGTGACATGGGGATTCCGTCCCGAAAAGGAGCTTGTGGAATACCATGCCGGGCAAATAGTAAACACCCCTATCGAAATAGAGAAAATCGTCGAAAAATACATAGCACACTGATTATGCTTCAATAAAATCAAAGAAATTACCTACATGGTTTTATCCAAGCCCATTAAGGCAAAAAAAGACTCTGCCATGCAAAAGTTAACGCATGGCAGAGTCTTTTTATCCTATTATTTTCGCATCAAAATACGACCTTTGTGGCATATGAACTGCCACTACCCGACACTCTCACGACATAAAGTCCCGGGGCATCAAGCACAAACTCATATGCGCCATCACCAACAGGCACACCATAGCTGCCAACCAACATGCCTTGCATGTTATAGACATCTATGCGCGACATTGCTTGAGGAGACTCCACTGTCACCCTGCCGCTCTTGTCACACACTACCTTCACGCCGGCATCAGTAACATCCGTCACACTTGAAAACTCTGGGTCTTGCTTAACATCGATTGTGCAAGTCACACCCTCGGGCGACGTTATCACAATCTGTCCCGACCGTGCCTCGCTCCCGTCATCCATAGGGTCGGCTGTCATCACAAGCTTTGCGGCAGTCTTGCCCTCCTCGCACTTGATCTCGCAAGCCAGCCACTCGGGTGCTTCGATGATGCAATCTTCGTGCGACGTGTATTTGTCACCACCATTGAAACACGGCTTCTGAGATGTCGAACTTAGACTGTTGCAATAGTTCGGCATCTCAGAAGCCGCTTAGTGTATATGCCTGTTTTTCCGCATCTGCTGCCATTGCACATCGCTTGTAACAATCTGTTTAATTTCGGCGCACCCACTTTATTTTTGCAGGGTCTGAATAAGATTACGCACCTCAGCTTTGTTTTTCGGCAATATATTCTTAATTTTGATGAAACCATTAACTCCATATGGAAAACCACACAAACGACAACCGCATAGTAATGACCCTCGATGCAGGGGGAACAAACCTCGTGTTCAATGCCGTACAAGCCGGCAGATTGCTTGTCAAGCCCATCACGCTGCCATCGAGCGGCAGCGACATCGACGTGTGCCTGCACTCGATGGTACGAGGCTTCGAGGCCGTTATGGGACAACTGCCCGAACGCCCTGTTGCCATAAGTTTTGCTTTTCCCGGCCCGGCCGACTACCCTAACGGCATCATCGGCGGATTCCTGCCCAATTTTCCAGCATTCCGCAACGGAGTCGCTCTCGGCCCGTTTCTTGAAGACAAATTCGGCCTGCCGGTATTTATCAACAACGATGGCGACTTGTTTGCCTATGGCGAAGCTTTTGCGGGCTGCCTGCCCGAAATCAACGCCCGCCTTGCGGCAGCGGGCAGCCCCAAGCGTTACCACAACCTGGTAGGCTTCACTTTCGGCACAGGGTTTGGCGTGGGAATCGTTTCGGGCGACAGGCTGCACATCGGCGACAACTCGTGCGTCGAAGCTTTCTGCTTGCGCAATTTGGTTTATCCGCACCTGATAGCCGAAGCGTCGGCATCCGCCGGAGGCATAAAACGCGAATACCTGAAGCTAAGCGGAAACGACAAGCCCGACATCGAAGCCAAAGAAATCTACGAGATAGCCGACGGCACTCGTCCCGGCAACCGCAATGCTGCCTTACAAGCCTTCGAGACATTCGGCAAGGCGGCAGGCGATGTAATAGCGTCGGTAGCATCGCTTATCGACGGCATAATAGTGCTTGGAGGCGGCGTGGCTCACGGGCACAAGCACTTTATGCCGACATTGCTCAAACAGATGAGAGGACAACTAAGCAATTACAACGGAGAGGTGCTGCAACGGGTGCAGCCTGACGTATATAACCTCGACGATAAAGCTGAATTTGAAAAATTCGCGCACGGCGAGGCCAAAAAACTGCAAGTGTATGGCAGCTCGCGCACGGTAGATTACGACCCGCACAAGCGAATAGGCATCACGGTATCGCACATAGGGTCAAGCCGTGCAATCCAACTCGGTGCCGCCGCCTACGCGCTCAACCACATCGACAACAAGTAACAAAAAAATGACTCTTAACGCACAATTCATACGACAAATAGAGCAACTTTTCCCTTGCGAAAGCAAGCAATTGCTCGATGCCATAACAAGCACCGATGCCGTCACAAGCATACGCATAAACGAGGCAAAAACTGCCGCCGGCTGGAGTCCCGCCTCATGCGACCGTGTGCCTTGGTGTGAAACAGGATATTACCTGGACAGCCACCAACCGTTTACGTTCGACCCGCTGTTCCACGCGGGGTTATACTACGTGCAGGATGCCTCGTCAATGATTATATGCCACGTCGTCAAGACCCTCGTCAGCCGCCCTGTAAGGTATCTCGACCTGTGTGCCGCACCGGGAGGCAAAAGCACGGCTGCAATATCCATGCTGCCGCAAGGGTCGCTCATGGTATGCAACGAGGTGGTGCCTCAACGGGCAAACATATTAAAAGAAAACATAATGAAATGGGGCTGCACCGATTGCATAGTCACAAGCGACGACAGCAGCCGGTGGGGACAACTCACCCACTTCTTCGACGTTGTGGCCGCCGATGTGCCATGCAGCGGCGAGGGCATGTTCAGAAAAGACCCGGCAGCAGTCGAGCAATGGACACCGGCACTTGTGGCACAATGTGCCGAGCGGCAACGCCTAATCATCGACAACGTGTGGAACGCAATTGCCCCCGGCGGGCTGCTGATTTACAGCACCTGCACATATAACCGCGAGGAGAACGAGTCGATTGTGGAATACATCGAAGACAAATACGGCGCAACGCCAATCAGCCTCGACCTGCCGGCCGAATGGGGAATATGCCGGGGCGTGGGCGACAAATGCGGATGCTACCGTTTCCTGCCGCACCGCACCCGTGGCGAGGGGCTGTTCTTGTGCGTTTTAAAGAAGCCCGACTACGAGCCGCAAAAAAACATGGCATACAAGCGGCGCAGTTCCCGGCAGGCAACGGCCAAGATTCCAAACTACGTGAAACAATGGCTCGCCGACAGCGACCGATACGAGTTCTCGTCAACCGGCGATACGATAACTGCAACAGACAAAGAAAGAGCCGACGAAACTGAGTTCATAGCGTCAAAGGTAAAAGTGTTGTCTCGCGGCATAGAAATAGGTTCAATAAAAGGAAAAGACATTATCCCTGCCCAATCACTCTCCTTGTCAACAGCCCTCGACCGACAAGCTTTTGCCACCGCCGAAATTAGCTACAACGAGGCAATATCATTCTTGAGAGGAGACGCAATCACACTCGAAAACGCAACACGCGGCATCGTGTTGTTGCAATACCGTGGCACGCCCATAGGATTTGTAAAGAACCTCGGCAACCGAGCCAACAACCTTTACCCTCGCGAATGGCGCATACGCAGTACCTATTCGCCCTCGG
>CALUNI010000056.1 GCA_944321905.1 uncultured Muribaculaceae bacterium | reverse complement strand
CATTCCGTCAGCTGTCGTGAAGAAAATAGTTACAGACATACAGCAATATGGCACGGTACAAAGGGCAGTCCTCGGGGTGTCTTACGTGGAACTCAATGCTGAGATGGCTCACGAAAAAGGCATAACTGCAACTAATGAAGGTATTTACGTGGCACAGGTGAGTGAGCAAAGTGCCGCAATGGAAGCCGGAATAAAAGAAGGGGATGTCATTGTCAAGCTTGGTGGTAATCCTGTAAAAAACAGTGGCCAAATGATGGAGCAGATGAACAAGCTGCGTCCTGGCGACACGGTGGAGATTACTTATATACGCGACAATAAGACCCATACGACAAAAGCCACGATGAAGAACAATCAAGGCAGCACGTCTATGACCAAGGCCACAGACTTTACTTCGCTTGGTTGCGCATTCAAGAAGTTGTCAAATGCCACAAAGCAGAGCCTGGGCATAACTTCGGGTGTGCAGGTCGCAGGCTTAAAGGCCGGAAAGTTTAAAGACGCAGGCATCAAGGAAGGTTTCATAATCTTGGATATCAACAACCAGCGCGTAAATTCTCAGGATGACGTTGAAGCCATATATAAGGCCATAATAAACAGTTCTGACAGCGACAAAGTAATGTTTATAACCGGCGTATATCCTACTGGTGCCAAGAAGTATTATGCCGTAGATTTGTCGGAATAGACTAATCAAGGTGCAAACAAAAGGCAGAAGGACCCATTTTCTTGTTATGGGGGAAGATGGTGTCTTTCTGCCTTTTTCCGTATTTTAATATGGCATGATTGATGAATTGCCGACGGGCGTGGCGATAGTGGCAAGAATTAAAGATGCGAGTAATGACCAATCTAAGGCCGACTTGGGGTTGATGGAGCATAAAAGCGCGCGTTGAAGTGCTACGCAGGTGGGTTAATTTGCGGTTTTCGCCATAGTAAATATTATTTTAATCTAAACAGTTTGCGATAAAAGGAATAATGCGTAAATTTGCACACTAAAAATATTTTTAGTATTTCAGAATTATGAAACAAGTTGTATTATTGTCGTTGCTTTCGTTGGCATTTCTCGCCACAAGTTGTGGCGAGTATAACAAGGTGCTTAAAAGCAACGATTATACTTATAAATACGAGTACGCGAAAAAAGCCTTCGAGCAAAAGAAGTATGGGCAGGTAACTACGATTCTCACAGACTTGGTAACGGTATTCAAAGGTACCGACAAGGCCGAAGAGTCGCTTTACCTGTTGGCTCTTGCGTACTATGAAAATCAGGATTACACGAGTGCCGGTTCTTATTTCAAGACATACTACACTCATTATCCCAAGGGGCAGTATGCCGAGCTTGCGCGTTATTATGCAGGATATGGATATTATCTCGACTCGCCGGATCCGCAGCTTGACCAGACCGACACCTACAAGGCGATAGAAGAGTTGCAGTCTTTCCTTGACTATTTCCCTAAAAGCGACAAAGTGTCGATTGCCCAAAATGCGATTTTTGAGCTTCAAGACAAGTTGGTGTATAAGGAATTGCAAAACGCGCAGTTGTATTACAACTTGGGCAACTATCTTGGAAACAACTATGAATCGGCGGTGATAGTTGCACGAAATGCAATAAAAGACTATCCGTACAGCAAGTATAAAGAACAACTTGAGCTGCTCATCTTGAAATCGCGCTATCAAGAAGCGTCGCAAAGCGTTGACGAGAAGAAGGTGGATCGCTTCAGAACCGTAATCGACGAATATTATTCGTTTATCAATAACTATCCCGACAGTGAGAGTCGCAAAGAGGCCGATAATATCTTTGCAATCGCAAGTCGGTATGTGAAAGATTAGTAAAATATATACAACTTCACTATATCAAGCAATGGATTATAAAAAGACAAATGCACCGCTAAGCACAGTGACTCGCGATATGATCAAGCTATCGGAGGATACAGGCAATGTATATGAAACAGTATGTATAATAGCCAAGCGTGCCAATCAGATTTCGGTAGAAATGAAGCAGGACTTGGAAAAGAAATTGCAGGAATTTGCTTCGATGAACGATAACTTAGAGGAGATATCTGAGAACCGCGAGCAAATTGAAATTTCTCGGTATTATGAGAAGTTGCCAAAGCCCACACTTATTGCCACGCAGGAATATATAGAACATAAGTTGGTTTATCGTAATCCTGTAAAGGGAAAAGATAAGATTGACGCTTAAGATATATAGGCATGATATGAAGAATCCGCAGGATGCCGGTCATCTTGCGGATTCTTGTATAATATAGGTTCGGAAGCTGTCGGGTTGACAGTTATCCCTCATTCGAGTGAGAACTAATGCCGCGAAGTGGCAAATAAACCCAAATCGGTCGTTAGGTTTTATGGTGATTTTAGGATTATGTTAAGCAGGTTTTCAAGGCACGAGTCGCAGGCATAACACGGGCTATGTCAAAGTATGTGCCTTGAAAAGATGCCGACAGAAACTAAAAAGCGGCATAAGAAGTATTTCCAAAACAAATGTTTGCGGTCTAATGACCGTTTGGGGATAAAAACAGGGGCGGAGCATTAGTGTCCGTCCCTGCCAATTTATTTATCAGAGAGTAAGGATGTGCGCTTAAAGAATGCCTTGCGACATCATAGCCTTGGCGACCTTCATGAATCCGGCCACGTTGGCACCGCGCACATAGTTGACATACCCGTCGTCTTGTTTGCCATACTTCACGCATTGCTCATGTATGTTGGCCATGATTCCTTTCAGCTTGGCATCAACCTCTTCGGCACTCCAAGTGAGCTTCTGCGAGTTTTGTGCCATTTCAAGACCCGATACCGACACGCCGCCGGCGTTTGCAGCCTTGCCCGGTGCGTAAAGAATCTTGGCGTTGATGAACTCATGTACGGCTTCGGGGGTAGAAGGCATGTTGGCTCCTTCCGACACGGCAAAGCATCCGTTGGCGAGCAGGGTGCGCGCATCGTCGCCGTCAAGCTCGTTTTGGGTAGCCGACGGCATTGCGATGTCGCACGGAACGCCCCAAGGACGACCGCCGTCGAAGTATTCGCAACCGTATTCCTCGGCAAACTCGCGTATGCGACCGCGGTAAACGTTCTTCAGTTGGAATATATAGTCGAGTTGCTCACGGGTGATTCCATCGGGAACATATATGGTACCATTAGAGTCGCTAAGAGTTATGACCTTTGCACCCAGTTGCAGCAATTTTTCGGCAGTGTATGTTGCCACGTTGCCCGAGCCCGAGATTGCTACTCGCTTGCCCTTGATGTCGATGCCACGAGTGGCGAGCATGTTGAGTAAGAAATATACGTTTCCATATCCCGTAGCCTCGGGGCGGATAAGCGAGCCGCCAAATTCCATGCCCTTGCCGGTGAAAGTGCCTGTGTTTTCACGCGCCATTTTCTTGTACATGCCATACATGTATCCCACTTCGCGTCCGCCTACGCCTATGTCGCCTGCGGGCACGTCGGTGTCAGGGCCTATGTGGCGCCACAATTCAGCTATGTAGGCCTGGCAGAATCGCATCACTTCCATGTCTGACTTGCCCTTTGGGTTGAAGTCTGAACCGCCTTTTGCGCCACCCATGGCGAGCGTGGTGAGCGAGTTCTTGAAAGTCTGCTCGAATGCGAGGAACTTGAGAATCGACTGGTTGACCGACGCATGGAACCTGATGCCGCCCTTGTAAGGGCCTATGGCATTGTTATGTTGTACGCGGTAGGCCATGTTGTTTTGTATGCGACCCTTGTCGTCAACCCATGTTACACGGAACGAGAAAATTCGGTCGGGAATGCACAGCCGCTCGATTAGATTATAGCGTTCAAATTCGGGATGTTCGTTATATACATCTTCAATTGTGGTTACAACTTCTTCTACAGCTTGTAAATACTCCGGCTCATTTGGAAAACGCCGTTTCAAATCATTTAGTACTTCGCTTGCTTTCATACGATTTGATAAACATTAAATAAACATTAGATAAAACAATCTGCTGCAAAGGTACATAAAATATCCAAATTTTAAGCAATAATAAAGTAAAAAACAGAAAACAACAACAATTTTGCGTATTTGTGGCTGTGTTTGCTGCAAAAAGACACATGTCGAAGCGCGGCTCAACCGACATGTCATATATTGTGTATGCTTTTGCAAGCGGGTGTTCAATATGCTTACTGATAAAATATTGCGATAAAAAATCGCGCGGCAATGTTGCCTGTTTCGACAAAAATCGCTACCTTTGCACACCGAAAATTATCAATATTAACATTTTAACTAATTAGGAAATGTATTTAGATCCTGAAAAGAAACGAGAAATCTTTGGAACTTACGGAGCCAGCAATACTGATACTGGGTCGCCTGAGGCTCAGATTGCATTATTCTCAATCCGTATTTCCCATTTGACTGAACACTTGAAGTCAAATCATAAAGATTATACCACCGAACGTGCATTGAAGAAACTTGTAGGTAAGCGCCGTCGTATGCTCGACTACTTGATGCGTAAGGACATCAACCGCTACCGCGCCATCATTGCTAAGAAGGAACTTGGCATACGCAAGTAATCGCTAATCACGTTTTTTCGTTTAAGACAGCATTCGGGGAAAAGCAAGGTGACTGAAACCTTGTCTTTTCCCCGTTTTTTTATCGCCGTTGCAAATTTTTCGGTTATTGAAACACAATTGTTACAATAATTTGTTTACTTTGTGAATTAATCAAATTATACCAATTTGTCATGGTCAAGAAGAAACAGGAGATGCCTTACCTTGAGAGGGATGTGAGTTGGATGTACTTTAACCGTAGGATATTGCAGGAAGCCACGCGCAAGCATATTCCGCTGCTTGAGCGATTCTCGTTCCTTGGCATATATTCCAACAACCTCGATGAATTTTTTAGGGTGAGGGTTGCCACGCAAAGCCGTATAGCCGAGTGTGTCGGCAAGGCTGCGGCGGACGAAAGAGACAAGGCTACCAAGATAATAAAGCAAATCAACAAGTTAAACTCGCAATACAGCTTAGAGTATGAGCATTCGGTGAAAATAGTCACCGAGGAGCTGCGGCAGGAAGGTATATTCCTTGTCAATGACAAGGAGATAACCGACGAGCAATTGCAATTCATCAGGCAGTATTACCGCGACAACTTGAACGGATTTATAATGCCGGTGTGGCTGTCGGCGATAAAAATGCTCGACAACGAGGCCGACGAAAGCATATACCTCGGTGTGAAGTTTCGCTACGAGTCGGGCAAGAAGCAGGCAGGGTACGCCTATCTTGAGCTTCCTGTATCTATTGCCGGACGTTTTGTACGCCTGCCCGACTGCGACGGTAAGAAATATGTGATGTATCTCGACGACGTGGTTCGCTGTTGCCTGCCGTTGGTGTTTGAGGGATTGGGGCTGAACGACTTTGAGGCCTATTCCTTCAAGTTTACCCGCGATGCCGAGATGGAGATAGACAACGACCTGCGCACAGGCACGTTGCAGAAGATTTCCAAGGGGGTTAAAAGCCGCAAGCGCGGGCAGCCGCTGCGGGTGCTTTATGATGCCAACATGCCTAAGGATTTGCTTCAGAACATCTTGAAGAAGCTTAATCTTGACTCGCTCGACACGGTGCTTGCAAGTGGCAGGTATCACAATCACAAGGATTTCATGAAATTCCCCGACTTTGGGCGAAAGGACTTGAAGTATCCCGCATGGTATCCCATATTGAAAAAAGAACTCGACGGCCCTGAAAGCATACTTACGAAGATTCAGGAGCGCGACCGCTTTATCCACGTGCCTTATCATAGTTTCGACTCGTTTATACGGGTGCTGCAAGAGGCAGCAATGAGTCCGTTGGTGAAAAGCATAAAAATCACTCTGTACCGCCTTGCCAAAGAGTCGAAAGTGGTAAAAGCCCTTATAGGCGCGGCTCGCAATGGCAAGAAGGTTACCGTGTCGATAGAGCTGTTGGCCCGGTTTGACGAGGCATCCAACATATACTGGTCAAAGCGGATGCAGGAGGCTGGCATAAACGTGATTTTCGGAGTGGAGGGATTGAAGGTGCATTCAAAAGTGACGCATATAGCGATGGCCAAGGGCCCCGATATCGCCTGCATCGGTACGGGCAACTTTCACGAGGGCAATGCCCGCACATATACCGATTGCATGTTGATGACCGCATCGCGCCGCATAGTAAAAGAAGTGAATGCCGTGTTCGGGTTTATCGAGCGTCCATATAATCCGGTCACATTCAAGGAACTTCTGGTATCGCCAAATGTGATGCGCAACAAGTTTGTGTCGATAATAAACGACGTGATACGCAAGTGCCGCGAAGGATTGCCTGCAAGCATGAAGATAAAGGTAAACCACATAACCGACCGCATGATGGTGAAGAAGCTATACGAGGCAGCCGAAGCCGGCGTGGAAATAGATCTCCTTGTGAGGGGCAACTGCTCACTTGTGGTTCCCGACAACGGACGCATACGCATAACCGGCATCATCGACCGTTTCCTTGAACATTCGCGCATATTCATATTTACTGTCGGCAATGAGGAGAGGGTATATATAGGCTCGGCCGACTGGATGACTCGCAACCTCGACAACAGGGTAGAGGTGGTGACACCCATCTACGACCCCGACATCAAGGCCGAGATGAAGCGCATAGTGGAGTATGGCTTGCGCGACAACATGCAGGGCCGCATAGTGGACGGTCGCGGAGAGAACCATTTCCGCTTCAAGGAAGGCGACACCCCATTCCGTTCGCAGGAAGAACTCTACAAGGAGTATCATGACGAGAACGAATGTTATAATGAGCCCCAAGCCGAGCAAATCACTCCCGGCGATGAAGGCATTAGCGATGTTTGATCCCTTGCTTGCTTCATCTTTTTTCAGACGTTTATGCTTGTTGTCGCATCATCGGCAATTATCGTCGGGCTGCGGGCATGGCGGCAATGGGCAAATATCATTATTAACCAACTCTCATTTTTTTAGATTTAATCATCTGCTATGGCAAACGATGAAAAGAAAGTAAAAAGCATTACCTACGCTGCAATCGACATAGGCTCGAATGCGGCGCGTTTGCTTGTGAAACGGCTTAAACGCGAGGACGGAGAAATCAGGTTTTCTAAGGAGATGCTGCTGCGCGTGCCGTTGCGACTGGGTTTCGATGTGTTTAAGTTAGGCCGCATTTCCGACAAGCGGGAAAAGAACATGATGCGGCTGATGAAGGTTTACAATCTGCTGATGAAGATTTATGACGTGTCGGACTATCGTGCTTGTGCCACGTCGGCCATGCGCGACGCTCAAAACGGGCTTGACATTATCAAGAGCATAAAGAAGAACGTGGGAATCGACATTGAGATTATCACCGGGCAGGAAGAGGCCAAGATGGTGTATAATAATCATATAGAGTGCATGGAGGATCGTAATGGCAACTACATGTATGTGGATGTTGGCGGTGGCAGCACCGAGATTAACCTGTTGTCGCAAGGGCAGCTCGTGTGCAGTCGTTCTTATAACATAGGTACGGTGCGTATTCTCAACGAGGCTGTTGCCGACAAGGAATGGGAGCGATTGCGGTCCGACATGGCGGAGATTGCCGTGGATTATCCCGGAACCAACATCATCGGGTCGGGTGGAAACATAAATAAGCTATATCGATTGCTTAGCGATGACGAAAAGGATAAGGACGAAAACAGGATGCCTATAGGCTCGCTCCGTAAATTGCATTGCAGCTTGAAGGAGTTGTCGGTAGAGGAGCGCATGGACCGTTTCAACCTAAAGCCCGACCGAGCCGATGTAATAGTGCCTGCCGGCGACATATTCCTTACGATTGCCGACATTATAAAGGCCGAATATATCTACGTTCCAGTAATAGGGCTTGCCGATGGTATAATCGACGGGTTGTATGCCAAGAATAAGCCGGCCTTGTAAGAGCTTGCAATGACTGGTGTAATAAAAAAATGCAGGATACCGCAACCGGCGGATATCCTGCATTTTTGATATTGGAGAATTATGAGGATGAATATCAATATTCATCCCATGATTTTATTTCGATCTGGTCGAGTGACAAGTCGCAGAATGCGTCGATGAACGCCGAGGCAAGTCGGGCGTTGGTAAGCAGTGGGATGTTGAGGTCAACAGCGGCGCGACGTATCTTGTATCCGTTAGATAATTCGGTTGACGACAGATTCTTCGGGATATTCACAACCATGTCGATTTGCTTCTTATGGAGCATTTCGAGTGCTTGAGGCTGCTTGTCGCTCTCGCTCGGCCAATATACGAGTATTGCCGGGATGCCATTGTCGGTGAGGAATTTGTGTGTTCCGCCTGTGGCATACAGCGTGTAACCCTTGTCGTGCAACTTGTGCGCCGCATCAAGCATGTCCACTTTCTGTTTTGCTCCGCCTGTGCT
The DNA here is from genome assembly GCA_944321905.1 of uncultured Muribaculaceae bacterium. Taxonomy (GTDB): domain Bacteria; phylum Bacteroidota; class Bacteroidia; order Bacteroidales; family Muribaculaceae; genus Avimuribaculum. The sequence continues at coordinate 7,019 of CALUNI010000056.1, read as the reverse complement.
TAACAGTACGCTCTTTTGGGGAATTTGTTGGCCTACCGATAGCATCGACTTCAGCAATGCCTCTGACGTGTTTTCTCCGAGGCATCCCACTTCGCCGGTCGATGACATGTCAACGCCCAGTACCGGGTCGGCTCCTTGCAAGCGGGAGAACGAGAATTGCGAGGCTTTTATGCCCACGTAGTCAAGGTCAAACGCGCTCTTGTTAGGCTTCTCGACAGGTATGCCGAGCATGACTTTCGTTGCTAGGTCGATAAAGTTGATTTTAAGAACCTTCGACACGAACGGAAAACTGCGCGATGCTCGCAGGTTGCATTCTATCACCTTGATGTCGTTGTTTTTGGCCAGATACTGTATGTTGAACGGACCCGATATGTTTAGAGCCTTTGCTATTTGTCCGCTAATCTTTTTTATGCGGCGAATGGTTTCCACATACAGCTTTTGTGGCGGGAACTGGATTGTAGCGTCGCCCGAGTGTACGCCTGCAAATTCTATATGCTCTGATATTGCATATAACTTGATTTCACCGTTCTGAGCCACTGCGTCCCATTCGATTTCCTTGGCATTCTGTATGAAAGAGCTTACCACGACCGGGTGCTGCTTCGACACGTTTGCGGCAAGCTTGAGGAAGCGTTCGAGCTCTTCTTCGTTTGAACATACGTTCATGGCTGCGCCTGAAAGCACATAAGACGGACGCACGAGTACCGGGTAGCCCACCTCTTCCACAAATTCTTGGATATCGGCAAGGGAAGTCAATTCTCTCCAACGGGGCTGGTCGATTCCCAACGAGTCGAGCATTGATGAGAATTTGTGGCGGTCTTCGGCGTTGTCGATGCTTTTTGCTGTTGTCCCGAGTATGTTTACCTTTTCTTCGTCGAGGCGTGTGGCAAGGTTGTTTGGTATCTGTCCGCCTGTTGACAATATAACGCCGTGCGGCTGTTCGAGTTCGATGATGTCCATCACGCGCTCGAATGTCAACTCGTCGAAGTATAATCGGTCGCACATGTCATAGTCGGTCGATACCGTTTCGGGATTGTAGTTTATCATCACCGACCGCCAGCCTTCTTTCTTGACTGTCATGAGGGCGTTGACGCTGCACCAGTCAAATTCTACCGAGCTGCCTATGCGGTAAGCTCCCGAGCCGAGTACGATTATCGACTTGTGGTCGTGCAGGTATGTCACGTCGTTCTCGTTACCGTTATATGTGAGGTACAGGTAGTTGGTCTGTGCCGGATATTCGGCCGCGAGCGTGTCGATTTGTTTAACGCACGGAATTATGCCATATCCCTTGCGCAATTGCCGGACGTCGCGGTTGGCCTTTTCGGCATCAACCATGCGCTCTTTGAGTATGGCGCGGGCGATTTGGAAATCGGAGAAGCCTTCACGTTTTGCCTGTCGCAGCAGTTCTACCGGCACTTCGTTTAGCTCGTTGTGTTTTTCAAGAGCGAGTGCCGTGTTCACTATATTCTGCAACTTATACAGGAACCACTTGTCGATTTTTGTCAGCTCGTGTATTCTGTCAACCGTGTAGCCTTCGCGGAATGCGCTTTCGATGACGAAAATGCGCTTGTCGGTCGGCTCTTTCAAGGCTTTCTCTATGTCGGTCACTTTTGTACGCTTGTTTTCGATAAAGCCGTGCATCCCCTGGCCTATCATGCGCAAGCCTTTTTGGATGACTTCTTCAAACGTGCGTCCTATGGCCATTACTTCGCCCACCGATTTCATCGAAGAGCCTATTTCACGCTTCACGCCATGGAATTTTCCAAGATCCCAACGGGGAATCTTGCATACGATGTAATCGAGCGCGGGTTCAAAGAATGCCGATGTGACTTTTGTCACAGAGTTTTTCAAGTCAAACAGTCCGTAACCCAATCCCAGTTTGGCGGCGACAAAAGCAAGCGGGTATCCAGTGGCCTTTGAAGCCAATGCCGAACTGCGGCTCAACCGGGCGTTTACTTCTATGACCCGGTAGTCCATCGAGCGCGGGTCGTAGGCATATTGCACGTTGCATTCGCCCACTATGCCTATGTGTCTGATGATTTTTATTGCAAGTTCACGCAGCAGGTGGTAGTCGGCGTTGGAGAGCGTTTGCGACGGGGCTACTACGATGCTCTCGCCGGTGTGTATGCCGAGAGGGTCGAAGTTTTCCATGTTGCACACCGTGATGCAGTTGTCGTAGCGGTCGCGCACCACCTCATATTCTATCTCTTTCCAGCCTTTCAGCGATTTTTCCACCAATACTTGTGGCGAGAATGAGAGGGCTTTTTCCACGAGTGCCCTTAATTGCTCTTCGTTGTCGCAAAATCCGCTGCCAAGGCCACCTAATGCGTATGCTGCGCGCACGATGACGGGGTATCCAAGCTCTTCGGCTGCTTTTGCCGCATCCTCGATGCTCTCCACGGCCTCGCTTTTAATGGTTTTTACGCCTATTTGGTCGAGCTTTTTTACGAAAAGTTCGCGGTCTTCGGTATCCATTATGGCTTGAACCGGAGTGCCAAGCACCTTTACGCCATATTTTTCGAGTACGCCGCTTTCATATAGTTTCACGCCGCAGTTGAGGGCGGTCTGCCCACCAAACGACAGCAGTATGCCTTGAGGCCGCTCCTTGGCGATAACCTTTTCTACGAAATATGGCGTTACCGGCAAGAAGTATATTTTATCGGCAAATTCGTCCGAAGTTTGCACTGTGGCAATATTCGGATTGATCAGCACCGTTTCTATTGATTCTTCTTTTAGCGCTTTCAAGGCTTGCGAACCCGAATAGTCAAATTCACCGGCTTCACCTATCTTCAATGCTCCCGAACCGAGCAGCAAGACTTTCTTTATTTCTCCCTTTTCCATAATTTCAATGCGCTAAAGCAGTTTTATAAAATCGTCAAATATAAACTCGGTATCGGTAGGTCCTCCGCAGGCTTCGGGGTGGAATTGTGCCGAGAAGAACGGCTTGCTCTTGTGGCGTATTCCCTCGTTGGTGTTGTCGTTCATGTTGACAAACAACGGCTCCCAGTCGGGACTCAATGTGGCCGTGTCAACGGCGAAGCCATGATTTTGTGAAGTCACATAGCACTGCGTACTGCCGATTCTCATGACAGGTTGGTTCTGGCTGCGGTGGCCGTATTTCAGTTTATACACGCTGGCTCCGGCGGCCTTGGAAAGCAGTTGGTTGCCCATGCAGATACCGCATATCGGCTTGTCTTGCGTTATGGCTTTTCGCAGATGTTCCACAGTCTCTTCGGCAAAGTCGGGATTGCCGGGTCCGTTGGATATGAACAGCCCGTCATATGCAAGTTGCGTGAAGTCGTAATTCCAAGGCACTCTCACTACTTTTACGCCTCGGTTGACCAAGCAGCGAATGATGTTGTATTTAACGCCGCAATCGACAAGCACCACGGTCTTGTCGCCTTTGCCGTATTCTAAGATTCCTTTGCAACTTACCCGAGCCACGAGGTTTTCCTTGTTGGGGTCATGGAATGCGATGTCTTCGCTGCCATCGACGACAATCTTGCCGAGCATCGATCCTTTTTCACGCAGGCGCTTGGTGAGTGCGCGAGTGTCGATGCCATATACGCCCACTATGTTCTCGTCTTTGAGCCATTCGCTCAAGCTTCGGCTCGCCTGCCAGTGGCTGTAGTCCCACGAGTAGTCTTGGCAGATGATTGCCTCGCAGTGGATTTTGTCGCTCTCAAAATAGTTGTCGGCTACATTGTCGTCGCTCTTTGGCGGTACGCCGTAATTACCTAACATCGGATAGGTGGTCACTAATATTTGTCCACTATAAGACGGGTCGGTCAGGCTTTCGGGATATCCTGTCATTGCTGTGCTGAATACCACTTCGCCTGCACACGGCTTATCGCTTCCGAACGAGAAACCTTCGAAAGTGGTACCGTCTTCCAATGTAAGAACTGCTTTTTTTGTTTCTTGCATAGTACGATAGATGAAATATTTGAAAGTGTCGGTTTTTCCCTACCGTAAAAACCATGCAAAGTTAAGCATTTTACCACATACTCGCAACCATAGCGACGCGTAGGCGCAAAAAAACGTTCATGTATTATGCAATAAGAAAATAGAAAAAATACGAGACATTATACTTAATGCAAAAATCTGATTAACTTTGCCGTCAAAAATAAAATTAATAAATAGTTAATAATTTTGTTCCATGGCAGAAAATATTGACACCAATCCTAATGAAAATCGCAAAGGATTGAATTTCGTAGAACAAATTGTGGCCGACGACTTGAGTGCCGGGAAGAACGGGGGACGGTTGAACACTCGCTTTCCGCCCGAGCCTAACGGATATTTGCACATAGGCCATGCCAAGGCTATTTGCATGGACTTTGGGGTGGCAGAGAAATTCGGCGGCACATGCAACTTGCGCTTTGACGACACGAATCCCACCAAGGAAGATGTGGAATATGTCGATTCAATAAAGGAAGATATCAAATGGCTTGGTTTTGACTGGGGCAATCGAGAATATTATGCCTCGGATTATTTCCCGAAGCTGTTTGATTTCGCCATAAGGTTGATAAAAGAGGGCAAGGCATACGTTGACGACCAGACGTCGGAGCAGATTGCCGAGCAAAAGGGTACGCCCACCACGCCCGGAAAGGAAAGTCCTTTCCGCAACCGTTCGGTTGAGGAAAACCTCGACTTGTTCATGCGCATGAATGCAGGCGAGTTTGAGGAAGGTTCGCGTGTGCTTCGAGCCAAGATCGACATGGCATCGTCTAACATGCACTTCCGCGACCCCATAATGTATCGCATCATCAAGCATCCTCATCACCGCACAGGCACTAAGTGGAAAGTTTATCCCATGTATGACTTTGCGCACGGGCAAAGCGATTATTTTGAGGGTGTTACGCATTCTATATGCACGCTTGAGTTTGTGCCTCACCGTCCGCTTTACGATTATTTTATAGACGAGCTTGCCGATGGCGATTATCGTCCGAGGCAAATCGAGTTTAACCGCCTGAATCTCACCTATACGGTAATGAGCAAGCGCAAGTTGCTGCAATTGGTCAAGGAGGGTTTGGTTTCGGGATGGGACGACCCGCGTATGCCCACTATTTGCGGCCTGCGTCGTCGTGGCTACACGCCCGAGTCGATAAAGGCGTTCATCGATGCCATTGGATACACCAAGTATGAGGCGTTGAATGATATTTCGCTTCTCGAACACAGTATTCGCGAGGATCTTAACAAACGAGCCAATCGCGTTAGTGCCGTGCTTGACCCTGTGAAGGTGATAATCACTAATTATCCCGAAGGACAGACAGAGATGGTAACGATTGAGAACAACCCCGAGGATCCCGAAGCAGGAACGCATGAGATGCCTTTCTCGCGTGAGATATACATCGAGCGTGCCGATTTTATGGAAAACCCGCCTAAAAAGTTTTTCCGTCTTGCTCCCGACCGCGAGGTGCGCCTAAAGGCCGGTTATATAATCAAATGTACCGGGTTCAAGAGCGACGACCATGGCAATGTCGAAGAGATATATTGCGAGTATGATCCGGAGTCGAAAAGCGGCATGCCGGGTTCGATGCGCAAGGTGAAAGGTACTTTGCACTGGGTGTCGGTGGCACATTGCAAGGATGCAGAGGTGAGGCTGTATGACCGTCTGTTTAGTTGTGAAAATCCTGCCGAAGAAAAGGACCGTGATTTCCGAGAATTGCTTAATCCCGATTCGTTGAAGGTGGTTGAGAACGTGAAGATTGAACCGTTCCTTGCCGAAACGGCCAAACCCGGCGACCATTATCAGTTCCAGCGCATAGGGTATTTTACCGTTGACCCCGACACAACGGCAGGCAAATTAGTGTTTAACCGCACAATTTCGCTCAAAGACAGTTGGGCAAAAGAGCAAAACAAGCAGTGATTTGCTGTTTTGGTTGACGATATTGCAGGCCGTCCCCGAGAAATTTGTCTTTGGGGACGGCTGTTTGTTTTTCCGCCAGTCAGCGTGTCGTCCAAAATTTGCCGATGATTGCAGCGTGGTACGTCGAGCCAAGAATTTGTAATATTTACAACGTTAGATGAATCAAAATAGCTCGTTACTCTTGGGGTGGAACGAGCATGAATTGATTCCCGACGTATTTTATGGTAAGTGCGCCAATGCTGCAGAGAGCGATTAAAGACTGTTCGGCTGCTTGTTGTGAAATGTGGGCGAGTTTCATGCATTGGTCAACGGTGACACTGCCGTTTTGCATGGCATAGTTTATTATTTGTTTTTCTTTATCGCCATAAATGAATTGAACTCCGTTTTTTTCACATCCTTGCTGTAATAGTTTTGCGTGTAGCGGATGGGCGAGTATGTTTTCGTCGGCCACGCGGAAGTACGTCTGCCACTTGTGGTCGTCGTCTTGAGCCTTTACGGGACGTTTCAACGCCGGTTTTATATCAACTTTCAGCACATTCATGCCTTCGATTTTGTATATCGAAAAGTCAACCGACTGGGGCGGGCGGCAATATGTGTTAGCAGCTTGTTCTATCATGTATATTTCCTCGTCGCTTTCGATGCCCACTATGTTTCCGTTGTCTTTCACGCCTATCAGCAGGTGGCCTCCGTCGTTGTTGGCAAATGCCGATATGCTGCGTGCGATTTTACGAGCATCAGAGATTTGGAATTTGAAGTCTTGATGTTCGTGTTCGCCCTCTTCGATTAGGTTTTGTATGTAATGTTTGCTTTTTATGGCTTTATATGAATTTCCCATATGCGTGTGTCGTGCGCGAGGATGGTCTTGTGTAATAAAAAAGAGGAGAAACCTTTATCAGCTTCTCCTCTTGTGGGCGTTGACGGATTCGAACCGCCGACCCTCTGCTTGTAAGGCAGATGCTCTGAACCAGCTGAGCTAAACGCCCTTGTTTTTCTGTTTTGCGTTGCAAAGGTACGACTATTTTTTAATTTGCCAAAATTTTCATGAAAAAAATCACAAGAAAAATCACAGTCGCCCGATTATGTAGAGTCCAACAGCAAATGCAAAATTAGCCCAATTTGTCAAAGAAACATTTCTTGGGAGTTAGGAAACCCAGTT
>CALUNI010000055.1 GCA_944321905.1 uncultured Muribaculaceae bacterium | reverse complement strand
CTCCCGTTTTTGCCCCCCGCCCGTCCACGGCACCAAGCCCGCCCACGCCCGGGGCGGCATGTCAGCTTGGAACTTCACTGATGTAAGGCTTAGCCTCGCATTTAACCATGAAAAATAGGGAAAACACAATGCTTGCAGTTGTTACGCAAGTGTAGTTTTTGTATCAATGGGCGAGGTGGTTTGTTTTGATTGTTTTTTTAGTGATAGATAATGATAAATTACGAAATTTTTACATGCTTATCCATTATTATATGTTATATTTGTAATAATGCTTCTTCGTAACATAAACAAAACCATACTTCGATGAAAAAGCCGTTAATATATATCGTTTTGGCACTTTTTGGTGCCGTTGCATTATCGAGTTGCAGCTCTCAATCATTCATGCAGACAATTACCTTGTCTGATGTCGAAAAGGACTTAAGCACGGAATGGAGCGATGGCAAATTGTGGGCATATAAAAGCGACAACGATTACGCCATAGGATTAGCCATCAGTTCGGCAAAAGACGACATAGGGCTTAAGCAGTTGAGCTTAATTGTCGAGAACAAGACAGGCGAGCCTTTGGTGTTTGACCCTCATGCCATATTAATATTTATGGAGAGTCCCGAAAAGGCAGAAGCCAGATACACCATAGAGTATCCTACAAGGCAGAACTTGAATATGTCGTTGTATGACAGCGGTGAGAATATATACCAGCTTTCGAAAATGCTTGAGAGAGGCGACAGCATAAAGCAAATAGGGTATTTGAAGAAAAATACCATATATCCGGGCAACGGCATAATAGGATATTCTAATTTCTTGATTAAAAGTACCGACACCGGGATTATGCACGTTGTCGTTCCCGTTGACGACAGGGAGTTTGCATTTCAATGGTATGCCGGAGCAGAATTTGCCCCCGCCTATACATACGTGTCACCTAAAGATGTCTCGATTATAGACTATAGTGGGGATATAAAGCAAGAATTGAGTGACGACAAAATGTGGGCTTGTTTGAACGATGGCAATTATGACATTAAGGCTGCATTGTGTACGTCGCAGTATGATAATGGAAATTATCAATTGAATGTAAAAATAAAGGGTTTAAACGGCCAGGATATAGATTTCAATCCCAATAAGATTGAAGCGGATTTTGTATCGGGTACCATTGTTGACGAGCTTGAGACTTATGGTTTCTGCTCAACCAAGAATGCCGGCCATGCTCGGCATGATGGCGGAAAAGATGTCATTGGATTTATGAATATAGAACGCCGTGGCGGCAACGGCATTTTGGCGGTTAACGTACCCATCGGAGGTAATACATATACATTTCAATGGCACGTGGGGGGAGAAGAAGCTGAATATGCGCAGATGCTCAGATATGTATCACCACAAAACATTTCAATTATATCTAATGGAACTACAGGACAAGAATGGGCAGGAGACAAGCTGTATGCAATATTGAGCGACGACGATTACATAGTTAAGGCTGCATTGTGCGCATTTCAATACGATAAGAAGAATTTCCAATTGAATATTGTAATTAAAGATTTAAACGGTAACGATATAATTTTCGATCCAAGTGAAATCGTTGCAAGTTTTGCGAAAGGGCAGATAGTGGAAGGTCTAAAGTCTGTTGTTTCTGCAAATCAAGTCTCCAAGCCCGGAGAGCAAAATATATACATGAATGTAGAACGTCGGCGTAGCAACGGCATTTTGGCGGTTAACGTGCCCGTCGGAGGTAATACATATACATTCCAATGGCACGTGGGGGATATTAAGTTCTATCAATGGTGATATCGGGTGCTAAGTTGTTTGCCTTATTGTGTACGTCAGTTCGGCATCTCCGAAGCCGCTTTAGGTGGTATCATGGCCGCAAGCTGCGCTGCGCTTGCGTGCGGTTAAGCATCGTTAGGCGGCTCCGCCGCCACATAGCAGACAAAGGGTTCGGCAGAGTAGCAGCTATATGGCACTGTGCCGCTGTGTAGAGTTGACAAAGAGTTCGGCGGAGTAGTGGCTGTATGACCGTGCCGCTGTGTAAAGCCGACAAAAAGTTCGGCGGAGTAGTGGCTGTATGACCGTGCCGCTGTGTAAAGCCGACAAAAAGTTTGGCGGAGTAGCAGCTATATAGCACCGTGCCGTTGTGCAGAGTTGACAAAGAGTTCGGCGGAGTAGTGGCTGTGTGGCACCGTGCCGCTGTGTAGAGTTGACAAAGAGTTCATCGGAGCGGCCGCATAGCATCGTGGTTGTTATGCAAAAAAAAGTTAGGCGGAGCAACTTGAAGTATATTCCCTGCCGGTGGATTGTGCTTGCATGGGTGTCTTATGTCACGGCAACCTTGCTGCCGGAAACTTGGGCTGCAGTGTAAATCATTTTTTTCGGTATAACGCACAATGCTTGCACTCAGTGGCATGGAGTGGTGGACAGCAATGGCAGGAGCTGTGGCATTATTGCGGGTGACGCAACAACGACCGAGATGTTGCGGTCGTTGCGGAAATGGCTGAAGCAGGCTCCCGCTTCTTCGGCGATGAGTAGCCCTGCGCACACGTCCCACTCGTGCAGATTGAGTTCCCAATAAGCGTCGAGGAAGCCTGCGGCAACATAAGATATGTCAACGGCGGCCGATCCGAGCCGCCTCAGCCCGCGTATTCGTGGCAGGATGCGCGTTACGTTGTCGAGGTTGTTGTCGGGATTGTGGTCTTTGTCAACAGGGAAGCCTGTGGCAATGACGCAATGGCCGAGCGACTGTTTTGCTCCACAAGCAATCTTCTCTCCGTTAAGGTATGCTCCTTCGCCGCGCACGGCATGGAACAGCTCGTTAAGATAAGGGGCAAATACGACTCCGACAACGGTAACACCATTGTGGCGGATGCCTATCGACACGCTGAACTCGGGCAGCCCCGAACTGAAATTCGTGGTACCGTCAAGGGGGTCTATCACCCACTCGAAATTGGCATTACGCTTTTCCTCACCCGATTCCTCCGACAGGATGGAATGGGTGGGATAAGCGTTATGTATAAAATTTATAATCGAGGCTTCGGCAGCCTTGTCGGCCGATGTCACGATGTCGCTTTCATTGTTGTGCTTGGCTTCGATGGCGAAATTGCCCTTTCTGAAGAATGAAAGGTGTATTTTTCCGGCTTCTTGGGCACAGCGCACAGCATCTAAAAGCAGGTTGCTATAATCAGTCATTTCCGATGATAGAATCGTAAATGGGAATTTGACGCTTGAATACTTGCTTGAACGAAATAAGCGTTTCGGTGCGTGCGAAACCTATGGATTGCAACTGGTCGTGTATCAGTTCAAGCAGGTGCTCGTTGTTGCGAGCGTAAAGCTTTATGAGCATGTCGTATTTGCCTGTCGTATAATGGCATTCAACGACCTCGGGCATGGCTTTAAGACGCTCGATAACTTCGTCGAAGCGCGACGGGTCGCTTAGGAAGAAGCCTACGTAGGCGCAAGTGTTGAGTCCGACCGATGTGGGCTCGATGTTTGATTCAGAACCCTTTAGCACGCCTACGCTATAAAGTTTCTGTATCCGTTGATGTATGGCGGCTCCAGACACGTTGCATTCGCGAGCTATTTCAAGATAAGGTTTACGCGCATTAGAAGACAACATTTTTAGAATTTTGCAATCTAACTCGTCTAATTGAAAATTTGCCATTTAAGAGTTGTTTTAGTTTTTTATTATGTGATGATTTGTTTTAATTTTGTTGCATTGATACGACAATTTTTTGCTGCCAAAAAATGCGTATCGTGTGATGCGTTATTAATTCATGATATAAAGATACGAACTAATAATTGAATTATCATAAAATTGTAAGCAAAATTTTAAATTTATGGGAATTATTTATCGATTGGTTTCACACTCTGACAATTTATTGGGGCAGGTCGAGCTATTATATACATCTGCGTTTCCGGCTGACGAGCGTCGTGACTTCTCGGAGTTTGTCGCTTTGCTTAAGGATGAAAGCGTCCCGTTTTCGGTGATGTGTGCTTGCGACGGCGACGACGAAAACAGGATGCTCGCTTTTATAACGTTTTGGAATTTCGGCAAGGTTGACTATCTTGAACATTTTGCCGTGATACCGCAAATGCGCGGCAAGGGGATTGGGCATGAAGTATTTTGCCACTTCCTTGGCGATGTGGCTTCGGATATCGTGCTTGAGGTTGAGCCGCCGACCACCCCTATAGCCGAGAGGCGCGTAAAATTTTATGAATCTATGGGTCTGAAGCTATGGAATGGTTTCCACTATGTGCAGCCCCCATATGGCGACGGCAAGTGTGCGCTTGAGATGAAGCTGATGACTCACGGGAATGTCACGCCGCAGATTCTTGAAGAGACGGTGGAGATGATGCGCGTAAATGTGTACGGATGCAGCCTGCGCTCAACCAAATAGTTCGTGGAGAGCCTCGAATCGTGCCACAGTTTCTTCGCCGTATTTGAGCAGCTTCTTGCGGGCGTGGTCGTAGTCGATGGCACGGTCGGGGTGAGACTTTGAGTAGAACTTGTCGGCATAGCAGACGAGCTTTTCTTCGATGGTGAGCGGCAGCATGTCGCGCAATGGCAAAGGCAAATGCTGCTTGCGAATGTCGATGATCGAGAGTCCGGCTCCCGTATGCCGCTCGCATACCAGTGCGTGCCTTGGCAGGCCGAGGCTGTCGAGCAGTTCCCGCCCAATCAAGCCGTGCTTGATGTAAGGCTCTGTCCCGTAGCAGTATATTTCGGGCGCATTGGTGCGGAATATGCCTATGTCGTGCAGCATTGCGGCTTCATAAGCGAAGTCAGCATCTATGTTTAATTGCGGCTTGTCGCAGGCGATTTTTATTGCAAGGTCGGCAACTTGCCTGCTGTGCTTTATCAGCAGGGCGGCTGCGTCGGTGTCGCGTCCGTAATATTGCTCTATGATGGCGAGGCAGTCTGTTCTTTCAGTCATATGGCGTGTAATCTAAGAGCCTGTTTAAATATTGCATGATTCAAGTTTAAACAGGCTCTGGATATCTATATTTGAATTTACAGTATTGTCACCCAGTTGTGAGTGTCGGGTTCGTCTCCAAGCTGTATGGCACGCAAGTGGTTATATAGCTTTGTGGTTATCGGCCCCGGTTGCCCGTCTTTTGAAATCACGTATTTCTTGCCTTCGTCGATGTCATCGACCTCGCTGATAGGGGCGGCTACGGCCGCGGTTCCGCATTCGGCTGCTTCGTCCACCTCGTTGAGTTCTTCGAGCAGCATTGGGCGGCATTCCACTTCAAGCCCCATGTCTTTGGCGATTTGTTGCAGGCTCATGTTTGTGATTGAAGGCAGAATCGAATTCGACTTAGGCGTGATGTACTTGTTGCCTTTTATTGCAAAGAAATTGGCCGGGCCGCACTCGTCGATATATTTTTTTTCTTTAGGGTCGAGATATAGTACAGCCGAATAACCGCCTTGGTGGGCCAGTTCACCGGCCTTTAGGCTTGCTGCATAGTTTCCTCCCACTTTCCACCGTCCTGTGCCGCACGGCGCCGCACGGTCGAATTCGCGGTACACGGCAACCTTGGTCGGCTTGAATCCCTCTTTGAAATACGGCCCCACCGGGGTGACGAAAATTATGAACAGGTAGTCAACGGCAGGTTTTACGCCCACTTGCGCAGTCATGCCCAATTCGATGGGGCGGATGTATAGCGACGAGCCGCTGCCATATGGCGGGATGAAGCGTTCGTTGAGCTTTACGACCTTTTCCACCATCTCGCGGAATTTTTCTATTGGCAGCGGGGCCATCATTATTCCGTTGGCGCTGCGCTGTATGCGCTTGGCATTTTCCTCAAGGCGGAAGATGCGAATCTTCCCGTCCTTGCCCTTGAATGCCTTTAAGCCCTCGAATATTTCTTGTCCGTAGTGCAGGCAAGTGGCGGCCATGTGCATGTCGATGTATTCAGAGTCGGTAACTTCGATTTCGCCCCATGCGCCGTCCTTGTATGTGCAACGCACGTTGTAGTCGGTCTTCATGTAGCCAAACGAAAGGTTTGCCCAGTCTAAGTTTGCATTATTTTCCATAGTCGGTTATATTAATGTTGGTAATAATTCGGAATGTATGATTATGTGAAAAATACGGGTCACAATACCACCTTTTGCGTGATATTGTCGATTTTCACTATGTATATGCCTCGTGAATTTATATTCAAGATGGAGCAGCCCGGAGCGACCTCGCCTTGCGACACCAGTTGCCCCAATATCGTGAACACGCGCACCTCGATGCGCCGTTCGGTCTTGATTATTATGGCTTGGTCTTGGCTGTATATGGCTATTCCGCCGTCCTCGGCAGGGTCGTTAAGGCTTGGCTCGGAAACAACGATGTCGGTGTGCTGCCACTTTGGCTGTTGAGCTGTGGCATGTGTTCCGCCCGATAGAGTCATTATCAAGCCGATAAGTACCGATACAAGCAATCTTTTCATCGTTCCCCGATTTATACAATGTTATTGTATATGCAAAGATACAGTATCTTAAGTGCAAAAAAAACAAATTACTTCGTTTTTTGAACCATTACTGCCGGAATGCACTTCTATTTTTTTCTATCCTGCTTTTGCTATTTTATTGTATTCGTCTTAGATGGAGAAATCTTTGCTTATGCATGGATAGCTTTTAGTTGCTATGCATAAGGGTGAGAAGGTTGTCTCAACAATTAATAAATTGGACAATACTACTTAAGGACTGTGAGTAACACTAACGCCACCATAACTTATTAGCAGATTTGTAAACGATGTGCAATGGAAGTAAATGCGGGAATATTGCAGCGTGATTTCTTTTGTGCGCCACAAAACAGCCTCGGAGAGGCTGCACTCGGTTTAACCGCGGGTGAAGTGAGCGATAGCGAACGTAACCTGCGGAATGATAGACATATACATTAAGCGGCTTCGGAGATGTCGAACTATTGTGGCAGCTTAAGTTCGGCATCTCCGAAGCCGTATTTTAGGGAGAAAGGCAAATACCGCCGGTTTCGTTCGCTGTCGCTCACTCCACCGACGGTTAAGCATAGTATTGCCTCTCCGAGGCAACAAACAGCAACAACATGCCTATCTACGATTATAAATCATAAGCAAAGTTTGCCGTGCTTGCGTTTTTGTCGGAATGTTGTGCTTCGTCCTGCCTGCGGGAGTGGATGCAACAATGATAAAGTTGCGATTTATATCGTTTATTGAAAATTGTAGGGGGTTACTTGTCGAAGGGGTATCTGCGGCGGGGATTGCGGGGAAACCAGCCTTTCTGCACGCGCTTTTGCTGCTCGAATATCTCGAGTATGCTCCAAAACGAGGAGAATGCCGTCACGCCGAGCAATGCCGAAGCAAACAGGTTGCCCACGCATACCGATAATGCGATACACGCCAACCCCAACAGCAGGAACCACCACCAACACCGAGTGCCGAAGTAGTATTCGCATTTAATAACTATGGGGTGGAACACGCCTATTATGAAGAATGTACACAGGCCTATCAAAAGGCCGAGCAGGTTAGTACCGTTAAGAAATTCCATTGTAAAAAAGATTGTATCCCGATTGTTAAAGCATAAGTCGGGATACAAAGGTAATCATATTGCGTCGTTTATGCAAGCACCGGGCATCAGTTGCCACCTCCGGCCGGAGAGCCGCCTTCACGTCCTCCGCCACCCACCACGTCGTCATTGTTGATTGTGGTGCGGGTCTTTTTTACCGAGGCTTTTAAAGACCCGAACCTGAACGAAACCGACACTTGGAACATGCGTTGCGGGTATCGGGATTTGTTCCAACCGATGTAGTCGCCATACCGTGTGACCATCTCAAAGTTTTGGTATTTCGAGAACATGTTCATTGCAGAAAGTTGTACCGTCAGGCGGTCGTCTTTCAAGAACGAGCGTTGCAGGTTAAGGCCGTAGTAGAAGTCGTCGCGTGAATAACTATATAAATCCCACAGGCCACCGCCAAAGCCCCCACCCATAGCACTTATGCGCAACTTCCATGGCAACTCTTGCGAGGCATTTGCGTAGAAGCTGAAAGTCCAACGCTTGTTGGTTATGCCGAAATCGTCGTTTTGGTATATATTACGGAAAATTTCGCCATTGAATGAGATGTTGGTCTTTGGGGTCGGCATCCATTGGGCAAACAGGCTTAGTCGTCCCGAGCGGGTTTCGCCTATGTTGTCGTAGGTGTTTTGCCGCACGTTGTCGATGACGTATATGTATTGTGTGATTTGGTCGTTGCTGAACGAGTAGCCGAGCGAGGCATTGAGCGTGAGCTTCGGGTGGATGTAGGTATAGGTGCCTTGCAGCGAGTTGTTGCGTGCGCTCACGAGGTCGGGATTGCCATAGCTTACTTCTGTCGGAGACTCGTTTATGGCAGGGTCGAGGTAGCTTATGCCGGGGCGGTTGATTCGCGTGGAGAAGTTTAGGCGCAGGTTGTTTTTCGGGTCGATTCGGTAGCCAAGGCTCAGCGTCGGCACCACGTCGTTAAGGTTCTTTTCTATGCCTTTGCGGTCGATGTTCCGGTAGTCGGCAGTCATGCGCGCGAATTCATACCTCACGCCGGCCCTTGCCATCCATGCGCCCGAAGTGAACGAGTATTCGCCATAGATTGCCCCCACGTGGGTGCGGTGCATGAAGTCGAGCGAGGTCGCCGGCTTGTCGTCGTATTGCGTGGATGTGAGGCTGTGGTTGCGGCGGAAGATGTATTTTGCGCCGACATCGAGTTTGTGCTTCTCGCCGTACGGGCGCGTGTAGTCGAGCTGGAACGTGTGTTCCATGAGTTTTTGGTCGGTATCGTAGAGGTATCTGGTGTAGTCAAACGGCGGGTTCACCAGTTCTTCGTAGCGTGACGAATATGTATTGTTGTTGCCCGACGATGAGAGCAGGTATGAGAAATTCAAGGCTTCCCCCTTGTTTCGGGTCAAGTGTTGGTAGTCGAGCCGTCCGCTGAAGTTGGAGTATCCGTATCGTTGCCCCTCGCCGTAGTATTGCGTGTATGAGTACAGCAGGTTGCCGTCGCGGTCAAACGTCTCGTTTGTGTTGTGCCCGTTAGGGTCAATTTGCAGCCAATAACCGCCAAACGAGGCGGTGACCAGATTAAGCGTGTCGATTTCGTAGCTCATGTCGAGCGATGCGAAATGCAGGTGTCCCGGGTTGGAGACAACGGTACTTTGCCGTTCGTTGTACCCCGACTCCTTGTAAGTGTAAGAGTAGTCGCCATACTGCTCTTCTCCGCCGATGTTGACGTAAGAATAGTTGACGCTCGCTGTAAGCTTGTCGTTTAGGCTTGTGGTCAAGTAAACATTCCCACCGGGCTGTTGCAGAGTGTTGTATTGTGCGTATATCGACCCCATCACGCCGTCGATGCGGCTGTTGTCTTTCATCACGATGTTCAAGATGCCGTTTACGCCTTCGGCATCATACTTGGCTCCCGGCTCTGTTATCACTTCTATTTTCTCAACCATGTTGGCCGGGATAGATTTCAGCACTTGCGATGGATTGCCCGACAGTGTGTTGTCGGGGTGTCCGTTCTTGTAAATCTTGAACTCGCTGCTGCCGTTCACCTTTATGTTGTCTTGCCCGTCAACTGTCACCATCGGCACTTTCTTCAGCATTTCGAGTATGCTGTTGGCCTTGGAGTCCTCGTCGCTTGCCACGTCGTAGCTCAGCCGGTCGATTTCGGCCGTGACGAGTGGCTTTTGTGCTACTACTTCCACCTCTCCGAGCACGTTGTCGGCCACGCGTGTAGCCATTTTGCCAAGGTCGGCATCCCTGTTGTCGTTGTTTACGCTGAAGTTTCTGATTATGGGTTCTTTGCCGACTGATACGACCGACAGGCTGTAGCTCCCGGCACGGGAAAGTTCTTGACGGAATTTCCCATCCACGCCGGTAACCCCCAGTTTTACGGCTTTTGTGGTGTCTTGCGCGCTAAAGATGCGTATTGTGGCATAAGGCTCGCCCATGCCCGTGCTGTCAACCACTTCGCCTCTGACTGAATATTGAGCCGAGGCAATGGCAATTCCTGCCAGAACTGTAACCAAAGTTGATGTGATGCGTCTGAAATTAAGCATAAGTGTTATAATTAATATGTTGCGAGTGCCGTAAATGTTAATGTATTCATAGAACCTGTAGTTTATAGTAACGGTTTCTGTGCATTTGACGTTGCGAAGTTATAAAAAAGTTGCGCCTGCAAGATTTTTTTGTCAATTAAAATTATCCCCCCCCCATTTATGATTTATTAACACAAGCCCTCTTTAAATGGTGCATGTCTCTTTGGAAAGCGACTTATTTTTCCCAACAATTTTATTGCGCAGGGTATAGCCAATTTTTGCGGAATCTATAGATGTCATAATATTTTAAATTTAGATTCATAATGCGCTATCATCTCTCAGTGATTCCCAATAAGATTGCAGTCGTTCTCTTATCAATAGGCCGACGGTCTTAAAGTCTATGGATCCCGGGTATTTTATTTTCCGCAGAAAGCCGTTCCAAAAGGATTGGCGGTCTTTAGATGAGAAAAACTCTTCGGTAAATAAGGGGTGATTCTTCCGATAACCAGTTTCCCTATTTGCAAAAGTGGATGTAATAGCATCTGACAGTATTTCACTATCTACCCTGTCTGTCGCCAGAATACGATAGACATCAAAGAAGTCCTTCATGCGACTATTGGCCAAAGAGAGAACTATCATGGCATGGAACTTTTCCGCAACTACAGTTTCCAATGAATAAGCCTTTATCTCCGCTTGCGGCACGGTATCAATCAAAGCAGGAAAAGTCAGTTCTTGAGGTGCAGGAGTAACGGCATCGCCAAAACCTATATCCATAAATACGCGCTGACGGGCAGTGTCAAGATGAGCAACGACAGAAACCCGTACTCAGTGATATTCCTTGTTTACCGTTATATCCTCCGCTTCTACTGTATCAGCGTCATAGTAGGCTCCGTCAAGAACACATTCAATATTGCATATTTCCTTGATAATTCGTTTGATGTTCTCTTTATCATTGTTGATACGGGTCGCCATAAAGTCTATATCCAAGGTCGGACGGGCTTCAAAGCGGTCGTGAGCGTAAAGCAACGCACCGCCCTTTAGGATAAAACGCTCACGGTAGTTGCTGATGGACAAACGATAAAGTAGCCGTTCTTACATGTAACGGGAAATCATCATTTGCGGATTGTAGTGTTCCGCTCTTGATAAATTAAGCAGTCGTTCCTTAACCGATTTTCCTAAGTTTGTATGTGTCTTGCTCATTATAGGATAAATTTTATCAGCTCATCAATTTTTTTACCTACTCGCAGTTGCGATGCGTATTCATAAAGACGGGTGATGTCACGTTCTTTGCGCGACAGATAGTTATTGAATATTTCGGAACTTACATCCAAGCCAATCTTATTTCGATACTTGATTGCATCGCAGACCGATTTTTCCAAATCATACACTTTGACCTTGAAACCGTCAATCTCCACTTCCATAACTCCAAGCGTATAAGCTTTTTGCGTCATAAAACTAAGTTCAATAGGCGGGAACACAGGAAGCGTTATCCGTCGTGTACGTTCTACCGCAATGTGGTATGCTTGTGGAATTTGAGTTGTAAGTTCATGGTAAGACCATGCGGAATAAAGGCACAACACACCGTCTGGTACCAATGTTTCGACATCAATCATTTGTTTGGCTAATCCGTTATTGAGTGCATATACGCCTCGGCGCAACCGTACAATCCGCCCGGTTCTTGTACCATACAATAACTGGTTATATAGTGATACCTTTTTGGCTTCCGCTGACGATATGTAGCCGCCATTACGAGTTATATATTCCGTTATATTCATTTTAATTTTCTTATTATCCGTAAAGTTACTGCATTTTTTTAAATGTGCAGTATGTTTGATGTAATAATTAGGGTTGAACTATTATAATCTACTGTCTCGTGATTCAGTTTGTTACGGCACTTTTTATATCTATTTGATAAGTCAGATAGAATTATGACCGTGCCATTATGAGGTGGTTTCAAACGTACCCATTGTGGCACATCAACGCAATACTTTACAATGAAAAGTTTTTATTATACAATGGAGCAAAATAGTAATAACCTTTGGAAAACCGACAGAATATGGTAACTATACGATATCAAATAAAAGATAAAACCTGATATATAAATTGATTATCAGATTAGTATATAATTATTCTCAGTTCAAGCGTGGAACTGTATGCCACATTCTTTACTTGAAGGTCGTAGGAAATTTTATTAAAAGCGGGATGGCTGATTGTGGAAAATATTTCGTAATATTGTGCTTGTACTTAAAAAGAAGATATAATTATGCGTTTTGTATATTGTCTGGCGTTATGCGCCACTGTGTTTGTAAGCGGCCTGCCTGCGTCGGCACAGGTCGAAAAGGCCGACTCGGCATATCTGTTTGCTTATGCTTCACCGCTTGACGAGGGGCGTAGCGGGCTTAAGCTGGCCTGGAGTGAGAATGGCCGGGAATGGTCGTCGATAGGTGACGGTTTCTCTTTCTTGAAGTGCGACTATGCCAACTGGGGCGGCGAGAAGCGCATGGTGAAGCTTGTCGTGTATCGCGAGGCCTGTGGTGGCGCATGGCACTGCGTTTGGCAATTAAACGGGAACGGAAAGGAGTTTGGCCATGCTGCATCGGAAAATCTTACATACTGGGGCCGGCAGTCATATTTTACCGACAAGCAGCGCGACACGTATGTGGATGCTGCTTGGATTCAGTCTCCTGCGGCTACCGTTGTCATAGACGGTAAGAGTGAAACGGGGACGATGCAGAAAGTGGCACAGAGCGATATCGAGCGGGTGACACGATATGCCGATGATAAAATCGAGCGTAACAGGCTTTATGAAGAGCGTGCCGAGCAGGACGGCGAGCGTTTTGCCGGGCTTGGCACTGTAGGTTTAAGGTTGGATGTCATGCCCGAGCATGAAAAGCCCATAAGCGACAAGTTGATAGGCGTGTTTTTTGAGGATATAAATTATGGGGCAGACGGGGGGCTGTATGCCGAGTTGGTGCAGAACCGCGATTTCGAGTATTCAAAAGATGAAAATTGGAACGTGAAAGGCTGGGGGCCTACTTATGCTTGGAGCATAGACGGTGCCGGAGCAGCCATGACTGTAGATACCGTAAAACCCATACATGTCAATAATCCGCATTATGCTGCGGTGACAGCCGACGGGCAAGGTGCTGCATTGGTCAATTCGGGCTATGACGGTATCGTTGTTAAGAAAGGTGAGTGGTATGATTTTTCGTTGTTTTCCCGCACAGGTGGCAAGCCCGGAAAAATAAGGGTGAGCCTTTGCGACGACGAAGGCGGCGTGCTTGCAAGCTGCGTAGTGGATGCAGCGTCGCAGGCTTGGAAGAAGTGCGAGGCGAAGCTTCAAGCCACGGCTTCGAGCGATGCAGCCGTGCTTAGAATCGAGCCGCTTGAAGCCGGCCGTTACGACATGGACATGATTTCACTGTTCCCTCGCAACACTTTTAAAGGAAGAAAAAACGGGCTTCGCGCCGACCTTGCACAGGCAATAGCCGACATACATCCGCGATTTGTACGGTTTCCCGGCGGGTGCGTGGCTCACGGGCAAGGGTTGGATAACATCTACAGGTGGAAAAATTCGGTAGGACCGCTTGAAGCTCGAAAGCCCATGAAGAATTTGTGGGGATACCACCAGACCCTCGGACTTGGATACTTCGAGTATTTCTTGTTCTGCGAAGACATAGGTGCAGAACCGCTGCCGGTGATTGCAGCCGGTGTGCCTTGCCAGAATTCTGCATGCGTTCCCGGCAAGTTGGTGAGTGGTGGGCAGCAGGGTGGAGTGCCGTTGGACGAGATGGACGAATATATCCAAGACATTCTCGACCTTATAGACTACACCAACGGCAACCCGGAGACTAGCAAGTGGGCGCGGTTGCGTGCCGAGGCCGGACATCCCGAGCCGTTTAACTTGAAATACATAGGCATAGGCAACGAAGACTTGATAACCGATGTGTTTGAGGTGCGCTTTACCATGATATACGAGGCGTTGAAGAAACACCATCCCGAGATAACGGTGATAGGTACCGTCGGCCCATTCTATGAAGGCACCGATTACGTCGAGGGGTGGAAGCTGGCTCGTCGGCTTGGGCTGCCCATGGTTGACGAGCATTATTATAACTCTCCGGGTTGGTTCATATATAATCAGGACTTTTACGACAGCTACGACCGCTCGGGAACCAAGGTCTATCTGGGCGAATATGCCGCACACCTGCCCGGACGGCCAAATAATATTGAAACGGCTCTCTCCGAGGCACTGTACCTAACTTCGATAGAACGTAACGGCGACGTGGTGGCAATGACTTCTTATGCGCCGCTGCTTGCCAAGGAGGGTCACACGCAGTGGAATCCCGACATGATTTATTTCGATAGCAAGGATGTGAAACGCACCGTGGGCTACCATGTACAGCGGCTGTATGGGCTTAACGCGGGCGACCGATATATCCCGGCCGACAAGAAAATCGACAGCGACCGCCGTGACGTGACTTGTCGCATAGGCACGTCGGTGGTGCGTGACAGCAAAACGGGCGACGTAATACTGAAAATGGTGAATATGCTGCCTGTCGAGGTGGATGCATTGGTCAATATGCCAATGGTGGCAGGCAATGTGCAGGCGACGGTGACAGTGCTTGACGGAACGCCGACCGACAAGGATGCCGTGCCGGCAGAAAGTGAGATGAGCGTGAGCGACGAGTTCTCATACGTGATGCCAGCCTATTCGTTCACCGTGATTCGCTTTAATCCCGGTAGAAACAAATGACCGGCGGGGCGGCACTGCTTACTTGAACAGGTTCATCACGTTGGCCGGCGGACGCTTGGCTTCCAATTCGCGTTTCATGAATTGCATGTAAGGCGCGGAATGCTCGAAAAATCGGTAATAACCTTCACACAGGTAGTTCAGCCCGGATTCTCCGTCGGCTGTAACGGCAAACCGGTTTTTCGGGCATTCGCCATTACAAATGGCCGAAAAGCGGCATTCAAGGCATTGGCGAGGTAAAGAACCTCGCTTGGCTGCGCCGAATTGTGACTGCCGAGGGCTGTACATCATCTCGGCGAGCGTAATGTCGCGTATGTTGCCAAGCCTGTATTCCGGGAACACGAAGTGGTCGCACGAATACACGTCGCCGTTAAATTCCATCACTCCGGCGTGTCCGCACGACCGTGCCATTGTACACACGCCGGGTTCGACCCCTGCGTAGTTGGCAAGAGTCGAGTCGAATATCTGCACGAAGTATTTCCCCACGTCGTTGCGCACCCATTCGTCGAATATGGCGCACAAGAAGTCGCCCCATTGCCGTGGCGATACCGAGAAGTCGGCAATCTCGGTGGCTTCGCGAGCCGATGGCGAAGCAAGCTGCACATATTCGCTGTCGCTTATCAGCCGCTCCACGATGGGTGTGAATTGCAGGT
>CALUNI010000054.1 GCA_944321905.1 uncultured Muribaculaceae bacterium | reverse complement strand
AACCCGGTATGAACAGGTTGGTTTCAAATTCCTTGCGTATTTCCTTGAGCTTCTTTAGCGCAGTTTCGAGACCTTCCTTGGTGCGACCCATGCCCACGTATTCCCACATGATGTGTCCCAGTTCCTTGTGGATTGAGTCAACCGAGCGTTTGCCCTTGATGTTCATCAAGTGGTCGATGTGAGCTTGAACCTCTTTCTCGGCCTTGTCGAATTCGGGAGTGTCGGTCTTGAAGTGAGGAACGGTGATTTGGTCGGCAAGGTAGTTTTGTATGGTGTAAGGCAATACGAAGTATCCGTCGGCAAGTCCTTGCATGAGTGCCGATGCTCCAAGGCGGTTGGCACCGTGGTCGGAGAAGTTGCACTCGCCAATTGCAAACAGACCCTTAACCGATGTTTGCAGCTCGTAGTCAACCCATATGCCACCCATTGTGTAGTGGATAGCCGGGTAAATCATCATCGGGTTGTAGTATTTTACCCCGTTGATTTCGCGAGCAAGCTCGCCCGGGTTGACATCGGTGATTTCCTCGTACATGTCGAAGAGGTTGCCATAGCGTTGGCGCACAACGTCGAGGCCGAGGCGTTCGATGCTTTCAGAGAAGTCGAGGAATACGGCAAGGCCGGTGTTGTTGACACCAAATCCTTTGTCGCAACGTTCCTTGGCTGCGCGAGAAGCAACGTCGCGCGGAACCAGGTTGCCGAATGCCGGGTAGCGGCGTTCGAGGTAGTAGTCGCGGTCTTCTTCGGGTATGTCGCTGCCTTTCTTCTTGCCGGCTTGCAGAGCCTTGGCATCTTCGAGCTTCTTGGGAACCCATATGCGGCCGTCGTTACGCAGCGATTCCGACATAAGTGTCAGCTTCGACTGCTTGTCGCCGTGTACCGGGATGCAGGTCGGGTGGATTTGCACGAATGCAGGGTTGGCAAAGTATGCGCCCTTGCGGTAGCAAGCCATTGCCGCGCTGCAGTTGCAGGCCATCGCGTTGGTCGAGAGGAAATATGTGTTGCCATAGCCGCCGGTGGCGATTACCACTGCGTGTGCGGCAAAGCGTTCGAGCTTTCCGGTGACGAGGTTGCGGGCGATGATGCCGCGGGCACGTCCGTCGATAATTACCACGTCGTGCATTTCATAGCGGTTGTAGCTCTTAACCTTGCCCATTTGGATTTGGCGGTTGAGCGATGCATATGCGCCGAGCAGCAATTGCTGGCCCGTCTGGCCTTTTGCGTAGAATGTACGCGACACTTGTGCGCCGCCGAAAGAGCGGTTGGCAAGCAGGCCGCCGTATTCACGTGCGAAAGGTACGCCTTGTGCCACGCATTGGTCGATGATGTTGTTCGACACTTCGGCAAGGCGGTAAACGTTGGCTTCGCGTGCGCGGTAGTCGCCGCCTTTCACTGTGTCATAGAACAGGCGGTAAACCGAGTCGCCGTCGTTCTGGTAGTTCTTGGCTGCGTTGATACCTCCTTGTGCGGCGATAGAGTGCGCACGGCGGGGAGAGTCTTGTATGCAGAAGTTCAGGACGTTGAATCCCATTTCGGCAAGCGACGAAGCAGCCGAGGCTCCGGCCAGTCCTGTGCCGACAACGATGATGTCGAGGCGGCGTTTGTTGGCCGGGTTAACAAGTTTTTGGTGAGCCTTATAGTTGGTCCATTTTTCCGCTATCGGGCCTTCGGGAATCTTAGAGTCGATGACAGGCTGAGCGGCAGTATCTTTGGCTTTCTTAATATCTTCCATTTCAGTAATAAAGTTTTAAAGTGAGAGGTTATTACTCAGCATCGGTGATTGTGATCAAAGATTCAATCGCATTTTCTACGACAACCTCGGTATTGACGCCATATTTTTCCATATTGGCCTTGTCTTGAGCTTGGACTGTAAACCAGATGGCCTCGATGGCGAAAAGCAAGCATGCGACGGTAGCCCAAACTTTAGCGGTGGCTTTCCAGCGGCTGAGCCAGATGTCGTTGTTGGCGCCAATCGACTGGAACGCGCTCCAGAAACCGTGGGTCATGTGGAACCACAGGGCAATAAAGCCTATCAGGTAAACAGGCAAGGTCCATACTTGGCCGAAGGCGGCATAGACGAATCCCATGCCGGTGAATTCGAGATGCTCGCCGAGCAATTCGGGCAGCTGCATCTTGGCCCAGAATTGCACAAGGTGCACAATCATGAAGCACACCACGATGATGCCGAGCACCAGCATGTTCTGAGATGCCCATTCCACCGTGGCCGGACGCTTGCTCACTTCATAAGCGTTGTTGCCACGGGCGCGGCGGTTTTGCAGCGTCAGCCAGAAAGAGTAGATGATGTGAATTACGAAGCCGGCAGCAAGTACCAGAGTACCGAGAATTGCATACCAATTAGCACCGAGGAAACGGCACACGGCATTGTACCCTTCGGGGGAGAACAACGCCACGGCATTCATCAGCACGTGAAAGGTTACAAATAGGACAAGGAAAAGTCCGGTGATACCCATCACCATTTTCCGGCCTACGGACGAATTTGTTAACCACATAGTAGTTTTGAATTAAGTGTTAATAAATTTGATTTATGTTATTTATGTGTATATATGACAATTAGGGTGCTTGCCGGATGGCAAGTGCAAAACTTTGTGCAAAAATATTGCATTTCATTGTCACTGCAAAGATTAAAGAAAAAAATCTTTAATAATTTGCTGCGTCAGCGACGCTTCGACCGCTTCTTCGATTCTTTTTTCTTTCCGCGGTTGCGCTTTGTTGTGCGCTTGCTGCCACCGTTTTCAAAGTTGTCGCGCAGCTTCTCGCGGCGCGATTCTTTGCGGCGCGATGTTGCCGTCGAGACGGTGATAGGAGCCGAATCGATGTGGTGTGTGCCCACCGGGTGCTTTTCGTCGATAAGCGCCATGTCAAGTTGCTTCTTGACAAGATCGGCACGCGCAATCTGCACCGTCACGGGGTCTCCGAGGCGGTAGCGTTTCTTTTGCCTGCGGCCTATGAGGCAGTAGTTTTTCTCGTCAAATTCATAGTAATCGTCTTCGAGGTCGCGTATGGGGACGAGTCCTTCGCACTTGTTCTCGTCGATTTCGACATACAGCCCCCATTCGGTCACGCCCGAGATGGTACCTTTATATACTTTCCCCAGGCGGTCGCCCATGAATTCTACCTGCTTGTATTTGATTGACGCTCTTTCGGCCTGTGCGGCAAGTTGCTCCATTTCGCTCGAATGCTTGCAATATTCTTCCACTTTGTCTTGGTTGGCACTGCGTCCGCCGGCTTTGTAACGGTCGAGCAGGCGGTGTACCATTACGTCGGGGTAGCGGCGTATGGGCGAGGTGAAGTGGGTGTAATAGTCAAATGCCAGTCCGTAGTGGCCGATGTTGACGGTTGAATACACGGCCTTGGCCATCGAGCGTATGGCCAGTGTCGATAGCATGTTTTCTTCGGGCGTTCCCTTTATGTCGTTGAGCAGCTTGTTGAGCGACTTGTTGACTTCGGCCGTGGAACCGCTTGTCTTGATTTTGCGGCCAAACGAGCGGACAATCTCTGCAAAGTTGTCAAGCTTTTCCTCCATCGGCTTGTCGTGTACGCGATAGACGAATGTTTTGGCTTTCCTGTTCTTGGGAACTTTTCCTACGCTTTCTGCCACTTTCTTGTTGGCGAGGAGCATGAATTCCTCTATCAGTTTGTTGGCGTCTTTCGACACCTTGAAATATACGTCGATGGGCTTGCCTTGTTCGTCGATGTCGAATCTCACTTCAAACCGGTCGAAGTTTACCGCGCCGTTTTCATATCGTTGTCGCCGCAGTATCTTGGCCAACCGGTCGAGGGTGAGAATTTCTTCGGCATAGTCGCCTTTCCCGGTCTCGATTATTTCCTGGGCTTCTTCGTAGGTGAACCGCCGATTGCTGCGTATCACGGTGTGGCAAATCTCTGTGTTGAGTATGTTGGCATCATCGTCGAGTTCTAAGATGCACGAATAAGTGAGTTTTTCTTCGTTGGGGCGCAGCGAGCATATCTCGTTACACAACCGTTCGGGCAGCATAGGCACCGTTCGGTCAACAAGATATACCGAGGTCGCACGGTTATAGGCTTCGCGGTCTATTATGGAACCCGGGGTGACGTAGTGCGACACGTCGGCAATGTGTACGCCCACTTGCCAGTTCCCGTTGGGCAGCTTCTCAAGCGACAGTGCGTCGTCAAAGTCCTTTGCATCCTTGGGGTCGATTGTGAATGTCACGACATCGCGCATGTCTTTTCGTGCCGCAATGATTTCGGGCGTGATGGTTGCGTCGATTTCATCGGCGGCTTTTTCCACTTCTTCGGGATAACGGTACGGCAGGCCGAATTCGGCAAGAATGGCGTGGATCTCGGCGTTGTTCTCGCCTGCGACACCCAGCACGTCCACTATTTCTCCTATTGGGCTGTTGGCATCGTCGGGCCAGTCGATTATGCGAGCTACTGCCTTATCGCCCTGTTTGCCACCTTTTATCTTGTCGAGTGGTATAAGTATGTCGGTAGCGAGAAACTTGCTGTCGGTGATGAGGTGGGCGAAGTATTTTTCCACTTGCAGCGTCCCGATGAACACCTGGTCTTTCTTTTCTATGATTTCGATAACCTCGGCTTCGGGCTCGAATCCGCGGCGTTGTGCCGAGATGTGAACCCTTACGCGGTCGCCATTGAGGGCGTGCATCGAGTTTCGCTCGGCTACAAATATGGCTTCGCCCTCCTGGTCGAGGATTACGCTGTTTTTGCCGTTGCTTCGTCGCACGAATGTGCCTTCGGCCACGTTGCTTCTTGATTTGGCCTTGAACCTTCCCGGATTGACCTCGACAAGCATTCCTTCTAATGCGAGTTCTTCGAGTACTTCTACGACCAATGCCCGTTGCTTGGGAGTCTCGGCTCCTATTGCCGCCGAAACTTGTTTGTAGTTATAGGGGATGTTTTCTTCTCGGTTGAAAAAGTCAATCACTTGACCTTCCATTTCTTTCTTCTTGCGTGAAGCCTTTTTTCCTTCTTGATCGTTTGCCATAATGCAAGGATTTATAGGGTGTTATATGCCATTCCGGCGCATGGCGTTGCGCCATCGTGCATTATGTTTACAAATTTAGGTTTTTTTTCTTTTAAACGGAAATTTTCGTTTCAGAAAAAATCGCTCGTAGCCCATCTGGCGGCATGTGGCGGTTCCTGACGGCGGCTGTTTTGTTACAAAATGTTCATGGCGATGTTACACGTTGTTTACCGTCTTGTAACAGAGCCGTCATAATGGCGCGATACTTTTGCAGCGATAAAATTTGTATTATTAATCTAATATAACTGTAATGTTTTCTAAGGAAAATTTTGTTTTGGCCGCTATTCTTGTTGCCCTGTGTTCGGGCAGTGCTTTAGGTGCCGTGACAGGAACAGGTGTTGCCGCGTCTAACCAAGCCCCGGCAAGTGCCGCATCAAGCACAAGCATCAGCGGGCGAGTGACCGATGCCAATGGCGAGCCGCTCATAGGTGTTACCGTGATGGTTAAAGGTACTCAGAAAGGAACGATGACCGACTATGACGGGGCTTTCAGCATCGCTAATGTTGCGAGCGGCAGCGATTTGTCGATTTCTTACATAGGGTATAAAGATCAAACGATAGAAGCTCGCGACGGCATGATTATCGTAATGGAAGAAGATAACCAGTTGCTTGATGAAATAGTGGTAGTGGGTTACGGTTACATGCAGCGCAAGGATGTGACGAGTTCTATTACCACAGTCAAGGCCGGCGACTTGAATACCGGCGTTTACCAAACACCGGCTCAGCTGTTGCAAGGAAAGGTTCCCGGGCTGTCGATTACCACATCGGCCGACCCTAATGCCACGCCTTCGGTGATATTGCGCGGAGCCTCGACGTTGCGCGAGGAGGGCATGGAGCCTTATTATGTAATCGACGGCGTGCCCGGCATGGACATATCGTTGGTTGCGGCCGACGACATAGAGAGCATCGACGTGTTGCGCGACGCTTCGGCAACCGCCATATATGGCTCTAAGGCAGCAAATGGCGTCATCCTCATAACCACCAAGCATGGAGCCAAGGATCAGACCAACGTCAGCTACAGTGGCTATGTGGCATTTGACCGTGTGGCAAAGAATCTCGACATGATGGGTGCCGATGCTTATCGTAACTACGTGTTGGATAACGGCCTGTCGATTGATCCTACCGACGACTTTGGCGTAAATACCGACTGGCAGAAGCAGGTGCAGCGCACGGGCGTGTCGCACAACCATAATGTGGCCATAAACGGTGGCTCGGGAAAGACTTCTTACAGCATAAGCATCAACTACTTTAATAATCAAGGTGTTATAAAGGGGACAGACTTGACTCGCTACAACGGGCGGGCATTTGTTGAAACCATGGCTCTCAACGACAGGCTGACACTCTCGTTTAACGTCAATGCAAGCATAACCGAGCAGAACGAGGTGCCGGATTATTCCGACGGGGCATCGGTGTATGACGCAATGAATTACTATTTGCCATTTTCTCCGGTCAGAAATGCCGATGGCAGTTGGTTTGAACATTCGGCTCGCACTCAATATTACAACCCTGTGGCTCTGATAGCAGAAAACACCGATTACACCAAGTCGAAGCGCATACAGGCTACGGCTCGTGCCGCCTTGGATATATACAAAGGGTTGAAATATAACGTTATGCTCTCGTATGAAACGCAACAAATCAACAACAACGTATATAATTCATCAAATTCGCGAATTGCCGACGGCATGAACGGACAGGCGCAGCGTTCGTCGGTCGAGGATGAAAGCAAGGTTATGGAAATGTACTTCAATTATGCCAATACGTTTGGCGGAAAGCATAAGATTGACCTTATGGCCGGATATTCTTGGCAAGAAGACAATACCAACAACGGATTCCAACTGCGGGTGTATGATTTTATAAGCGACGACTTACTATATAACAACATGGGCATGGCGAATAGTATCGACCAGACACAGGATGGAATGGGGAGCTACAATCTCTCGACACTGCGCATGATTTCGTTTTATGCCCGTGCCAACTATTCTATGGACAGTCGCTACTTGTTCCAGGTTTCGGTACGTCGCGACGGGTCATCGGCATTTGGCACCAACAACCGTTGGGCGACTTTCCCGTCGGCTTCGGCTGCATGGCGCCTGTCGGAAGAGGATTTTGTCAAGGAACTTGACTTGTTCAGCGACCTTAAGTTCCGCGTGGGTTATGGCGTGAGTGGTAATTCGCTTGGCTTTGACGCATTTACGGCGCGTCAAGTGTATGGTGTTACAGGATGGTACACCAATGGCGAGGGTGAGCAGGTACACACGCTTGGAGCAACCCGCAACGCCAATCCCGACCTCAAGTGGGAGCGCACGGGCATGTTCAACATAGGTCTTGATTTCGGATTTTTCAACAACCGCCTTGGTGGTACTATCGAATATTATATAAAGAATACGAAGGATCTTATATACGACTACCCTGTATCTACTACCGAGTATCTCTATAACCTGCTTACCGCCAACGTGGGAGAGATAAGCAACAAGGGCGTGGAACTCACCATCAACGCTGTACCTGTACAGACAAAGGACTGGGAATGGAATACATCGCTGTCGCTGTCTCACAACAAGAATGAGGTGGTTAAGCTTTCAAACAGCGAGTTCTCGGTCGATTATATCGACCCGTCGGAGTCGGACCTTGGAGGTGCCGGGCAAAGCAATTGCTACCAGCAACGTATAATGGAAGGGCATCCCATAGGCCAATTCTATACGTGGGAATGGGCAGGATATAACAAGGACGGAGTTTCGGTATTCTATGTACACGATCCCGAGACCGGAGAGCGTACCGGCGAGACCACTACCACTCCAGGAAGCTACGACCGCGCTTGTACCGGCAGTGCCCAACCTAAGCTCACCCTCGGCTGGAATAACACCGTTAGGTTTAAGAAGTTCACGCTTACGGCATTTTTCCAAGGTGTGTTTGGCAACAAGATCATGAATGGCACAAAGGCTCGGCTGTCGAATGTTGCTGATGCAGGTGTGCGCAACTGGATAACCAGCTATCCCGAGGAGAATCTTGCAACAGACTACAATTCACATTATCTCTCAGACCGTTATCTTGAAAACGGCAGTTATCTGCGCTTGTCGTCTCTCTCGCTTGGCTACAACTTTGGAAACTTTGGCAAGTGGGTGAAGAACTTCCGCTTGACACTGACTTGTAACAATGTTTTCACCATTACCAAGTATTCGGGCATTGATCCCGAGGTGAGCCTCGGCGGTCTTGTCCCGGGCATAGACAACCGCCGTACATATCCTCGCACCCGCACTTATATGATGGGCGTAAATGTAAATTTCTAACGTTTTTAAATGCATTCATAATTATGAAATCAAATAGAATAAAGATATTATCGCTGTTGCCTTTGGCTGCATTGTCGTGGGCATGTACCGACCTCGATGTCGATATCAAGTCGCAGTATGAGGAAATTCCCAATACTCCCGCAGCCATTGAAGCCACGACTGCCGAGATTTACAATCCTTATCGCGAGGCGATGGGTCGCCAACACTGGATGGCCCAGACGCTTACGACCGACGAGGCTGCCGGGGTGGCAATGGGTGCCGATTATTATGACGGCGGCGTGTATCGCCAGATGACTGTGCATGACTGGAATGCCGACAACAACATGCTCTCGACCATGTGGGACGGGGCAATGACCGGCATAACCACTTGCAACCAGGTGATGAAGATGCTTGAAAACATCAGCGAGGAAGACAAGGCTCCGATACGCGCCATGAGGGCTTATTATCACTTCTTGCTGATGGACAATTTTGGCGACGTGCCTATCATGAACGACAATGCCGACGCGCATCCGGCACGCAGCAGCCGTGCCGACGTGTGCCGATTTATCGAAAGCGAGTTGCTTGCGGTAAAGGACGTGTTGCCCGACGAGGTGGGAACGGAAACTTACGGGCGTGCGACGAAGTGGATGGCCGAGGGGTTGCTTGCGAAGTTGTATCTTAACTGGAACGTATATACCGCAGCAAGTCCCGCCGAATACACGCCCGAAACGCCGAACAGCAAAATTAACGATTGCATTGCCATGTGTGACGATATCATAAAGTCGGGGTTGTTTGACCTCTCTGACAACTATATGGCAAAGTTCCGTCCGGACAACGGCCCTCAAATCAAGGATTTCATTTTTGTCATGCCTTACGATCGCTCTACGCAACAAGGCATGGTACATGCGCGTTTCTGGAAGAGCCGCAGCGGCAAGGACCAGTTTGGCGTGGTGGCTTCCGGTCCGGCCGGAAACATAAGGTGCCTGCCCGAATTTTATGACAAGTTTTCGTTGGAAGGCGACGAACGTAACCAACAGTACTTGTGCGGCCCTCAATATTATTGGGCAAATTATGAGCAGACCGACGAGCCGTTTATGATTTCAACCACTAAAAACGGCTTGGACCAGGATTATACCGAGAGCGACATGGACGATCCCATCGAATGGCAGATGACCTATACTCGCGAAATAGAGTTGCGCCCCGATGGCGAGGGTACTCTCGACGTGGGCAACGACCAGTGGGGCAGGGCTCAAGGTGCTCGAAGCATAAAATTCTATCCCGACGTGAACGCTACAGCAACCGAAGGACACAACCAGAGTAACGACATGCCGATTATAAGATACGCCGACATACTTTTGATGAAGGCCGAGGCCATATTGCGTGGCGGGGATGCAACTCTCGGCCACACGCCGATGAGCTTGATGAACCAAATTCGCGACTATGTGAATGCCCCGCAGATTACCGCAAACCCTACTCTTGACGAGCTGCTTGACGAGCGTGCGCGTGAATTTGCCGATGAAGGGTGGAGACGTAACGACTTGATACGCTTCGGTAAGTTTGAAGACAACTGGGGATTCCGTTATCTTTACCCCGAGGGTATGCAAGAGAAGTTCCGCCGCATATTCCCGATTCCGACATCGGTTTTGAATACAAATACTAATTGGACTCAAAACGAGGGTTATTGATTATTGTTGTATTTTACTTTATGGTGGCTTCGCATGTTGGTCATGCGGCAGCCACCTTTCAATGATTTTGAACATTCCGACAATGAAAAAATATATTGCAGTCGCATTATTATGTGTGGCAATGTGTGCAGGTGCCGCTAATCACGATATTGAGGTGGTGGTGCATCGTGGCGCAAACTATTTAGCCCCGGAAAACACCGTGAGTTCGGCCTTTGCCGCCCTTGACCATGGAGCCGACTGGATAGAACTCGACGTGCGGTGCAGTGCCGACAGCGTGTTGTATAATCTGCATGACCCGTCGGTAGAGCGTACTACCAATGGCCGCGGGTTTATAAGAGACTTGACATCGAGCTATATCGACCGATTAGATGCGGGCAGTTGGTTCGATAGCAGGTTTGCCGGCGAGCGGGTACCTCGCATATCAGAGATGCTCGATACCCTTTCAGGCAAGTGTAACATTTTTTTCGATGTAAAAAGTGGAACACCTGTCGATGCGCTCGTAGATATGGTCGTAGAGAAAGGTTGGGCCGACAAGAGCTTCTTTTGGTTTGCCGATACCGTCATGCTAAAACGGCTCGTAGCCATTGCACCGCAATTAAAGGTTAAAGTGAACGCTTCTGATGAGGCCGGTATAGCGAAGTGGATCAAGATGTGTACTCCTGCCTATATCGAGATATCCCCGCAAGACATAACTCCCGGCGTGAAGTCGTTTTGCCGCAAGCATTCGATAAAGATAATGGCGGCGATTCAAGGCTCAGACGAAAAGGCCTACTTGGAAGCGATAGCCGCCGAGCCAGATTTGGTGAACCTTGACAAGCCGGAGCTTTTTGAACAATTAATCGACAGCATCACACTTGAAGAGTCGATACGGCGGCAGCCGCTTGCCGGATATGTCGATCCTCGCATAGGGTCTGAAGGGTTGGGACGCGTGGTTGTGGGCCCGTCCATGCCATTTGGCATGGTGCGTCCGTCGCCATGTTGCACTGAGCATCCTAACAGCGGATGGCTGCCAATGCCCGAACAGGTAAATGGTTTTGCACAGGTGCTTGTGAGTGGCACGGGCGGAGGACCCAAGTATGGGAATATATTGTTGATGCCGTATGCAGGAGATTCGGTTTCGACCTATTCTCCCGATAAGAGAATAAGTGAGGACATGAAATTGGGCTATTATTCCACGACGCTCGAAAAGTCGGGAGTTGTTGTTGAGGCCACGGCGGCTCGCAGAACGTCGTTTTATCGTTTCACATATACAAAGGATGCGGTAAGTAAAGGCTTGCTAATCGATGCAGGTTTCTTCCTTGGCGAGAGTCCCGAGCCTGGCGCGCGCGAAGCGCAGGAATTTGTCGGTTCGCAGGTCAGGATACTGTCGGATTATGAAGTGGAGGGCTATAGCCGCATACGTGGCGGGTGGAATAACGGAAGCGCATATACGGTTTATTTTTATGCGGTTGCCGACAAGCCTTTTGTGAAATCCATGACGTGGAAGTCAGGTAGCATAAGTGATGCACGGTTTCAATATGATTCTAACGAAAAGACGGGTGCGGTATTGCAGTTTGGGCGGAACGACAGCACGGTTCAAGTGAAAGTGGGCATTTCGTTTGTCAGCGAAATGAAGGCTCGGCAGAATTGCAACGAGGACATAGGCACTTGGTCGTTTGAACAGGCGCGGTCGGAACTTGTCGATGCGTGGGAACGATTGTTCCATAAGATTGAGATTGACGCTTCGGCTTCCGACAGGCAGAAGCGCATGTTTTACACAGCGTTGTACCATACCATGCTGATGCCGTCGGATCGCACAGGCGACAATCCGTTGTGGCGCAGCAGCGAACCGTATTACGATGATTTTTATGCCTTATGGGACACGTATCGCACGTCGATGCCTCTTATAACGCTTATCGACCAAGACAGGGTTTCGTCGATAGTGCGTTCGCTTATAGATATCTATCGTTATGACGGATACATGCCCGATGCGCGTAGCGGCAATTGCAACGGACGCACGCAAGGGGGGTCTAATGCCGAGGTGGTAATTGCCGATGCTTTTGTAAAAGGTATCGGAGGCATAGATTACACCGATGCGCTCAAGGCTATGTTGAAGGATGCGACTGTTCCGCCCGGAGGCAATGAAGAGGCAGAAGGCCGCGGGGGACTTTCCGAGTACCTGCAATTGGGGTATGTGCCATACGGCATACCTCGGGCAGGGAATCGTACCGTGGAGTATGCTTATTGCGACTATGCCATAGCGCAGGTTGCCAAGGGACTCGGTTATGACGAGTTACATGACAAATATTTGAGGCAGTCGGATAACTGGAAAAACTTATGGCGCAGCGACTGCGTTGATAACGGAGTAAAAGGTTTCATAATGCCTCGCGGACGGTCGGGAGAGTGGATAGACAGCATAGGATTCGGCCAGGAATTCTTGCACCTGTCAAGTTCTCCAAGCATGGAGCTGTATAAATTTCCGTACACGCCTACCTCACACGAAGGTCCCTGGTATGTGCCATGGTGGAACACATTCTTTTATGAAGGAACGTCGTGGGAATATTCTTTGAGCATACCGCATGATTTCGCCGGGCTTGTTGAATTGTGTGGGGGAGAGCATCCTTTTGAGCGCAGGCTTGATAAATTTTTTGATGAAGGTTACTACAATCCTGCAAATGAACCATCGTTTATGACTCCGTTTATGTATCATGCAATAGGGAAGCCGTGGCGCAGCAGTTACAGGATACGCCAGATTCTTGACCGCTATTATAGCGATGCCCCAAATGGCTTGCCCGGGAATGACGACTCGGGTGCCACGTCGGCATGGCTTGCATTTAACATGATAGGGCTTTATCCCAATGCCGGGCAAGACTATTATTTCATCGTGTCTCCGTCGTTTGAGCAGACAGTTCTGCATCCTGCTCCGGGTGTGACGTTTAGAATAGTGGCACGCGGACTCAGCGATAAAAAATGTTATATTAGGAGTATCACTCTTAACGGCAAGCCATACCCGTATTCGGCCATACGGCACAAGGATATAGTTGCCGGAGGCACATTGGTGTTGGAAATGACCGACAAGCCTGTCGAGAAAAAAGTAGAGTTGCTCCCTTAAAAAATATATGCTATGATGTTACGAATTATTTTATTGTTGACACTGTGTGTTTTGCCGTTTTGCGGGTTTTGCCGTCCGATGGCTTGTGACACATGTTTTGAGCCCGACACGCTTGATTTCGTGTTTAAGCTTCACCGACAGACGCGGCAGGCGCAGATAATTGTGGAAAACCGTGCCGACAGCGTGGTCATGCATTGGCAGATGGGCAGGCATGGCCGGTTATTGAAAGGCAGATACGTAATGGGGAGCAAGTCGGTTGCCGAAGGCTCGCGCTTGTGCCTCAACCAGCCCGAACCGGGTAAGGCCATATCTGTTGCCGACAACGAAACGGCATTTATGATATCAGCGAGAGCCTACCGTGACATGAAGCTTACGGGTAGCCTCGATTACAACGGGGAGGTGTATGAAGTTGTTGATTCTGTTCCCTGCGGTGTCGAAGTTCCGTCAATTCACGTCAAGAGTGCAGCGTCGGGGTGCGAAATGTGGATTATCGATTCATTCCACTTGCCCGTTGTGTGGAAGATGCGTAATAATCCGATAGAGATTGGTTGGGAAATAAGCAACGCGGCCACGGCATTTTCGCCATACCGCAACAGGTTGCGCATAGCTTTTATATCCGACCCTCATATACAGGATATCGAGAATCATGCCGAATTGATTCGTCCGATGGACGCGCAGTTGCGTTCCACGCGTTTGTTTAACGAAAATATATTTGCATTCAAAGCGGCCTTGGATGACGTAAAGGCTCGCGGCATACGGTTGGTTGCGTTGCCGGGCGACTTGACCGACAATGCTCAACGTGTCAATGTGGCTGCCGTGAAAGAGATGCTTGATAAGTATGCCGATGAGTATGGAATGCGATTTTTCGCCACGGTCGGTAATCATGACCCTGCGTGGGCAGCAGGAAAGGCCGATGTGTCGGGCGACTCTTTGTTATATAGTTGTGGATATGAAGAACTCCTTGCCGAGTGGAGCAGGCTGGGGTTTATGCCGTCGGAAGAAGACAAGTTTTGGGCTACGCCTTTCAGCAAATACGAGTATGACAGATATTCTTACGGGTTGGCCTGCGAGCAGGCATCGTTGGATAATCGCAGTTATCGTTCGGCTTCGGGCGAGATCGTTTATGATGCAAGCTACGTTGTGGAACCCGTAGAGGGCTTGTGGCTGTTGTCGATAGATGGTGGCACATATGATTCTAATGGCAAATCTACCGGGCTTGGATACAATGACGTATTGCGGCAAAAGCCATTCTTGGTGGAATGGATGAAGTTTGTCTCGGACGAGGCTCGTAAGCGTGGCAAGCGGTTAGTGGCTTTTTGTCATTATCCGGCAGCCGATTTTTTCAATGGCGCGGCATCGTTGATAGGCAATCGTTGGGGTTGGGACAAGATGGATTTGCGCCGTCAGCCCTCTGATGCGACTCGGCAGGCAATCGCCAGTACCGGCGTGAGGCTGCATTTTGCCGGACACATGCATTTGAACAACACGGCGGTTTCGACAGGTGCAGATTCGACCGACAGGTTGATAAATATTCAAGTTCCGTCGTTGGGCGCATATCAACCGGCTTATAAAATACTGTCTGCCACAGCCGACAGCTTGGTGTATGAGGTGCAGACGGTGATAATCGACTCGGTGCAAGGCCTTAGAGCTGCGGCTTCCCAATATTATGCCGAGTATCTCAAAGACAGGCGTGAAGGGAAGAAAGACCGTATATCAGATTTCTTCTATGTGCGCCGGTATGACACGTTTTGCAATTTACATTTCAAGAATGTAGTAGAGTTGCGAAGCGCACCTCGCGACTTGCCCGCCGTTTTGCTCGATTCCATACAGGACGATGGGCTTATAACCGACTTATACAGGTTACATTATGCAGGGTCGCTTGCACTCAGGGATATCCCCGAATCCCGCATGAAGCGGCATATGGCGTTGTTTGACCGTGCAATGACGATGCAATCGGATTATGGTAAAGAATTAAGGACGCTCCGGCAGGTATTTGACCTATTTGCTTCGGGACTGCCCGATTGCAACTTTATCGTTGATTTGCGTGAGGGAGAGGTGAGGTGAATGCCTTGCTTGCCGATGTTTGTTAAATACGAGATTGGCAGAGATGCGGTTTGGTATAATCGTGTCTCTGCTTTTTGTTACTCGCGGTTGCGGTGCAGCCATTTTGAAAGCCAGTTGCCCACTTTGTCATAATATTTAGACTCGGCTATGCTGTGAGGGTTGGAGAATGACAAGTTCTCTACAGGGTCTCCTTTTTGTTCAGGGTATAGTATCATTATGCTGCTGTTGTTGAAGTATTTGGCTATCTGTGTGGGCAGCTTCTCAAAAGAATTGTCGTAGGATATGAATCCACGGCGTGCGCTCACAACCACAAACAGGTAGTCGTAGCTTATGCGGTTTGACAGCATCAGCAGGTCGTCCCAGTTTTCCATATCGAAATATCTTGCCCGGGTGGTAAACTTCTTTTTCTTTATCACCCAGCGGATGTATTCGAGAGTCTGTTCATGACCATAGAAATATACGCGGCAACCAAGTTGCGTGCTGATGCGGCATATGTGTGTAACCCATTTGACGAATCCTTGTTCAAATTCAGCTTTTGGAGGGACGGCCACGACAATGCGGCGCAACGTGTTGACGGGCATCAGCAGGCGCACGATCATTACTTGCAGATAGGTGTTCTTGAGCAGGTTCTCGGTCATGTTGCCGAAGAATGAGTCAACAATGCTGGCTTTATAGTGCAAGCCTATTATTATGGCCGTGGCATTGTTTTCCTTTGCAGTGTGCCAAATTCCGGTGGTTATATTCAAGTCGAAGCGACTGACGGTCTTTAGCGTCACGCCGGCCGAGGCGGCTATCTGTGCCGCACGCTCAAGGTTGCGGCGAGCCTGTAGCTCGAGTTTTATAGTGTCGTTATTGTCGTTAATGACGCTGAGTGCCACAAGGTTGTCGGCGATTTTATGGTCGCGGACCACGAGGGCAAGGCTCATAAGCGTCTCAAGCGTGCTGGGATTGGCTATAGGCACCAAGAACCGCTCCTGCTGTTGAGGCTTGTCGTCTCCCACGGCTGCTGCCTCGTCCATGGCCATGCGTTTGGCAGCGTGTTCGGTTATAAACGAACTCACCACGCAGGTTACAAGTATCAGCAGTATTGTTCCGTTCAGCACGTCTTCGTTGAGCAATCGTTCGCCCGACGGCATTATGATGTTGTATCCTACCATTACGGCTGCAAGTGTAGCTGCCGCCTGGGCTGTACTCAGCCCGTACATCATGTTGCATTCGAGCCGTGTCATGTGGAATATCTTCTGGGTAATCCACGATGCAATCCATTTGCCCGTCAAGGCGGCAACAATCATCACCGAGGCCACCTTTATCGAGTTGACATGCCCAAACAGCACTTCTACGTTTATAAGCATGCCCACGCCGATGAGGAAGTAAGGGATGAACAGGGCGTTTCCCACAAATTCGAGGTGGTTCATCAATG
>CALUNI010000053.1 GCA_944321905.1 uncultured Muribaculaceae bacterium | reverse complement strand
TAACAAAGCCCCGGCTTGTGAAAGTCGGGGCTTTGTGCGTAAAAAAAAAGAAGGTGTGCTTTTTGACACACCTTCGGCTTAACTTGCGTAGATAGACATATACACTAAGCGGCTTCGGAGATGCGAACTATTGCAACAGCCTAAGTTCGGCATCTCCGAAGCCGTATTTCAATGAGGAGAACAAATACCGCCGGTTTCGTTCGCTGTCGCTCACTCCACCGACGGTTAAGCTTAGTATTGCCTCTCCGAGGCAACAAACAAGTGCAAGCCTGCTTTATGGTTATAAATCATAAGCAAAGTTTGACGTACTTGTTGTTTTGAGTCTCATTTCATGTCTGTTATGCGGTATTTACTTTTCGGTAAGGATTGCTATGCATTCGCGAGCCTTGTCGGAGATGGCGTTCCAGTTCTTTTCAGCCACCACCTCTTTCGGGAATAACTTAGAACCCATACCCACAGCGAAAACGCCGGCTTTCATCCATGCCGTGAGGTTTTCTTTGGTGGGTTCTACGCCACCCGTAACCATTATCTTGGACCAAGGCATCGGCGCAAGCATTCCTTTTATGAATTTCGGGCCATATACGTCGCCGGGGAATACCTTGCACATCCAGCATCCCACTTCTTGTGCATTGTTTACTTCGCTCACAGTGGCGCATCCGGGAATGTATGGCACACTGCGACGGTTGCACACTTTTGCTATCTCGGGATTAAACATGGGGCCGACGATAAAATTGGCACCCGCCTGCATGTACATTACAGCAGTCGGAGCATCGATTACCGTTCCGGCACCTATTATCATCTCGGGGCATTCTTTTGCCGCATATTTTATGATGTCGGTGAACACTTCGAGGGCAAAGTCTCCACGGTTTGTGAATTCAAACACGCGGACACCTCCTTCGTAGCAAGCTTTTATCACCGACCGTGCAGTCTCGATATTGCTATTGTAGAATACCGGAACCATGCGAGTATTCTCGATTTGCTTGAATATCGTCAGTTGATCAAATCTGGCCATTTCTTGTTTGGTTTATTTGTTTTGTTGAACTTAGCGTTGAACCCTGCCCGATGTGTTGCCTCCTGCCAAAGCTTCGACCTCGGCAGCCGATACAAGGTTGAAATCGCCGTTGATTGTGTGCTTCAAAGCCGATGCGGCTATGGCAAACTCAAGGGCTTCGGCCTGAGTCGGTTTTGTCATAAGCCCGTGAATCATGCCGCCTGCGAATGAGTCGCCTCCGCCCACGCGGTCGATGATTGGGAAGATGTCGTAGTGGCGGGAAGTGTAAAATTCCTTGCCGTTGTAGATGAGGCCTTTCCAACCATTGTGTGATGCAGAAATAGATTCGCGCAATGTGGATATGACGTATTTGAATCCGAATGTCTCGGCCATTTCGCGGAAGATGGTCTTGTACCCTTCGGCATCGGTCTGCCCGGCTTCGGCATTAGCCGAGGGCTTGAATCCGAGGCACAGCTCGGCATCTTCTTCGTTGCCTATGCACACGTCAACATATTGCATCAATGGCTTCATGCATGATTGCGCTTTCTCTGAAGTCCACAATTTCTTTCTGAAGTTTAGGTCAACCGAAACGGTTACGCCATGCCTTTTGGCTGCTTCGCAAGCTATTTTTACCAATTCGGCTGCATTGTCGGAAATGGCCGGGGTTATGCCTGTCCAGTGGAACCAGTCGGCACCTTCAAATATCTTGTCGAAGTCGAAGTCGGCCGGGGTGGCTTCGGCTATGGCCGAGTGTGCACGGTCGTATATTACCTTGCTTGGGCGCATCGATGCTCCCGATTCAAGGTAATAAATGCCTATGCGTTCGCCGCCGCGAGCTATGTGCCGGGTATCTACCCCGTAGCGTCGCAAGGCGTTTATGGCTGCCTGGCCTATTTCGTTGTCGGGCAGCTTGGTCACGAAGCTTGCGTCGTGGCCGTAGTTTGCGCAGCTGACGGCAACATTGGCCTCGCCGCCGCCATAGTTAATGTCGAAAGTGTCGGTTTGAACGAAACGAGTGTTGCCGGGAGTTGACAGGCGCAACATTATTTCGCCGAATGTTACGATTTTTCCCATAATAAAATGATATGAAGAATTATTTCATTGACTTGTAATCAACCTTGTCCATGTCGCCGTAATCAAGGTTCTCGCCTGCCATGCCCCAGATAAACATGTAGTTGCTGGTGCCTGCGCCTGCGTGTATCGACCATTCGGGCGACATTATGGCTTGCTCGTTCCTAATCCATACGAGTCGTTCTTGTTGCGGCTCGCCCATCAAGTGGCATACCATGTTGTCGCCGGTGAGGTTGAAATAGAAATAAGCCTCGATGCGGCGGCTGTGAACGTGAGCGGGCATTGTGTTCCACACGCTTCCGGGCTTAAGCTCGGTAAGGCCCATTTGCAATTGGCAAGGACCCTCTTCAAGCACGTTGGTCACGATGAGTTGGTTTATCACGCGGTCGTTGCTCTCTTCCATGCTTCCTGCAGGCATCGAATTGGCTTTTAACGAACCTTTGCGGCCGTCGATGGTGATGAGTTGGGTCTTGTAAGACTTGTGGGCTATTGCCGAGTTGAGGTAGAACTTGGCCGGATTGCTTGCGTCCTTGCTGCGGAATGTGACTTTTTGATTGCCGCGGCCGACGTACAAGGCTTCTTTGAAGTGAAGCTCGTATTCTTTGCCGTCAACGGTAACTATGCCGTCGCCGCCAATGTTTATGACTCCCAATTCACGGTTGTACAGGAAGTAAGGAGCTTTGAGCGGGTCGATTGTGTCGAGGCTGAGTTCTTTGTTGACGGGTACTGCGCCGCCGAAAATAAATCGGTCGTACATCGAATATGTGATGTTTATTTCATCGGCAACCATCACTTTTTCCATCATGAAGCTGCTACGCAGCCGCTCGGTGTCGTAGGTCTTGACATCTTGTGGGTTGCACGCAGTCTGCATCGTGTAGTTTACTTGTGCCGAGGCCATCATTGATGATGCTGCAAGCACTAATGAAAGAACCAAATGTTTCATGTCGTTTTCTTGTGTGTTATTTAGTTGTTTGATTATTGTTGTTTGCTGTCTTTACGATTTTGCGGTGGTTTATCCACATCATTGCGCCGGTGAAGAATACGAGTACTGCCACTCCTATGTATTTCAGCGACACGGTCAAGTGGTATATAATCCACGAGAACGGGCTTGACGCAAAGTCGAGGGCTGCCGCGTTGCTGAAGCCTTCGGGTATCTTAACCGCTGCATCTTGGGTCTGGGCATAAACATCTTGGGCGGCGAGTGTAAATGCTGGGGCAAGGTTGGTGACGAAGTAAACGCCAAGCACAAGCACGACCAGTCCCACGATGAATGTCTTAAACACGTTGCCCTTGGTGAACGGCAGCACGAGAGGGAACAAATAGAACATGCCTGCAAGCGATGCGAGTGGCAGGAATTCGTTTCCCGGTAGAACTACTGCAAGCACTATGATTACAGGTATAAGCAACAGTGATACCACGAGCGTGGCCGGGTGGCCGATGACGAGTGCGGGACTCATGCCTATGTTGAGACCTTCTGAATTCTTGAACTTGCGCGCTATCAGCTGCTTAGTGGCATCTGAAATGGGCATCAGGCCTTCGATAAACAAGCCTGTGATGCGTGGGATGAGTTCCATTACGGCACCCATCTGAATGCCAAGCATCAGTATCTCGGGCAGCTCGTAGCGGGCGAATATACCCACTGCGCACCCCACGATCACGCCAAGGAACAGGGGTTCGCCAAGCAGCCCGAAGCGTTTCTTCATGCCTTCGGCATCGATGTTGATTTTGTTCACGCCGGGTATTTTGTCGAGCAGCTTGTCGATGGCGATGGCAAATGGCACGAATCCTGCGCAGAATGGCTGCGGAATGGATATGCCGTCCATTTTCTCATAAAATGCTTGGAACTTCTTTGCCGTGAGGTCGGCGATTATGAGTGTGAGGATGTAGCAAATGATGGCTGCGAAGAATCCCCATAAAAGACTGTCGGTGACAAAGTAAACTATGGCTCCGATGAATGCGAAGTGCCAGTAGTTCCACAAGTCGATGTTGACGGTGCGGGTGGTGCGTGTAATGAGCATCAGCAGGTTCACGCCGAGGCACACGGGAATGACAAATGCTCCTACCGATGTGTTGTAGGCTATGCTGGCGGCTGCCGGCCATCCCATGTCGAACACTGCAAGTTGCAAATCATAGATTTTCACCACTTCTTTGAGCGCGGGGCCAAGAGCCGTTGTCAGCAACGATGTGATTATCGACAATCCGACAAATCCGACACCTATCAGCAGACCGCTTTTTACGGCCTTGCCCGGCTTTACCTTTATGCAAATGCCTAAAATAGTGAATATTATAGGCATCATTACAGGTGCGCCAAGTCCTAATATATAATTAAAAACTTTTTCCATATAATTAAAGTGTTATTTAATTTCGATAATCAAGGGCTGCCTTATCGACCGGCTGAACGCTTCAAGGTATTCGTTCCATTTTTCGGCAGATTCTACGCCACCTTTGCTCCAGCCGCTGCCCCAGTAATAAGTATATGTGCTTCCCGGTTCATATTCGCTTATGCCTAATACGTGTCCCACGGCACCCGAGCGTTCTTTGTCAAACAGCTTGACGCCTGCAAATGTCAACGAGTCGGGAAACGCTGCTCCGACGTAGATTATGCCGTTGTCGTTGTGTGGGTTGTCGGTAGAGTCGGCATATGCGATGTATCCGCATTCACGGTCGAAAGCATATCCGTCGGGATTCTGCTTGTGCAATGCGATTCCTGCTGCGACGGGTGTCGTCTGGTCAAGTCCCGCATAAGAAATGCACGTGCGGTTTAAATAAGAACCTTTGTCGAGCGACAGTATGCGGGTTTCCACGATGTTGTCGTTCCCGTTGACACTCTGTGGGTTGAATGTGAGCTGCACGGTAAAACGCAGAGGCCCGTTGTCGAGTATCTTGAATTCTTTGTAACAGTAAGGATAAATTATCGTGGAGTCGGCTGCCAATAGGGCGGCGGTGCCTCCTCCCAGTGTTTCGCCAACGCTGTAGCAATCCATTCCGTTACCGTGGTCAACGTGGTATGTAAACGAGTTGTACAGGCTGTCGGCTTCGGCATTAAGTCCCTTTTCGCGCAGCTCGGCGACTTGCGCGTTTAATTCCGGGTCAAGGAACATACGGTATCTTTCTTCTATTACCGGATAAGGCACGCTTTTGGTCATGATGTCGTATCCATATGCCTTTTCTCCGCGGGCTTGCAATGCCGGGCCGTAGAGACGGTATGCCGACTTGTCGTTTTCCCATGCGATATCGTCAACCCTTTCGGGGTATTGCTTGCCGCAGGCCACAGTGTCGGCGTGGGCCGGTACGCCGTCTTTCAAGGTATATGTCGCTGTGCCATTTGCTTTTACCGACACTTGGAATATCAATTTGCCGTCGTGGGTTATCTGGAATGGGATTTCCTTGTCCGACGACTCTTCAACGATGGTTTTTGTCGAGAAATCGGTATCGGGAATTTGCGACAGTGGTATTTCCACCATTTCCTCGTTGCGGTCGAATGCAGTTGGGTTGCTTATAGTTATGAGTCTCGTGTTGCGAGAAGTGCATCCTGCCAGGACAATGCTTAGCAGGATGGCACCACATGTTATTATTTGTTTCATGGCGGGATGGAAACGTTATTTTGGTTGCTTGCCTATGTATGCAAGTATGCCGCCGTCAACATACAATATTTGTCCGTTGATGAAGTCGGAT
Source organism: uncultured Muribaculaceae bacterium (assembly GCA_944321905.1). Taxonomy (GTDB): domain Bacteria; phylum Bacteroidota; class Bacteroidia; order Bacteroidales; family Muribaculaceae; genus Avimuribaculum. The sequence continues at coordinate 10,961 of CALUNI010000053.1, read as the reverse complement.
GCGTCTGAAGCAAGGAATACGGCCGGACCCATAAGGTCTTCGGGCGTTCCCCACCGTGCAGCCGGAGTTTTTGAAATGATGAATGCGTCAAACGGGTGCCTGCTTCCGTCGGGTTGTGGTTGGCGCAGCGGGGCTGTTTGCGAGGTGGCTATGTAGCCCGGGCCGATGCCGTTGCACTGGATGTTGTATTCGCCGTATTCCGACGCAATGTTGCGCGTTAGCATCTTCAGTCCGCCCTTGGCTGCGGCGTATGCCGACACGGTTTCGCGTCCGAGCTCGCTCATCATCGAGCAGATGTTGATTATTTTGCCGTGCCCTTTCTTTATCATGGCCGGTATGACAGCTTTCGACATGATGAACGGCGCAACGAGGTCAACGTCGATGACTTGGCTGAATTCGCCGACCGACATGTCGCACATGGGAATGCGCTTGATGATTCCGGCATTGTTGACAAGGATGTCGATTGTGCCTATTTCTTTTTCAATGGAGGCAACCATGTTGGTCACATCTTCTTCTTTTGTCACGTCGCAAACGTAACCGCGTATTTCGAGACCCTTTTCTTTGTAAGCCTTCAATCCGCGTTCAAGAGAGTCGGGATTGCTGCTGTTGAAAACGACTGTCGCGCCTGCGTTAATGTATGCTTCGGCAATAGCGAAACCTATGCCGTGAGATGCGCCTGTTACAAGCGCAACTTTACATTTTAGTGAAAAATCTACCATGTTTTTTAGGTTGTTTGGAATTTTTTCTCTAAGTTACATTAAATAAATATATTAGGCGGTTGATAAATCATTCAATTTCAATCTTGGCAGCCCGATTGGCAAAAACACAGACAAAAATGAAACATTTTTCCACCTTTTATTGGGCTTGTGAAGCTAAATTCGTATTGTTAAAATTTTTTACTATGAAATTGTTCCTGATACTTGTGTTTGCTGCATTGTCGTGTGTCCCCGTGTATTCCGTTAACTTGTCAAAAGTCGGTGTGGGGCATAGCGGCACATCGGTAAATGCGGCCATATTCCGTAACAATTCGGTCGTGACCGATATTAATAATAATGTACAATATGTCTCTTATTACGATAGTGAGGGATATGTCGTGCTTGCCAAGCGCAGCCTTGGTTCCGACGAGTGGCAGACGGAGCGTACCCCCTACAAGGGCAATATTAATGATGGCCATAATGTGATAAGTATAATGGTTGACGGCGACGGGTACCTGCACGTGGCGTTCGACCACCATAATAATAAGCTTAATTACTGCCGCAGCGTGTCGCCGGGGTCGTTGACGCTGACCGAGAAATTGCCGATGACAGGCGACGACGAAGAACTCGTGACCTATCCCGAATTTTACAAGCTGGCCGATGGCGACTTGCTGTTTGTATATCGTTCCGGCGGGTCGGGCAGGGGCGACTTGGTGATGAACCGCTACGACACGTCGTCGCGCAAGTGGGAACGCCTGCACGACGTGCTGATTGACGGCGAGGGCGAGCGCAACGCTTATTGGCAGTTGTGCGTGGATGCCAAAGGGACTATCCACGTGTCGTGGGTGTGGCGCGAGTCTTGGTTGGTAGAAACCAATCATGACTTGTGTTATGCTTGTTCTCATGACGGTGGAAAAACGTGGGAGAAATCGTCGGGCGAGAAATATACGCTTCCTATAAATAAGGATAATGCCGAGTATGCGTGGCGCATCCCGCAAAGCAGCGAGCTTATCAACCAGACGAGCATGGGTGCCGATGGCGATGGCCGTCCTTACATTGCGACTTATTGGAAAGAACAGGGCGACAGCATTCCTCAATACAGGCTTGTGTGGCTCGATACCGAGGGGGAGTGGAGACATTGCTTGGTAAGTGACAGGGTGACACCTTTTTCGTTGTCGGGCGGTGGCACCAAGATGATACCTATGGCGCGTCCGCGCGTGTTGGTTGACGGGCGGAAGGCTTATTTCCTGTTTCGCGACGTAGAACGCGGCAGCCGCGTGTCGATGGCCTCGACCGATGATATCGAAAGTGGGGAGTGGCAGGTTTCGGATTTGACCGATTTCAGCGTCGATGCATGGGAGCCGTCGATTGATACTGAGTTGTGGAACTTCAAGCGCAAGATTAATATATATGTGCAGGCCGCCCATCAAGGCGATGGAGAGAAAACTGTCGATTCGGAACCTACCGATGTGTATATACTTGAATTGTAGGCGTTTCAAACTGTTTGCGCGATTTTTGAAAATACCATTGCTTTAAACTGTAATAGAAATTGCTAATACTGAATCATTTAAATAAATATTGATATGAATAACATTTTTAAAGGGCTTGCAGTGTGTGCGGTCGGGTTGATGGCGTGTGCGCCACTCTCGGCCAAGCAGACAGAAAGCGAGCAGGTGAGAGCGTTGATTGACAAGGTTAATCAACACTGGCAATCAGAGAACAGCCCCGAGGTGCGTGCGTTTTGGGACAACGCTGCCTATCATACCGGCAACATGGAGGCTTATTTCTTGACAGGCAACGAGGATTACCTCGCTTATTCCGAGGCGTGGGCCGAGCATAACCAATGGAAAGGTGCGAAGAGCGACGACCGCAGCAAATGGAAATATAGCTACGGCGAAACCGACGAATATGTGCTGTTTGGCGACTGGCAGATTTGTTTCCAAGTCTATGCCGACTTGTATAGCATTCTTCCCGACGATGCAAGGATACGCCGGGCAAAGGAAGTGATGGAATATGAGATGAGCACGCCAAACAATGACTACTGGTGGTGGAGCGACGGCCTATACATGGTGATGCCGGTAATGACAAAGTATTATAAGATAACAGGAAACGGCAAGTATCTCGACAAGTTGTATGAATACATATTGTATTCCGACAGCATAATGTTTGACCGTGATGAAAACTTGTATTATCGTGACGCGAAATATGTTTATCCCAAGCACAAGAGCGTGAATGGGAAGAAAGACTTCTGGGCTCGTGGCGACGGTTGGGTTCTTGCCGGCCTTGCCAAGGTGCTTAAGGACCTGCCTGCCGACTACAAGCATCGCGACTTCTTTGTAGAGAAGTATCAGGCTTTGGCCAAGGCTGTTGCGGCATTGCAGCAACCCGAGGGTTACTGGACGCGCAGCATGATGGACCCGGAGCATGCTCCTGGCCCTGAGACGAGTGGTACGGCATTCTTCACTTATGGCATGTTGTGGGGTATAAATAACGGTTATCTCTCTGAGGCTGAGTATATGCCGGTAGTGGAGAAAGCTTGGAATTACTTGTCGAAAAAGGCCGTTCAAAAGTCGGGTGCCGTGGGATATGTGCAGCCTATAGGCGAAAAGGCTATCCCGGGACAGGTGGTTGACGAAAATTCTACTGCCAACTTCGGCGTGGGGGCATTCCTGCTTGCCGCTTGCGAATATGTGCGTTACCTTGAAATTCGCGAGCAAACGACGGCTGAGGCAAACGACCGTGCTTATTGGTGCGATTTGGCCTACAAGATGGCTGCGCCTGTCTTGAGCAACATGGCAGAGGGAAACCTGCAAAAGAACATGGTACTCGAGTTAAGTCCTACTTGGGACGGCCGCGACAAGAAAGTGTCGTATATGGAATGCTTTGGACGCTTGATGGCCGGTATCGCTCCTTGGCTCGCTCTGCCCGATGATGAGACCGCCGAAGGCAGGCAGCGCAAGCAGTTGAGGAAGTGGGCGTTGAAGAGCTATGTGAATGCCGTTGACCCGGCAAGCCCCGATTACCTTGCTTGGCGCGGACACGGGCAGGCTCTTGTGGATGCTGCCTATGTGGCCGAAAGCTTCTTGCGTGCCTACGACCAGCTGTGGATGCCTCTTGACGAGACTACCAAGGCGCGTTATATAGAGGAATTCACGCAGTTGCGCCGCATCGACCCGCCTTATACCAACTGGCTGCTTTTCTCATCTACCATCGAGAGCTTCCTTGCCAAGGCCGGAGCCGAATATGACCAATACCGCGTGAACTCGGCAATACGTAAAGTAGAAGAGTGGTACACCGGCGACGGCTGGTATGCCGACGGGCCGAGTTTCGTGTTTGACTACTACAGCAGTTATGTTTTCCACCCCATGTATCTTGAAACCCTTCAAGCCATGATCGACTCGAAGGACTATACCCGCATCGACTATAAGAAGTATTATGCCCGCGCCTTGACCCGCGCCCAACGTTACAGCATCATTCTTGAGCGTTTCATTTCTCCCGAGGGTACTTTCCCGGTGTTCGGGCGTTCCATTCCTTACCGTCTTGCCACCATGCAGCCGCTTGCATTGATGGCTTGGTATGAGAAGCTGCCGGCAGGCTTGACCAACGGCCAGGTGCGTGGCGCGTTGACTGCTGTGATGAAGCGCATGTTTGCCACCGGCGACAATTTTAACGAAGGTGGTTTCCTTACGATAGGCTTTACGGGCCGTCAGCCTAACGTGGCCGACTGGTACACCAACAATGGAAGCTTGTATATGGCTTCGTTGGCATTCTTGCCGCTCGGGCTGCCTGCGTCGCATCCGTTCTGGACCGATGCCGAGCTGCCTTGGACGAGCGTTAAGGCGTGGGGCGGGCAGCCGTTCCCGAAGGACCACGTATGGAAAGATACCATACGGACGTATGATTTGTTCTAACTAATGTTTTTCATATGTTTCTACGGGCCACCCTCGTTCCTTGTTTGGGCGAGGGTGGTTTTTTTCTTGGATTGCGCCGCAGTGTAGCATCAAGGGTTGGTTTGTGTGGCGTTAAAAACAGGCTGTGCGTCGGCGAAAGCGGTTTTATCGACTTTAATGAAACATTTTTCGCCTTGTGGGAATGTGAGGCGGACTAAATTTGTACTGTCAAAATTAATAACCCGTGAATAATTTAATCAGATGTTTGTTTGTAGTGCCACTGCTGTGGCTTGGCTCATGCAGCCCTTCGCTGCCAGAGAATGCCGCAAGCGTGGCCGACAGTGTGCCCATAAGTCCCGATTATTCCGATGTGACCATACCTTATAATATAGCTCCTCTCAATTTTAGGATTCAGACAGAGGGGAGCGATTATGTCGCACATGCCTATTCCACGAAGGGCGAGGGTATAATCGTCGAGGGGCGTAATGCGCAGTTCCCTGTCGATGAGTGGCACGACTTGCTTGCCGAGAACAAGGGCGACACTTTGTCGATCGACATATATATAAAAGGTGTGGAAGATGGCAAGTGGGTTAAATACAAGACAATCAAGAATTACATCGCACCCGATGCCATAGACCCTTACATTTCTTACAGGCTGATTGAGCCGTCGTATGTGGGCTATGAGGTGATGACCATAAACCAACGCAACATCACCAACTTCGAGACCGATGTGATATATAACAATTATGCGATTTCCGACGGCGAGAATGGCCAGTGCGTCAATTGCCATAACTATCAGAATTATAACCGCGACGGCAACATGCAGATGCACCTGCGCCAGTTGAAGGGCGGTACAGTCATAGTCATTGATGGCGAGATTAGGAAGGTTGACTTGAAAACGCCTCACACCTTGTCGGCCGGCGTGTACCCTTCGTGGCATCCTACCGAGAGGCTGATAGCATATTCTACCAATCTCACGGGGCAGAATTTCCACACCCGCAATCACGAGAAAATCGAAGTGCAGGACTCGGAATCTGATTTGATACTTTACGACATCGACAAGAACGAAGTCAGCAACATTGCCAATGCCAAGAACGAGTTTGAGTCGTTCCCGGCGTGGAGTCCCGACGGCAAGTGGCTCTATTTCGTTTCGGCTCACTTTGTTGCAAAGAAAGGACTTGAAAATTGGGACTTGCGCGAGCGGTACGATTCGATACGCTACAATATATTCAAGAAGCCGTTCGACATTGCTTCACGCACGTTCGGCGCGACCGACACTGTATTTATGGCCTCTGACTATGGCAAGAGCGCGACATTCCCGCGCGTATCTCCCGATGGGAAGTACCTGCTGTTTGCCCTCGGCGACTACGGGCAGTTCCACGTGTGGCATAAGAGCAGCGACCTGTATGTAATGGATTTGGCAGCTCACAAGACCTATCCTCTGCGCGAGGCCAACAGTCCCGATGTTGACAGCTTCCACAGTTGGTCGTCAAACGGTCGTTGGATTATGTTCACCTCGCGGCGCGACGACGGGTCCTACACCCGCTTGTATTTTACTTATTTCGACAATGAAGGAAACGCGCACAAGGCTTTCATCCTTCCGCAGGAGGATCCCGAGAACAATGTCAAGCTGTTCAAGTCGTATAACGTGCCGGAATTTATGGTGCGCAAGGTCGAATTAGACCACCACGACTTCTACGAGGCCATCGACAGCCGGGAAGCGGTTCCCGCCGTATATCACGGAGCCGATAGCGCGAGCGTCATAAAAATCGACTCCGACAAAGAGAATTTTTATGAGTAATGTCTGTAAATGTTTCAGAAAAATGATGTAATTTTGTGTTGTGACATCATTTCAGACCTAAATGAACCAATATTTGACATGGATTCCGTGACAATGGGGTAATTTTATCCCCCGAATTCTTGAACCATGTGAAGTTATTTTATAAGGTGGAAGTCTCCAGTTGTAAGGAGACTCTTTCCACAGATTATTTCGCTTTTGAGTTTTGTTTTTATTGATGACACAAGTTGTTTCGCGGTCTCTTTTTTAGGTTATTAAGGTAATAAAGATTTTTAGGTTTTATTTTTGTGAGATTGTGCCGTGTGGTCGTGTACCATGTGGTAGTTGGCATAGGCTTAAAAACAACATAGTCAATAAACCAATATATTTATGGAGAAAAAAAGAAACAACATTACTAACTTAACCGGTCGGCGCAACGGCAGGCATTCCACACTTTTCATGTGTGCGGCAGCTTTGGCGTTCACCGGTCTGTTTGGCTTGTCTCCGGCTCAGACTTATGCAGCTCCGGTCGCAAGCCAGGTGAGCCAGTCAAACACACACAGGGTCACCGGTACGGTTCTCGACGAGAATGGTGAGCCTATTATTGGTGCAAGCATTATCGAGAAAGGAACTTCTAACGGTGTCGCAACCGACATCGACGGTAAGTTTGTCTTGAATGTAGGCGCCAATGCCACCGTGTCGGTGAGCTACATCGGATACGAGCCTCAAGACGTGAAGGTCAACGGGCAGTCAACTCTCAACATCACATTGAAAGAGAACGCACAAGTGCTCGACGACGTGGTTGTCGTTGGTTTCGGTACTCAGAAGAAGGTTAACTTGACCGGTTCTGTTGCCACTGTCGATACCAAGGTTCTCGAAGACCGTCCTGTTGCAAATGCCGTTCAAGCATTGCAAGGTGCCGTTCCGGGTATGTTGATTACCAACAACTCGGGTGCGCTCGACCAGAACGCGAGCATCCAAGTGCGCGGTACGGGTACTATCGGTTCTTCGTCAAGCAGCCCTCTTATCCTTATCGACGGTATGGAAGGTGATATCAACACCATCAACCCGCAGGATATCGAGAGCATATCGGTGCTGAAGGATGCCGCAGCATCTTCTATCTACGGTTCTCGCGCACCGTTCGGCGTTATCTTGATTACCACCAAGAGCGGTTCTCAGGGTAAGGCAAAGGTAAGCTACTCCAACAACTTCCGTTGGGGCAAGCCGACCCGTATCCCCGACATGGTAAACTCTTTGCAATTCATCGACTACTATAACGAGGCTAATATCAACGCCGGTAACGGCCAGTACTTCCCCGACGGAGTACGCGAGCGTGCCGAAGCCTACATCAACGGCGACACGAGCGCACAGATGCTTGTCGATGCCAACGGTATCGACTGGCGCGGCGACTGGAACATGTATGCCTCGAATACCGACTGGTATGACGTGGTTTACAAAGACTGGGCTTTCTCGCAAGAGCACAACTTGAATGTTTCGGGCGGTACAGAGAAGGTAAGCTACTACGCATCGGCCGGCTACTTGAAGCAATCGGGTCTTAGCGAAATCTCCGAAGATACCATGAAGCGTTACACCTTGACAGCCAAGATGAGCGCAGAATTGTCTTCTTGGGCTCGCTTGGACTTGAGCACTCGTTTCGTGCGCAAGGACATGGATCGTCCCCGCGGTCTCGGTGGCGCGTTGTATGACAACCTGTCAATGAACTTCTGGCCTACCCACCCGCTTATCGATAACAACGGTAACATGATGTATGGCGTCGGCCCAGAGTTGAAGCGTATTGCCGAAGGCGGTTACAACTATAACAATAACGACGATATCAACTTCCAGGGCGCATTGGTACTTGAACCTATCAAGGGTTGGGTTACTCACTTGGAAGCCAACTACCGTATAGTAAACTACAGCTCTCGCGAAGAAGGCCTGCCAATGGTTTCTTACAACGCACTTGGCGAGGCTACCATCGGTTACGACAAGGACTCTTACGTGAGCAAGTCGCATGAGCGTTCAAATTACATGAACATCAACGCCTATACCGAGTATGCCCGCAGCTTCGGCAAGCACAACGGTAAAATCATGTTCGGTTTCCAGACCGAGGGTTACCGTCGTGAAAACGACAGCTACACTGCTTACGGCTTGATTAACTACGACTATCCTTGGGGCGACCTCACCACCGATACTTCTTACACCGGCGAAGAGTTGAAGCCTAACATCGGCGGTAACTACAACCGTTGGACCACTGCCGGTTTCTTCGGTCGTTTGAACTACGACTATAACGGAATCTACCTCTTTGAGGCCAACCTTCGTTACGACGGTACTTCTCGCTTCAAGAAAGATTCTCGTTGGGGTCTCTTCCCGTCATTCTCGGCAGGTTACAACATTGCCAACGAAGAATTCTGGGAACCATATCGCAATATCGTCAACACGTTGAAGGTGCGCGGTTCTTATGGCCAGCTCGGTAACCAGAACACCAACAACTGGTATTCTCAATACGAGCAGATGGTGCTTTCTACCGCAGCAGGCAACTGGATTCAAAACGGTGCAAAGCCCAACACTGCCATCTATCCTAACAGCAGCGGTACGCACAACATGGTATCTACCTTGCTTACTTGGGAACGCATCAAGAACTGGAACGTCGGTCTCGACTGGGGTTTGCTCAGCAACCGCTTGACAGGTTCGTTTGACTACTATCAACGCAAGACTACGGGTATGGTGGCCAACGGTCCCGAACTCCCCGCAGTGCTTGGCGCAAACAACCCGCAAATCAACAACACCGACTTGTTGACTTCAGGTTTTGAATTGCAGATTTCTTGGAACGACCGCCTTGCAAACGGCTTCGGTTACAACATTACCGCTACATTGTCTGACTCTCGTGCAAAGGTTACAAAGTATAGCAACAACCCGACTCACGACCTTGGCAACTATATCGAAGGCGAATACCTTGGCAACATCTACGGTTACGAAACCGTGGGCATCGCCAACTCGCAAGAAGAGATGGATGCTTACCTCGACATGCTCGATCGCAACTATGAGGCTTACCACGGCGTGGCTCCCGAGACTCCGCGCATGGGTCAGTCGCAGCTTGGCGACAAGTGGTCGGCCGGTGACGTAATGTATGCCGACCTTGACGGCGACGGTATCATCAACAGCGGTGAAAACACTCTCGAAGACCATGGTGACTTGAAGAAGATCGGTAACAACCGTCCTCGCTACTCGTTTGGTATCACTCTTGGTGCCGACTGGAAAGGATTTGACGTGAGCGCATTCTTCCAAGGTATTCTCAAACGCGACATCTGGCAAGACTCTTGGTTGTTCTGGGGTGCTACCGGCGACGCTCGTAAGTCAACCTGCTTCACTCAACACCTCGACTACTGGAGCGAAGACAACACCGACGCTTATTATCCGCGTCCTTACTTCAACGGCAGCCGTGGCGACTTCCACTTGAACAAGAACCAATACACCCAGACCCGCTACTTGCAGAATGCAGCATACATCCGCTTGAAGAACATTCAATTTGGTTACACTCTTCCGCAGAACCTCACCAAGAAGGCCGGCATCGAGCGCTTGCGCCTCTATCTCTCGGGTGAAAACCTGTGGGTAGGTACCAAGATGGCCGAAATGTTTGACCCGGAAACTGTTGACGGCGGTAACGGCAGCGGTAAGAACGCAAACATCGGTGAAGCTTACCCATTGTCTAAGACTATTTCGTTTGGTATCAACTTAACAATTTAAGCACAACACATCAAGATATATAGATATATGAAAAGATATAGATATGCCAAATGGCTTGGCTGCCTTACCGTAGCCGCAATGATGTCCGCTTGTAACGATTATTTGGACATAACGCCGCCAACGGGCATTCCACCCGAGGAATACTTTAACAGCGATACCGAGCTGGGTGCCTATGTTGACGACATGTATGAAGATTTTCTCCCGTCTCACGGCGGCATGTACTCGTGGGGTATATTCGGTTGGGATTCGGGTACCGACAATATGATTGGTTCTGAAAACGGCGACCAATACGACGGTACCTGGTACACAAGCACCGGCGACGGCAACTACTCGTTCAGCAAGATTCGCCGCTGCAACTACTTCTTCAACTATGTGATGCCTAAGTATGAGGCAGGCGCGATATCGGGTGAAGAAAGCACCATTAAGCACTATATAGGCGAAGTATATCTCATGCGTGCCGTGGCTTACTTCGACCTTTACAAGAACTTCGGTGACCTTCCTATCATCACCGAGATGCTTCCCGACGATGAGGCTACCCTTATCGCAGCCAGCAAGCGTTATCCTCGCAACGAGGTTGCCCGTTTCATCATGTCGGATCTCGACATCGCTTCGGGCTACTTCAAGGATACCGACGCAAGCATGCAAGGTGTTGCCGAAAAGACTCGTCTTTCTAACGACGTAGCTTGCCTGCTCAAGTCTCGCCTCGGCCTGTATGAGGGTTCTTGGTTGACTTACCATGCCGACTATGTTCCCGGTGGCAGCAAGTGGCTTGGTAGCACTATCTGGCCTAACTACCAGTATCCCGCTGGTTCTCGCGAAGCAGAAATCAACTATTTCTTGGAACGCGCATATGCG
>CALUNI010000052.1 GCA_944321905.1 uncultured Muribaculaceae bacterium | reverse complement strand
GTATGCACCCGAAGGGACAACCAACTACTACCGCACAGGTGAAGCTGTTGAAGATTACAATTTAGCTGTTTTTGTCGATGGCAAGACACTTACAGGTGCCAAGGTAGTTGGATTACGTGTGAACTTCATTCAACGCAACAATATTACAGACGCAAGTGGTTGGATTTCTACCGAACTTTCGGCACAGAACAACGAGATTGTGGTCACAGGCGAGCGGGTTGAATTTACCCCTGCGGCTGGTTGGAATGAAATCCGCTTCGAGAATCCTGTGGATGTGCCAAGTGAGGGCCTGTACGTTGGATATTCATTTACTTTGACAGCCAATGGTAATAACGACTTCCCCATCGGCGTTGGCAACAGCATTCCGGATGCTGGTTGCTGCTTTGGGTACATGCCAAGTTGGTGTAGCGAGACCGGCGAATGGGCAGACCTTTCTTCTGACAATATAAAAATGGAAGCATTGTCGATGGAGGTTATACTATCTGACGTGACCCCTATAGGAGCTTCGGTTGAACTTGATGATTACATAATAACGAAGCCGGGTGAAACTTCTACTTGCAATGTAACCGTGACCAATTATACCGACGAGGAAGTGTCTTCGGTGGAATATACATACAGTGTAGCAGGCCAAGCAGGTTCCGGTTCTGCATCATTGCAGATTTCAAGCATTTGGAGCGACTCAGATGCATTCTCTTTAGACCTTCCATCCATAAATGAAACCGGCGAATATGAATTGACCGTAACTGTAACCAAAGTAAACGGAAAAGAAAATACTAATGCCGATGCATCGGCAACAACTTCGGTAGTCGTGTCTGACGTTGAGATAAAACACAGGGCTGTACTTGAAGAATACACCGGCACTTGGTGCGGTTATTGTCCTCGTGGATTTGTCGCAATGAATCGCATGGCAGAGATGTATCCCGATGATTTCATAGGCCTTGCATATCACGGTAGTGACATAATGGAGGCAAGCAATGTAGTGTTCCCGACTTCAGTTAGCGGATACCCGGCTGGAGTATTAGACCGTGTGAGCGGCCAGATTGACCCATATCATGGCTCTGCCAGTGGTTACGAGATGGGCATAGAGCAGGATTGGCTCGATCGTTGCAGCGTACCTACGCCGGCTGCCATAGAGGTTGAAGCCGCATTGTCGGAAGATGGTGAAACGGTGGAAGTGACAAGCCATACGACATTCGTGGTATCAACATCAGGCGAATATACCATTGGATATGCTTTGTTGGCCGACGGGCTTACAGGTACTGGATCATATTGGGCGCAATCTAATTATTTCAGCGGAGCTGGAGCATACTATCCCGGCGAAGACTTTGAAGTATTCACCAATGGCGGCAGCTCAGTTAGTGGATTGGAATTTAACGACGTTGTGATTATCGCACCCGAGATTACCGGCGTAGCAGAAAGTCTGCCTTCTGAGATTAATTCAAACGAAGAATATACCCACAACTATACATTTACATTGAGTGAAGCTACAAGCCGTTATTATAGCGTTTCGCTCGTGCAAGATGTGAACAAGCTGCGCGTAGTTGCAGTGTTGCTCAATGCCGACGGTGAAATCGTGAACGCCAACAAGGCTAAGGTTGCCGTTGAAAGCAGCTCAGTAAACGATATCGAAGAGTCGGTTGAAGAGCCTGTGGAAGTTGCCCGTTACTCGCTCGACGGTCGCTTGCTTGCCGAGCCCGAGCGTGGCGTTAACATCGTCAAGATGTCGGACGGCACTGCCCACAAGGAAATCGTAAAGTAAAAAAGTTGTATCTTATGAAATATGCGACCCGGGGTCTTAACCGATTCCGGGTCGCCGTTTTTTTCATTGGCATGTAAACAGCCTCGGAGAGGCTGCACTCGGCTTAACCGCATGCAAGCGTAGCGCAGCTTGCATATCGGGTAAGCATAATCGGGCAGCTCCGCAGCCCCTTTCGTTGCCGCAATAAATTCTCACGCACGAAATTGCTTGCCGAGGCAATACCTACTGCCGCTCTACGGTCATAGACCACCAGCAAAGTTTGACATACTTGTTATTTCGGCACACCCTTACTTGGATTTAACCGACTCACGTCACCCCCGGCACTCAAATTCATAATTAGGTTGCCGCAAATTTTGCACTCTTAGGCTAATGTACTAAATTTGTGAAACATTCATACACATTCACGATTATGAGGACCAAGTATAAAAGAATACTGCTGAAGCTTAGCGGCGAGTCGCTAATGGGCGAGCAGGGATATGGCATAGACGCAAACCGCGTCGGCGATTATGCCCGACAAATCAAAGAGGCTGCCGAGAGCGGCGTGGAGATAGCCATAGTAATTGGCGGCGGCAACATATTCCGCGGGCTTGCCGGAGCAGCCAAGGGGGTTGACCGCGTAAAGGGCGACCAAATGGGAATGCTTGCAACAGTCATCAACTCGCTTGCACTCAGCTCGGCACTCGAAAGCATAGGCCAACCGGCGCAGGTGTTCACGGCCATCAACATGTTTCCCATAGGCGAGCATTACAGCAAATGGAAAGCCATCGATGCCATGCGCGCAGGAAAGGTGGCGATAATCGCAGGCGGCACCGGCAACCCGTTCTTCACGACCGATACCGGCTCGGCACTACGAGGCATAGAAGTGGAGGCCGACGTGATGCTCAAGGGTACAAGAGTGGACGGAATATATACCGCCGACCCTGAGAAAGACCCCACAGCCACCAAGTTCACCGAAATCAGTTATGACGAGATATACACTCGCGGGCTGAAGGTGATGGACCTCACGGCAACCACGCTATGCAAGGAAAACAAGTTGCCAATCATCGTCTTTGACATGGATACCGTGGGCAACCTTGCCCGTGTCCTCGACGGACAACCCATAGGCACGCTTGTATATTGACCAAAGTCACGGATATCTTATTGGATTTAAACAACTACCATATATCGAAAATCATTATGAACGACGTTAATCATTATCTAAAACCGGCCGAAGAAAAGATGGAACTTGCCGTCGCATATCTCGAAGAAACTCTTGCCCGGATACGCGCAGGCAAGGCAAACCCGAAAATCCTCGATGGCATACGCGTTGACTACTATGGCAGCCAGGCGCCCATAAGCAACGTTGCCAATGTGGCCGTGCCCGATGCCCGAACCATTACCATCACCCCGTGGGAAAAGTCTATGTTCCGCGTTATCGAAAAAGCCATTATCGACTCTGACCTGGGAATCATGCCCGAAAACAACGGCGAAATCATACGCATCTCCATACCGCCGTTGACCGAGGAACGCCGCAAGGCTCTCGTAAAGCAGTCGAAGAACGAGGCCGAGCAAGCCAAGATATCGGTACGCAATGCCCGCCGTGAAGCCATCGACGGCTTGAAGAAAGCAGTGAAGGAAGGCATGTCGGAAGATGTGGAGAAAGATGCCGAAGACAAGTTGCAAAAGTCGCACGACCGTTACATGAAGAAAATCGACGAAGTGTTTGCATTGAAAGAAAAGGAAATTCTCACGGTGTAATACTTTTTTATTTCATTTATTGCCTTCCGCAAAAATACGTGGTGCATCAACACAGCAAGTACAACAAACTTTGCTTATGATTTATAATCGCAGAGTGGCGTGTTTGTGCCTGCCGGGCGCCTCGGAGAGGCAATACTATGCTTAACCGCCGGTGGTGTTAGCTGTCGCTCACACCACCGGCAGTATTTGTTCCCCGTGAAAAACGGCTTCGAAGATGCCGAACTATTGTGGCAGCTTAAGTGCGGCAGCTTCGCAGCCGCAATCTCACTTTTTAACTTTGGTAACAGTTGCCTAAAATAGCCAAATTTCCATATCCATCATATTTTGCTCCTGCAGACTGCAACCGTTTTTTTCGGATAGACCCCATATTTTGCTTCTGGAAACATGACCGGATTCTGCAAGTGACAAAAAACAAGCAGCAACCGACATCGAAGCCAAATTGCTGCTCATTTCCTCTCTCCACTTGTGGTACGACGAGGTGCTCGAATCCTCTTGCTGTCCACAGCCTGTAACAGGCTGTCACATGACCTTTTTGAAAATTACGAGTGCAAAGTTATATATTATTATTATAAGCGCAAAAAATACGCATCTGTTTTAACATTTATTCAAGACTTCAGCGTAACATTATGCCGGTAAATGTGCGTCCCGAATTTATTCCCATGCGCCGCGCCGAGAAAAAATCGCCACTCGGGTCGTGCCGGGAACAACGTCCATCGACATATATATCACCGGGTGCGACACCGCAAGCGACCAATTGACGGCGGTTGGCCTCTTGCAAATCGACGTGAGGCTTCCCGGCATCCTCATTTCCAAGCATTACGGCATCGCCAAAACCCGCATCAAGGAAAGCTTCGGCAACCTCGTTGCCGACTTCAAAACAGTCTCGGCATATCGACACCCCTATATAAGCCACTATCTCCCTGCCGCCATGCTGTTGCATGATTCTGACAGCATTGGCCGCTATCCTCGCAAGCGTCCCGCGCCATCCGGCATGCACGGCAGCCACCATGCCCGTCCCGGCAGCCGCATACAGCAGCACCGGCACACAATCGGCAGTATTGACACCGATTGCAATGCGCCTGCACGACGTTACCACGCCATCGAGGCCTTCAAGCCGCGCCGCCTGCGCATCGGCATCGAGCGAGAAGAAACCGGGGTCTAGCACCGATACCCTGCTTCCGTGCACTTGCCGAGGCTTTACAATCCGGCAACGGCCTACGCCAAGCGTAGCGGCAAGCTCGTCGATACACTTATTGTAATGACACGGCTTGTCGCCCGTATAGTCACAAATTGAAAATCCGCTATACGGGTCTCCATCCGCAAAACAGCCTCGCACGGTGGTAAAATCAAGCACGTCGGCAAATCGGCGGCTCAACGGTCCGGGTTCAACGTTTGCCATCCTCGTCCGGCCAATACTCGTCATCCCACCTGTCCTCATCCTGCATCCGTCCGCCCATGTCGGGAGCGTCGGCATAGTCTTCTTCCTCTTCAGCAGGTGCTTCGCTGAAGATGAACTCATCTTCTTCCTTCACACGGTGACGCTCGTCAAGGTCGCGATGCGTGATTTTGGTGGGTATCCGATTCTTCTCGTCGTTTATTTCGCGCCACAGCATGTCTTTAAGCTCAAGCAGCCCCAGTCCGGCCACGGCAGAAATAAACACGGCATCTACGCCCGCCGGCAAATGGTTCTGGCGAATCTCGTCCATCAGTTCGTCGTCAAGCAAGTCACACTTTGTGATGGCCAGCACCCTCGGCTTGTCGGCAAGGTCGGGATTAAACGTGGCAAGCTCGTTACACAGCACATCGTATTCATGAACAATGTCGTCGCTGTCGGCAGGTATCATAAACAACAGCACCGCATTACGCTCTATATGCCTCAAGAACCGCAACCCAAGTCCGCGCCCCTCGCTTGCTCCCTCGATAATGCCCGGAATGTCGGCCATCACAAACGACCGGCGGTCGCGGTAGCTCACGATGCCGAGGTTGGGTTCGAGCGTGGTGAACGGATAATTGGCAATCTTCGGTTTCGCAGCCGAAACGGCCGACAGCAAGGTTGACTTTCCTGCATTGGGAAAACCTACAAGTCCCACGTCGGCAAGCAACTTAAGTTCCAATATTATCGCCTTCTCTATTCCGGGTTCGCCGGGTTGCGCATAACGCGGAGTACGATTGGTGGCGCTCTTAAACTGCCAGTTGCCAAGGCCGCCACGCCCCCCCTTGAGCAGCTTCACTTCTTCGCCATCACCGGTAACGTCACACAGGAACTCTCCCGTTTCGGCATCATACACGGCCGTTCCACACGGCACTTCTATCGTCTGGTCTTCGCCGTCACGCCCCGTGCTGCGATTTGCCCCACCGGCCTGCCCGTTGGTAGCAAACACGTGCCTACGGTACTTCAAGTGAAGCAATGTCCACAAGTTGCGGTTTCCGCGCAATATCACATGCCCGCCACGTCCGCCGTCGCCACCGTCGGGGCCACCCTTGGGCAAATACTTGGCGCGATGGAAATGCAACGAACCGGCACCGCCCTTTCCCGAGCGGCAGAATATCTTAACATAGTCGATAAAATTAGAACCTGCCATATATTATTACTGTCAATTTGCTGCAAAGATAGTGCAAATCGAGCGCAGAACCTGCAAGTACGCTTGCAAGGTTATGCCGAGATGCAGCCTATTTTATGCAAAGATAGTGCAAATCAAGCGCAGAACGCACATGCCCGTTTGTTTTTTATGCCTCTCCACATCATCCCGGCATCAATTCCAAGAATTCTACCTCGCTATCTGGCAGAGCCTGCAAATACCTGTCAAGTTGTGTTCTATGCCCCATTGTCATTGCGGAAGTAGTTGCCGTAAGCATTCACTGCCGAGCAACTTAGTCCAAGCAGTACTCTAAAGAATAAAATCTAACGACTGCTTTTCCAATTCCATTTCATACTGCTTAATCAGTGCTTCATAGCTTAAAAACGACACACGCCTGTTTATGCGCAATTCATCAAATGCGTGAAAGCTCATCTTTGCATCAAATTCAGGCTTTCGCTTTACATCGGCAACGATAGCCATCCTAACATAAAAGTCTTGCAAGTCATTGAATTTTAACAAAGAATTCTGAATATCTGTGGAATGTTCTACCTCGAAAAAAGAATGAGGCATATTACGCTCGTTAAACCATATCGTGTCAATGGTGGCACTTCGTTTTACTATTTGGGGATAGGAATATGGAGGTTGCTCTACCAGAGAGGAAAGTTCTTGTAATTTTTGTCCATTATAAAATTTCTTATTTTTATCTTGCTTAGGAACGAAAGTCTTCATATTGTGGTATTCCCCTATTATCAATAAAATACCTTGATAATAAGTATGATTGAACATTCTCACATCATAAGAGTCCTTATTTTTCTCCGTTTCTAAAACAATACCTTTATCTTCTATTTGTTTTCTATATTTTTCAAGGCCATATAATCCGGGCCTTATTTTATAAATGCCTTTGGTTTGCTGGACGATACGGCGAATACTTGCAAATGGAGTTTTTGTCTTCCATTCGCAATCTTTTATTTTAAAGACTTCCCTGTTGAGTTCGCCCAATGTGGCAACCCCACCTAATTTATCCAAGGTCTCTATGACTGCTTCATATTGTTTCATTAGTCGTTATATTAAGGTACTCTTGTAGAATATAAAACTACGCCACTGCCAACAAACGGTTTTGCCGGGTATGTATATAATTTTTTCATTTGACTCCAGTATTATAGTTATGAAGCTCCATGCATTATTATGCAAAGATAGCGAAAATCAAGAGCAGTACGCACGAGCTTGTTTGTGGCGTAATGCCGAGATGCAGCCCATTTTATGCAAAAATAACGATAACCTACCATTCCCCAAACAAAATGAAACGATATAAAAACTATCCCGAAACAAACCACATCAACAGAGACCTAAAAACATCAGTGCGACAAACAAATTTTCATTGCCTGCCGCACTGATATTCAATTATTTAGCCTATTAAGAGCTATCAATATTCTTCCTCGTCGAAGAAGAAGTCATCCTTGCTGGGATAATCGGGCCAAATATCTTCTATGCTTTCATATGTCTCACCTTCATCTTCCATTTCTTGAAGGTTCTCGATTACTTCGAGTGGCGCACCCGAGCGCATAGCATAGTCGATGAGTTCTTCCTTGGTTGCCGGCCATGGTGCATCTTCAAGCTTCGTTGCAAGTTCCAAAGTCCAATACATAGTGTTTCAATGTTTAAGATTATAAGTCTGAAATTTTGCGCAAATATAGTGCAAGCATCAAACAAAACAAAAGAAAAACATTAGTATTTTACTTACATTTGTTAAGCGATTGCTCTACAAGCGTGAAATAACTTCATACAATGTTAATAAACATGACATTCGTGCCATATAACCAAAGAATCTCGCACGGCGTGGCACATTCCATGCCGCCAATCAGTCGGAATATGACACAGTACGGGAAATCTTAACGTCGCGCGAATGGAATCCGGCAGTCACATCATATTCTCCTGCATCGACCACGAAGTCGTCGGCAGCTTCGTTGAAATACATGAACGATTCTTTTGGCAACGTCATATTCAACCTTGCACTTTCGCCCACTTTCAAATCCACCTTTGCATACTGCCTCAATTCCCTTACGGGACGGTCGGCCACTCCTTCTTTGCGCTTGCGCACATACACTTGAACCACGCCCTTGCCATCGCGTTTCCCTGTGTTTTTCACAGTCACTGTCACATCGACAGTTCCGTCGGTTTTGGGCGCAGACACTTCCATGTCGCTCAGAGTAAACTCGGTATAAGACAAGCCGTAGCCAAACGGGAACTGCACAGGCCTGTTAAGCTTGTCATATCCCCTGTATCCGACGTATATTCCCTCGGTGTAATGTACATGCTTGTCGCCATCGGGATCTTGATATGTTTCATAAGTGGGATTGTCTTCGAGCTGCTTCTCAAATGTCATTGGCAGATGCCCCGACGGATTTACCTCGCCGAACAATATCTCGGCCACGGCCGTACCGCCTTCTTGGCCTGCATACCCGGCCCACAGCAGTCCTTTCACTCCGGCCAACCATTGCCTCATATCGACACTGCCGCCCGAATTCAACACGGCTACCACCGGCTTGCCGCTTTCGATTGCGGCCTGTAACATATATAAATCTTTATCGGGCAAAGCGAAAGTGCGGTCAGAACCTTCACACTCTGTCTTTTGGTTAAATCCTATACATGCCACAATCATGTCGCATCTCGATACCGACTGCGACAAATCGGTGAACTGCAAGTCCTGCCCGGCATTGCTCCATCTGAACCTCAATTCTCCGCTTCCCGCACCTTGGTAATACTCGATTTTCAACGAGTGTTTCTCGCCCGCCTTGAGAGACGTTTCATACTTATGAGACCTGTATGCACCATCAGTCCAGTTCTCAATCACGCAATTGCCGTCGATATACAGGCGATACCCGTCGTCGCCGCCAAGTTCAAACTCATAAACGCCGTCAACGTCGGCACACAGCACGCCCTCGTATCTTGCCGAAAAATCATTCAAAGGCAGGCCGTCAAACTCTCCGTTTCCCGGCCATGAATATTCAAGCCTGTCGGCAATGCGGCTTGCAAAGGCCTTGCCTTCCAATCTTGTATTCTTATAATATTGAGATTTAAGCCCTTCCTGCGACAGCGACTCGTCGGTAAACACTATGCGCGGCAACACCTCTTCAAATTCTGCATACTCTACCTCAACGCCTTTTTCTTTACCCACCTGCGTCAAGCCGTCGAGAATCGACACGTAATGGAACGGGTTGACATTTCCACTGCCCCCGCCTTTCACATATTCGAGCGCATTGCTGCCAATCACGCATATGTGGCGATACTTCCCATTATCCAATGGCAAAATGCCCTTGTCGTTCTTTAACAATACGATACCTTCACGAGCAACGTCGAGTGCCGTGGCCACCGACTGCGGATTGTCGAGCGGAATACTCGTATCGGCGCCTTTGTTCTCTATCAGCCCGAATGCAGACTGCACAGTGAGTATGTGCCGTATTTTATTGTCAATCATATCCATGTCGATGTCGCCCGTCTGCAAGTAATATTTCAAATCATCGGGATTGAAATATTTTCCCGACGGCATTTCCAAATCAAGGCCGTTTTTCACGGCAGGAATAGTGTGGCGCACTGCATCCCAGTCAGAGACTAATAGTCCTTTGAACCCCCATCGGTCACGCAGCACCTCGCCCGTGAGATAAGGATGCTCCGACGTGTAAATTCCGTTATACAAATTGTAGCTTGTCATGACGGCTGCCACACCGGCATCTTCCACGGCAGCCTTGAATGCCGGCAGATAAATCTCATGCAATGCGCGCAACCCCACGTCGCTGCTTATGCGGGTGCGGTCATAGTCTGAATTATTAAGTGCGAAATGCTTGACGGTGGCAATCACTCCATTGTCTTGCACCCCCTTGATATACTCGACGGCAGTTTGCCCGGCGAGGTAAGGATCTTCTCCCATATATTCAAAATTACGGCCACACATGGGTGCACGATAAATATTGACAGCAGGTCCCAGCAGCATGTTCACTCCACGGGCATGACAGTCGCTCGCCAACGATTCTCCATAACGGTAGGCAAGGGCGCGGTTCCAAGTTGCCGTAAGCAACACCGTGGATGGATATGCGGTCGATGGCCCGTGCGTGCCAAGCCCTTGAGGTCCGTCCGACATCTTGATCGAATCAATGCCAAGCCGAGAGACAGGGCATGAATACATCCAATCACCCGAGATGAAATCCAGTTTCTCGTCAACCGTCATCTCCGAAAGCAGCCTTTCGGCTTGCAGTGCAGCCTCTTCGCCATACCATGACTGCGCCGAGACCGCTGTGGCAACCGACAGTGCCACAATCACACATGTTATACGTAGTGTTTTCATTTTGTAAAAGTTTGGTATATGTTTTTTATAATCTACGAATACACAGTCATTAATACTCATCCGCCCAAACAGTGCCTAAAGGGAAAAACGGTCTTCTAAAAAGACAATTCCACACCTTCGGCATCGACCGTAAGCGTCACCCACGCACCCTCCGGCATAGGATAATTATCGTCGGTATGTCCCACCGGGAAGCCATATGCCACCGGGAAGTCATAATCTCTTACGATGCTCTCCACCATGTCATACACATGAGCAAAGTCGGACGTGTATTTGACATCTGAGAACGAGCCGACTATCAACCCTTTTATACGGTCAAATGTCCCATTGACCTTTAGCGTGTAAAACAACCTGTTAAGCCTTTCGAGCGACTCTCCCACATCTTCGACAAACAGGATGATGTCGCGGTCGGAATAATGCGACAGCATATCGATGCGCGATGCCGTAAAACTGTTAAGCAACGCAAGGTTGCCACCGAGCAACAATCCCGATGCACGGCCTTGACGGTTGCGCCTGTCGGCAGCCACTTCGTAATGAGGCATTCCGCCCGAAAGGATGCCGCGCAAGGCAAGGCTGCAAGAATCGGCTCCTTCAAATTTTGCCAAATGTTCACACATGGGAGCATGAAGGCTCATCACACCTTGCGACGTGACGGCCCCGTGCATGGCAGTGATATCGCTATAACCTATGAGCCACTTCGGATTCTGCGAGAACACTTTCAAGTCCATTTCACACAATTCCTGTACCGAACCATATCCGCCGCGCGTACACAGTATGGCTTTTATGTCGGGGTTGGTAAGAGCCTCCATCAAGTCGCTCTTCCGCTGCTCGATGGTTCCAGCAAACGAGCCATGCTTGTCGAGCGCATGGCGACCGAGCACCGGCTCATATCCCCACTGTCTAAGCACGTCGCAGGCCTCGGTAACATACTTTTCTTTACACGCACTCGCCGGACTGACTATTGCCACCTTGTCGCCGGGTTTTAGAGCCTCGGGGCGCAAAAGCCCTTGCGCGACAGCAGTCGCACCACTTGCCAACACAATTACCGCCACTGCCGACAAACATTCTCTCACTCGCCTTCCCAACACTTCTACTAATTTCATAATGTAAAAAATACGGTTAAAAACATATACAAATATACCCAAATCATTCCGATTTCACAAGCCTTTACGCATGTATTATTACTGCATGTCATGTGCAGTGACAACCATGTTTTTCAACTTCCTGTCGCGCATACGGCGAAACGAGTCAAACGTTTCAAAAATATCGGCAAGCGATATGGTTGCATTCTCCACCTGCCGTTCATATAATTGCGCTCCTTGCCGTGTGCCGGCACTGTTGCCTTGCAACACACTTCCTATGCCACTTATCTCCTCCACGAGCTTCATCTGCAACGACAACAGCTCATATGCACCTACATTAGTGTTGTTGGCCGAAATTTGCTGAGGCATGTTGGTACAACATCCTTCAGAGTAAGGCAGGATGCCATCGGTGCTGCGCCATATTCGTTTCAAGTCCTGCCAGGTAAACCCCTCGGGCAATGCTGCGTCGGGAAACAGAAGCACTCCCTTGGCACTTGCTCCCATTATGTGGTCGATGAGTGTTATAAGGCGATTGATATATTTCTGTTGGTCTATTACGTCCTCCACAAACGAATGCACTTCGCCATCGGTGAGCGGGTACAACTTGATGGCAAACGGATGACTCCCATGCCCGTATGGCGACAAGTAATGCGTCAGGCAGCTACCGTCGGGAGCAAACCACCGGCAATGCCACGACTCGTCTATTCCCCACGCCACATCCACAAGCGGCACGCCCGACATCTTGCGCCGCGCATTCTCTGCGTCAATATGCTTGAATTCATCGATGTCGGCCAACAACAATTCGCCTCGGGCCCGGTCATGACACTTAAGTACTTCTTGCATTTCGAGTGTCCACACTTCTATGGCACGCACAAGCCCGTGCTTGGCAACAAGAAAATCGCCACGCTCCTCTGCGTCGGCTCCGACCTCGGGCGAAGCACCGACTGTCGGCTCCAGATTGCTGTAAACATCCCTTATGCGAGCAGCCAGTTCTCTGTTACTCCCTGCCAACCGCTTTATAAGTTCGCCCACATTGAGATCGTGCAGGTAACCGGCAATCTTACAATCACGACAATGCACGTCTTCCATCACGTTAGAAAAGAAACGGTTGACGTTCAAGTTCTCCACTCGTGCCGTTCCTTCATCTTCCACGTCAACCCGCTGCAAGCAGCAACCCGAAATCAAAAATTCCTCAAGCGCACGGCTGTCAAGCTCATCCAACATTTCATCGCGCGAAGTTATGCCACTGCGAAACCGTCCCACGACGCTGCGCACAAGCCGACGTATCACGTTGTTGGTCAAAGGTTCATGCCCGTTTTCAAGCAGCCACTTGTATTCACTGCACCGCCGCCCGTCGCTGCCAGTCACCATGTCGCCCCACTGCGAGCCATAAGTGAAATCCTTGTTCCTGCCACGTTTCAGCCTAAATCCGCTCCAACTGTTCCACGCCACGTAAGCAGCTTCAAATACACGCCTGTCGTCGCCACTGCCAAATTCATAGTTTCTCATGGTACTGTTTTTTTTGCTGCAAAAATAGCCGCATGATCCAGCTTCTCGCGCATCCAAAAATGATTGCGCTTCAACAAAAAAGTCGCAGGCCTGTAACCCTACGTTTGAGTTATATATGCACAACTATACTATCATCACAGTCATTAGTGCCCACCAATTACAAGATTAGAACCTACCAAAAGTAACGCATACCGATTCAAGGAGGACGACAAGTATTTAAAGCAGGCTTTTAGCACCGCACGTTTGCGACATGCACCTAAACTGCATATGAGCTTGAAGGTATGGCAAAATCACCCCCCCTAGTTTGCAAAAATTAAGCATTCATGCGTGTTTAGCAGGTATTGACGCTTTGTTAACATATGATGATATAAAGCGATAAAAATATTTATTTGCTTTGTTATATATAAATTTTTGCAATTTTATTTGCGTTTATTCTTTTACTTGTCTATATTTGCGTAGTGTTTAATTTAATAAATTTTGTCTATGAAACATCTGTTCGTTTACTTCTTGTGTGCCATAACATGTTGTGGCACCTACGCACAGGGCGTTAAAGACTCATCCTCTCCGATGGGCGTTAAATTGACAACTGCTAAGGCCGCCGAGGCTCGTCTTAGTGGCAAGTTCGGCAAGCCCGGCGTGCTAACGAAGCAGCAGGAAGCAGCCAAAGCCGTCCGCAGCGACGACGGAAAGCTGCGTGTAGTGAGCAAGCGTGTGGGCAAGCCGATGCGCGTTGCCACCATGGGGGTGCCAACTGTGGCTTCCGTGGCCGACGACATGGCCCGCATCACGGTTAATGTTGAGAGCGACTGGGGCGACGGTTCGGGCTATCAGCTGCTGCTGGATGCCGACTGCCAAATGCTCGACTACGAATATGTTGACGAAATGTTCGACGAGGCAGATTACAAATTGCCCGAGAATGCCGCCGTGTTTGAAAACTGGTTGATGGCGGGTCAGACGGCTTCGGTTGACATCCCCGCCGGACAGTATGACTATGTGGTGTTCAATCCTACACCTCCCGACAGTTATTATACAGCCGGGGGCGAGTCAATGGGTGATGCTTACAACTTCAATGGCGGTTGTGAGTACGTGTTCACCATCACGCTCGGTTCGGAAGGTGACAACGTAGAGCTGACAGCATCATCGCCGGTAAGCATCGGCGTGAGCGGTATAACCGCGCCCGTTTCGGCCGAAGACCTTACCGCGACCGAGGCTGTTACTGCCACTATAATCAATAACGGGCAAGAGGCCATATCGTCGTTTAATGCTACGCTCACCGTTGACGGCGGCGCGCCTGTCACCGAGACGGTAAACCACGAGATTGCGCCCGGCGCCACTTATGATTATACCTTCACCGCCACGGCCGACCTTTCGGCTCCCGGCATGCACACATTGACCGTAACCGTTGATTGCGAAGGCGACGCACTCTCGGGCGACAACACGGTAACCGCCAAGGTTAACCACATCGCGCCCGTAGCCGCTCCTTATACATGCAGCTTCGATGAAGAGGCCGACATTGACGAATGGAACATAATCGATGCCAACGAAGACGGCACTACGTGGCAAATACAGACATCGGCAGGCTATGCCCAGGTGATTTACAACGCATATCTGGCATCCGACGACTACCTCGTAACCATGAATCCTATTAGTCTCAGTGCGGGCACTAACAAGATTGTGGTAGGCTACAACGCGCAAGGCGAAGGATATTATGAAAGCTTTGAGGTGCTTTACGGCAAGACTTCTGACGTTGGCGAAATGACCGTTCTTAAGGCCGTACCCGACTTTACGATGTCTGCCGACGGCTACATCCTGCCCGTAAACTTCGACATCGACGAGGCCGGCGCATACTATTTCGCAATCCACGCCACGTCGCAGGCCGACCAGTTGGGTCTTCTCATCAACGATGTTGAAATATCTGAAGGCTCATATGTTGGCGCACCAGACCTATCAGTTGACAAGGTTGTATTGCCGCTGTCAAGCTGCTCGCTCGGCAATGCCGAGACCGTAAGTGCCATAATATCCAACAAGGGCACGGCCGACGTCACTGGCTTCACCGTTGAATGCCTTGTGAACAGCACCGTACAATCTTCAACGCCGATGACAACCGCAATAGCAGTCGGTGAGAGCGTGACCGTGGAGATAAGCAACAATATAGATCTTTCGGCCGAAGACGTGTACACCATCGGCGTGCAGATAACTGACGTAACGCCTGCCGACGGACAGAATGAAGAGACCGTGACCGACAACAACTCGGCCGAGGCAACCGTCACTCACTACACTCCTGCCGATGTGCCTTTCACCGTTGACTTCGCCGATCCTGCACAACGAGGCGACTGGGCAAGCGACGGCTCATGGCTGTATGACAGCGAATACTATCCTGCAATGTACTGCGTGGGCACAACTCCGCTCGTTTCGCGAGGCATCAACCTTGAGGTCGGCAAGCGCTACCGCATCACTTACAACTACATGGCCGGCATGTATTACTTAATCTTCACAATTTACGACAGCTATGACGTTATCATCGGCAAGGACGGCGCGCCGCTGTCGGAATGGGATACGATAGAGTCGTTCACCGACATCTATACCAACGACATGTTCGCCGACAACAGCCTGACCTTCACCGTGCCAGAGGACGGCATTTATTCACTTGGCTTCAGACAGGATGTTCCACAGGCCACATTCATGCTCAGCAGCGTAAGCGTGACCGAGGTCTTACCGTATGATGTGACGGTAACCGACGTGAAGGGACTTCCGTCGCAGCTGCCGTTATCACAGGCCGAGGGCATGACTCTGCCTGTTCCCGTAAAGAACAATGGTGCCGAGACTATTTCAGGTACGATCAGCGTGACGTTCAACGGCAACGCCGTAGGCTCTGCCGACTTCACCGACCTTGCTCCCGATGCGTCAGGGACGGTTAACGTGCCTGTTACGACCGATGGCTTAAAAGTTGGCAGCGTGTCGATAGCAGTAGAAGCAGCCATCGACGGACAGGAAGATAGCAACCCGACCGACAACACCGTGACTACAAGTATGGAGATAACCGAAGAGGTTTATGCTTACGATTACATGACCGATGACCTGTATAACGAGCAGAATGGCATCGGTGTACAAGGCGGCGGATCAGTCACTGCAGCCCTGCCGTTCCTTTTCAACTCTGCGGCCACGCTTAAGGGCGTTTCTGTAGGTTGGGGCGTAGCCGACGGACAGCAGATAGGCATCAGCATATATAAGTGGGATCCGACGGCTGTCGATGAGTATGGGTACATAATGGTAGGCGACGAAGTATATTCGACCACAGCCGACCAGGGCACAAGCATCGGCCAGATAGACTACATGTTTGACGAGCCTGTGGCACTTGAGCCGGGTTACTACCTAATCGGCGTGACTTACGCAGGATATTGTTTGGTTGTGGACTTAGTAACCCCGGGCCAGCTTTACCTGCTCGATACGAGCCTTGGTTACACTATTGCATTAGACCAGACAGGAGCAAATCTTGGCACACCGGCCATCCGCGCAATTGTGGGCGAAAGCACGTCGGGCATCAGCGCTATTGAAGCAGGCACAAAGGGCTTGAGCTTGATATACGACAAGGGAACAAAGACCCTCACCGCCTCTGCGGCATCAGATTCTGCGGTAAGCATCTCTGTTTATTCAGCATCGGGCACAATGGTTGGCATAGCAAGCTCTGGCAACGGTAGTTGCGTATTCGACGCCTCAAGTCTCGGCTCAGGCGTTTACATAGCCAAGACGACGAGTGCCGACGGCACAAAGACAAGCAAATTTGTTGTGAAATAATCCTTTTGCGCAGGCCAAGGCCTGCTGCATGAAGGTCTTCGTTTCAAGGCGGGCAAGGGCATTACCTTGTCCGCCTTTTTTCAACCTAAAACGGTCATCAGTTTTCATGGCAGTTTATTATGATTTATTGGTGTCCGCTAAAACTTTTTAGTCATCATAAAAATTAGGGCTGGCTTCCTCGCTTGGAATCCAACCCTTTTCGTTACCTTTG
>CALUNI010000051.1 GCA_944321905.1 uncultured Muribaculaceae bacterium | reverse complement strand
GGCGCATTTCGGGAATTTCAGATAATCGACGTGCAAGCGCTAATACATCATCGGCAAAATGTGCATCTTTTTGCACATAACACACTGATGTGTGCTGTTTTACATCGTTGTAAGTTGGCGCTTTTCGTGGTGTCGGCAATGCAAAAAGTTCTATAAGCCGTTAGGACCTGCCGTGTATATTTGTACGACAGGCCCTAACGGTATCTTTTCCCACATGGCAGCCTTCGGGGGGGGAGTTTCTTTGTCAGTGTGCGTCGAGCCAGTTGCCTGCCGCGCCACACGATGCAATGAGGGGCACTTTCCCGGCATAAGCTCCTTCCATCTCGGTCTTTACGATTTCTCTAACCTTGTCAAGCTCATTTGCGACGACATCAAAATTCAATTCGTCATGCACCTGCATTATCATTTTTGAACGCAGTCCCTCTTCCTTAAATCGGCGGTAGATGCGTATCATGGCTATTTTTATGATGTCGGCGGCTGTGCCTTGTATGGGCGCGTTTATGGCGTTACGCTCTGAGAAGCTGCGCAGGTTGGCATTGCGTGAATTTATGTCGGGCAAAGCCCGTCGGCGGCCATAAAGAGTAGAGACGTATCCCTGTTCGTGTGCATGTTTTATGCTTTCATTGATGTAGTTGCGTACACCCGGGAACGTCTCGAAATAACCATTTATGAGCATCGAGGCCTCGGCACGTGGAATTTCGAGCCGTTCAGACAGGCCGAATGCCGAAATGCCATACAAGATTCCGAAATTGGCTGTTTTGGCCTTGCGGCGTTGGTCGGGCGTGACTGCCTCTATAGGTTCGTGGTAAATCTTTGAAGCTGTGAGGGCATGTATGTCCTCGCCGTCAAGGAATGCGCCTACCATTGTCTCGTCGCCGCTCATGTCGGCTACAAGCCGCAATTCGATTTGAGAGTAGTCGGCCGAGAAGAACAGGTTTCCTTCGGCGGGTATGAAGGCCTTGCGTATTTCACGTCCCTCGTCGTTGCGAACCGGAATGTTTTGTATGTTCGGGTTGGTTGAAGACAACCGCCCGGTGGCAGTGACAGTCTGGTTGTAGGTGGTGTGTATTCTTCCTGTGGCAGGGTTTATTAGTTGGGGCAAGACGTTGACATATGTCGAGAGCAATTTGCGTATTCCTCTAAGCCTAAGTATCTTTTCCACTATCGGATGCTTGTCTTTCAATTTGGTCAACACTTCTTCGGTGGTTGAATATTGCCCCTTGCGCGTCTTTTTTGCTTTGGGATCGAGCTTAAGGCGGTCGAAAATCACTTCGCCCACTTGTGCGGGAGAGGCGGTGTTGAATTGAATGCCTGCAAGTTCCACGCATTCGGCCTCAAGGCGGTTCATTTGCCGGGTCAGTTGTTCGGAATATTCGTTGAGCGACTTTACATCGATTCTCACGCCGGCTATTTCCATGCTTGCCAGAACCTCTATCAGTGGGAATTCGATGTCGCATAGCAACCGGTGCATTCCTATCTCTTCTACTTTTGATTGCAGTATAGGCTTAAGGCGCAGTGCGTAATCGGCCTGTTCGCAGGCGTAGGTGTATAAATCGGTTGGAGACAGTTGTGAAATTTCACGATAATTCTTCCCTTTGGGACCTGTCAGCGATTCGATGGTGGCAGCTGTGTCGATGCCAAGAATCACATCGGCGAGCCTGTTTACGGAATGGTTGGTGGTTTCGGGCTGCAGCAGGTAATGAGCCACCGATGTGTCATAATATTTGTCGGGCGATAGTTCCACACCTATTGTGCCGAGCATTATTATGTCACGTTTCACGTCTCCGCTTGTTATGGTAGCGCACTTGTCGAATATCTGCCGCAGTCCTTGTGCCAGTTCTTCGGCGGAATTGTCGGTTGCAGGGATATATGCGGCTTTCCCGTCGCCATATGCGATGGCCACGCCCATCAACCGCGAACGCATGGGCTCGTCGCCCGACGGCATTGTGGCCAGGCCAATAATGCTGTTTCCTTGAACTCGGGCTGATATGGCGCTTATGTCTGTCTCGATGCTGTATTCAACAGCCACTGGTGTCGTCGTCTCGTTGCAAGAACCGTCATCGGCAAAGTCGAAAAGTGAACGTTGGGCAGTGGCAGGTTGAGGCTTCGTCTCTTGGGACTGCTGCGCAACGGGTGCGTCTTTTGTCGTGCTTTTGCCTATGATTCGGGATATTAGGGTCTTGAATTCAAGCTTTTCGAAAATCGAGCGCAGGGCATCGTTGTCGATAGGGCGGCGTTTTAATTGCTCTTCGTCGAAGCTTAGTGGCACGTCGGTCTTGATTGTGGCAAGGAATTTCGAGAATTTTATCTGCTCGGCGTTGGCTTCCACTTTGACTTTCAACGCGCCTTTCAGCAAGGCGGTGTTTTCGAGCAGGCCTTCCACCGAGTGGAACTGTTTCACCAACTTTATGGCGGTCACCTGTCCCACGCCCGGGCATCCCGGAATGTTGTCAACCTTGTCGCCCATCAATGCCAGGATGTCGATTACTTGTCTTGGATGTTCCAAGTCATATTTTTCGCATATTTCTTTTACCCCCCGTATTTCAAAGTCGCCGCCTCGCCATCCCGGCTTGAAGATGAATGTGTTGTCATCCACAAGTTGGCCGAAGTCCTTGTCCATGGTCATCATGTAGGTGGTGAATCCCTCTTGTCCGGCTTTTTTTGCGAGAGTGCCTATCACGTCGTCGGCTTCATATCCTGCCACTTCAATCACGGGAATTCGGTATGCGTTTAAGATTTCCTTTATATATGGGACTGCCACTTTTATGTCTTCGGGAGTCGCTTCGCGTTCGGCCTTATACCTCTCGTAAGCTTCATGGCGGAACGTCGGGCCCTGCGGGTCGAAGCACACGGCTATGTGAGTGGGATTTTCTTTCGTCAGCACCTCTTGCAACGTGTTGACGAAGCCGAATATGGCCGATGTGTTCATGCCGTTTGACGCTATTCGCGGCGATTGTGCCAAGGCATAGTAAGCTCTGAAAATGAGCGCGTATGCATCGAGCAAGAAAAGACGTTTTTGTTCCATGTGTTGTGCGAAGTTACCTGTTCAAGCCATAAAATTAGCATTTTTCCCTCACACTCGCATCAAATGTGATGAATTTATTGTAGGGCGGATGCGGCAGATGGCAGATTGCGCGGGGTTATGGCAAAGAGTAGGAACGGTAGCGCATTCATCTGTTGCAATATTGCCATAGTCTATATAAAAATTGTAATTTTGCAGTAATTGATACAAATAAGTTTATTGGGTATGGCAGGAATTAACAAGACCAATGCAGCACGTTTGCTCGACAAGGCCAAAATAAAATATGAACTGGTGCCGTATGAGGTTGACGAGAACGACCTTGCGGCAACTCACATAGCTGCGCAGCTCGGAGAGAATATAAAACAAGTGTTCAAGACTCTGGTATTGCATGGCGACAAGACGGGATACTTCGTGTGCGTGGTGCCGGGCGATGCGGAGGTGGACTTGAAAAAGGCGGCAAAAGTGTCGGGCAACAAAAAGGCCGACCTTATCCCCATGAAAGAATTGTTGCCCACCACAGGGTATATACGAGGCGGATGTTCGCCAGTGGGCATGAAGAAGTCGTTCCCAACTTATTTCGACGCTTCGTGCCGCCTGTATGACTACATATATGTGAGCGCCGGCGTTCGTGGGTTGCAATTTAAAATCAACCCCGTCGAGCTGGTAAATTATGTAAGGGGCAATATTGCCGAGTTGACATTAACAAGCGATTGACAAATATGGGAAATTCTATAGGAAAGATATTCAGGTTGACCACATTCGGCGAGTCTCACGGGGAAGCCCTCGGGGGCGTGATAGACGGAATGCCGGCCGGGGTGAAAATAGACCTTGATGCGGTACAACGCGAACTCGACCGTCGCCGCCCGGGACAGTCGTCCATAGTGACCGGGCGTAACGAAAGCGACCGCGTGAGGATACTTTCCGGCTTGTTTGAAAATATCACTACTGGGACCCCTATTGGTTTTATAATAGAGAACGAGAACCAGCGGTCGGGGGATTATGGCAACATGCGCGAAACTTTCCGTCCGTCGCATGCCGACTATACATATACCGAGAAATATGGCATTCGCGATTACCGCGGAGGGGGCAGGTCGTCGGCGCGGGAGACGGCGGCACGTGTCGTGGCGGGCGCGTTGGCGCGGCAAGTATTGGCGGCCGAGGGGATAAAAATATATGCTTATACTTCGCAGGTCGGTGACATAGAGCTTGACCGTGATTATCGCAAGTATGACCCGTCGGGAATCGAGCGTAACGCGGTGAGGTGTCCCGATGCCGATGTTGCCCGTCGCATGATAGAGCTTATAGAGCAGGTCAAGAGCGAGGGCGATACCATAGGTGGCGTTGTCACGGGTGTTGTCACGGGAGTCCCTGCCGGACTTGGAGAGCCTGTATTTGACAAGTTACATGCGGCATTGGGATCGGCAATGCTTGGCATTAATGCGGCCAAAGGGTTTGAATACGGACTTGGTTTTGATTTCGCACGTTGCCGAGGCAGCGAGGCTATCGATTATTTCAAGACCGATGGCAGTGGCAGGATAACTACTGCCACAAATAATTCTGGCGGAATACAAGGTGGCATATCAAACGGGGAGGATATATATTTCCGTGTAGCATTCAAGCCGGTAGCCACGTTGCTGCGTGACGTGGAAACGGTGAATGCCGCGGGTGAGCCGGTGGTGCTAAATGCCAAAGGCCGCCACGATCCTTGCGTGTTGCCCCGTGCTGTACCCATAGTAGAAGCCATGACGGCAATAGTGTTGCTTGATTTCTTGTTGCAAAACCGTTGCTCACGGATATGAATGTCGGTTATCGCGACTTTGGCGCATTCTTGAAGGAACACTTCGCAGGCAAGGTGCAGAAGATATCAATCAACGCCGGGTTCTCGTGTCCTAATCGTGACGGCACGAAGGGAGTCGGGGGGTGTACTTATTGTAACAACCAGACGTTTAACCCTGCATATTGCAGCCCTGCCAAAAGTGTTGCCGAGCAGCTTGACGAAGGCAAGAGATTCTTTGCAAGAAAGTACCCCGACATGCGTTACCTTGCCTATTTTCAAGCTTATACCAATACGTATGGAGCTTTTGACAATATTCGGGGACTGTATGAGGAGGCTCTCGGCGTATCCGGTGTGGTAGGGTTGATCATAGGTACCCGTCCCGACTGTATGCCAGACGAATTGCTTGATTACCTGTCGTCGCTCAGGCAAAAAGGAACGTTTGTGCTCGTGGAGTATGGCGTTGAAACTTCTCGTAACGACACGTTGTGCCTTATAAACCGTGGGCACACGTGGGAAGACAGCGTGGATGCCGTTACGCGCACTGCATCGGCAGGGATAATGACCGGGGCACACATAATTGCCGGACTTCCGGGAGAGGATGCTTCGGATTTGGTCGCTACTGCCCGGTTGCTGTCGCAGTTGCCGCTCGCTACTGTGAAGTTGCATCAATTGCAACTGATAAAGGGTACGAGGCTTGCCATGCAGGTGTCCAAAGGCGACTTGGTCGTGAAGCATTGGACTGTGGAGCAATATATCGGCGTGTGCTTGGATTTCATACGCAATATCTCGCCGACGATAGCGATAGAACGCTTTACGTCGCAATCGCCCGACGAATTGCTCATCTCTCCCCGTTGGGGATTGAAGAACTATCAGTTTACTGCGCTTTTAAATAATGCGATATCAAGGAATTCGGTGGTGCAAGGTTCGGCTTTGGGTTGAGAGCCATTAAGTAGGTATGGCGTGAAATGGCATTTGCATATTTCCCGAAATATTCTTAATATTACACTTTGAAATTACTTTTGCATGAGGTAACCCATATAAAATAACCATGTAATGAGGCAATATGGAGTGAATGTGCATCAGGAACTCTGTTGATATTATGGATAATATGAAAAAATACTTGCTTGAAATCTTTTTTTGGAATATTTTGCTATTTTTAGTAGCAATCATGTCGGCATCGGCTTTTTCTCAAAACAAGAGTAATGAAGCCGACGAGGATTTTATTAAATTTTCCAAGAAAAGGTTGACCATAGCCGACGGGTTGTGTTCGGATGAGGTAAAGCAAGTCTATCAAGACGCTGAGGGCTTCATATGGTTCGCGACAAAGAATGGCATTTCGCTGTATGACGGCCATGCTTTTACCACGTTTAAATCAAATTTGCACAATTGGAACCTGATAAGCAGCAACGACATAACCAGCATATGTGACGACTCGGCGGGAAACCTGTGGATAGGAACTGCCGAAGGGCTGAATGTATTGGATAAGGCCACCGGCACTTTTAGGCAGATACATTCAAAGGTTTTTAAAAACAATCCGATATCTCAGGTGTTGCCGGTCAGTGGCGGCAATGTGTTGGCAGCTACAGACCAGGGCTTGGTTGTTTATAAGCCCGAAGTCGATTCGTGCATAATGGTTTCTCGCAAGATGACGGGAGATGTAATGCCGCAGACTTCGATTAAGTCGCTGCTTGAAGACCACAACGGCGACATATGGATTGGGACCTGGAACGAAGGCCTGTATCGATATTCCATCAAAGACAGGAAAATGATAAAGTATCCTAAAATGAACGGGCGGAACTCGGCGCACGTGTTGTTTGAGGACTCTTCCAAGAACATATGGGTCGGCACATGGGAATACGGCCTGCAGAAATTGAAGAACCCCTATGACATGGATTCTTTTTCATGGGAAACATTTACTCATGTGTCGGGCGACAGCAATTCATTGATTAGCAACATCGTTTACGCCATATCTGAAAATACTGCCACCAATACCATATGGGTTGGGACTCCGAGCGGAATCAGCGTTCTCGACAAGGGCACCGGCAAAATAATCGAGAATTTCTATCCCTCAAACGACAGCAATAGTATATCGGGTGGAGAAGTGAACTCCATATTGACCGACCGCGACGGCACGATATGGATAGGAATGCTCGGTTCGGGAGTGAACATATTCGACATGCACTCGTCTAATATTTTCGGATACGATGATTTGGGTAAAGTGCAGTCAGTGACAAAGACCAACTCTGTGCGTTCAATCTTCATCGATGCAGACAATAACATGTGGTTGGGAGTGGGTACGCGTTACTTGGTGCAGATCGACCGTAACACCGGAACATGGAAGTGCAACGGAGAAATACCGGGATTCGCACACAAATACGGCGGATATACGGTATTGTCGTTTGCCCAGTCTAAGTTTACCGGGAAAATATGGATTGGCACATATGACGGCGGGGTGGTTGTTTATGATCCCAAGACTGCCGAAGCTTCAGTCTTTAAAACCGAAACCACCCAATGGCTGCCCGGA
This sequence comes from uncultured Muribaculaceae bacterium, assembly GCA_944321905.1. Taxonomy (GTDB): domain Bacteria; phylum Bacteroidota; class Bacteroidia; order Bacteroidales; family Muribaculaceae; genus Avimuribaculum. Next base: position 10,195 of record CALUNI010000051.1, on the reverse strand, counting down.
AACCGCGTGTATGCTATTACGGAAGATGACGACGGCAGTATGTGGTTAGGCACGCAGAACGGGTTCAGCGTGTATTCTCCGTCGGGTCGCATATTTGCCCGGTTCGACAATATCGAGGCAGGGAATCATAATATCAGCAAGATTGCCGTAAACTCAATAGTGGAAGGCTCCGACGGCGCGATGTGGATTGCCACAAAGAACTGTGGAATAATACGGGTGGAAGGGAAAGGCGGTAGTGCTTCAAATTATTCGATGAAAGTCTATAATCCCGAAAACGGGAAGTTGAATGCGGCTAATGCCTTATGTTTGTTGGTCGATGCTCAGAAGCGGCTTTGGGTGGGGACGCAAGGTGGCGGCTTGAGCCTGTATGACTCGGCAAGTGACTCGTTTGTGTCTAAAAACACGCAATGGGAGTTGCCGGGCGACGACATATATAGCATGTTGTCGGACAAGAAAGGAAATTTGTGGTTTGCGTCGAATTACGGGCTTGCCAATCTCATATTTCCCGAAGGTGGGGAGCCGCGTCCCACATACAGGTTATATACCTCGGCCAACGGATTGCAAGGCGATGCGTTCAATACCAATGTGGCTTTCATGACCGCCGACGGGGAAATGTTCTTTGGCGGCCACCACGGATACAACAACTTCTTTCCCGATAAAATAACAAGTAACGACTTGCAAGCCCCGATTGTAATAACCGACTTCTCGGTGTATGGCAATTCATGGCTGTCGCTTGACTCGATTACACGTGCCGAAATGTCGAGAGAAGTGCCAAACCATGCATCGAGGATTACGCTTGACTATAAGCAAAATAATTTTGCAATAGAATTTGCCGTGCTCGACTATAAGACACCCGAGCAAGACAGGTATTCATATATGCTCGAAGGGCATGACAACGCTTGGCGGTATGTTGACAACTGGCATCGCTATGCCTATTATAATAATCTTGCGCCGGGAACCTACACGTTCTTGTTGAGGGCGACCAATTCAAGCGGTAAGTGGGTTGACCGAAAACAAACGCTGCAAATCAGGATATTGCCTCCGCCGTGGTTGTCGTGGTGGGCATATATGATATATGCGGCTTTGATTGTCGCGGTCATAATTGTCGCGTACAGGTTTGCCAAGAAGAAAATACGGCTGTACAACGAGCGGGAGCTTGAGAAAATCATTTCAGACAAGGCAAACGAAATGAATCATATCAAGTTGCAGTTTTTTACTAACATAACCCATGAGTTGCTTACGCCATTGACCATAATATCGGCATCTATCGAAGAATTGAGGTCTAATGCGCCGCAATTCAAGGACACGTATAACGCGATGTCGGTAAATACCAACCGGTTGATAAGGCTGATTCAGCAGATACTTGAATTCCGAAAGGCCGAAACGGGCAATTTGAAGCTTAAGGTGTCGAAGGGCGACCTTGCCGCGTTCATACATAACCATACTAACAGCTTCATTCCGCTGATGAGGAAGAAGGATATACACTTTACCGTGAATTGCGACCCCGAGCCTTTCCCGGCATATTTCGATACCGACAAAATCGACAAGATATTGTATAACTTGCTGTCGAATGCGTCGAAGTATAACAAAGAGGGCGGCCACGTGTGGATAACGTTGTCGATGTCGCCAAATAAGAAGAACGCCATATTATCGGTAAAAGATGATGGCGAAGGCATGTCGGCCGAGGCCCAAAAGACGCTGTTCCAACGCTTCTACGAGGGTGACTACCGTCGTCACAACACCACCGGAACAGGCATAGGCTTGTCGCTTGCAAAAGACTTGGTTGACCTTCATCATGGTACTATCGAAGGCCATAGCGAACCGGGAAACGGCATGGTGTTCATTATCAAGTTCCCCATAACAAGGGATGCATATGACGACGATTGCATCGACGATGCACACGAGCAATTGCCCATAACGAAGCATGAGATTATAGTTGACGGCAACGAAGCTGCTCCTGATGGGGAAAGTGTCGCCGAAGAACAGGAAGTGCCGAAGCCGGGCGTAAAAGATGGGAAGCACGACGGTAGTGCCAAGGAAAAAGTGAAGGAGAAAGAGTACACGTTGCTGTTGGTGGAGGACAATATCGACCTGTTGCAGGTGATGGCGCGCATGCTCAGCCATTACTACAACGTATTGACCGCCCATAACGGCAAGGAGGCAATAGACGTAATCACCAATAACGACATACAGTTGATTATATCCGACATAATGATGCCCGACGTTGACGGGTTGCAATTTTGCAAATATATAAAAAGCCACTTGGAGACAAGCCACATACCGGTAATTTTGCTGACGGCAAAAGACCGGGAGGAGGACCGCATCGAGGCTTACCAGTCGGGTGCCGACGCTTATATCAAGAAGCCGTTTAACCTGAGCTTGTTGCAGGCGAGGATAAACAACTTGTTGCGGATACGAGGCCGGGCCAACAAAGATTTCAAGAAGCAGCTTGTGTTTGACATAAATGAATTGAATTACACGAGCATCGATGAAGAGTTCCTTAAAAAGGCCATATCTACCGTTCAGCAACACTTGAGCGACCCCGATTATGACCAAGTGCAATTTGTTGAGGACATGGGTACCAGCAAGTCAACGTTGTTCCGCAAATTGAAGTCGTTGACAGGGCTTAGCTATTCGTCGTTTGTCCGCAATATCCGCATAAAGGCCGCGTGCCAGATAATGGAAGAAAAACGCCACATACGCATTTCAGAGCTTGCTTATGCCATTGGCTTTAACGACCCGAAGTATTTCAGCGCTTGTTTCAAGAAAGAATTTGGGATACATCCGAGCGAGTATATGAAACGTTTTGTCGATGATTCGGGAGAGATAATCAATGACGAGTCAGACGACGATAGCAAGGCTGACGCAGACCCCGGAAAAGAATAATGGGGATGCCAACGTGTTGATGTTTGGCATTCCAATCGATATGCACCGAAGGGCTGATTTAAACATGCAATCAGCTCTTCTTTTTTGCCTCTCGGTTTAGGAGCTTGATTTTTCGTGTCATCTTTACACTTCAGTTACTGAAAGTTAAGGATAAAATCAGAGCGGCTGCCAGAGACCCCTTAGAAAAACTTGCATTATTTCATTTTTTTGTTACGGTAAAAATGTTAACTTTGCAGCCGCAAATAGCGACAATTGGTAATTTTTTAATTCCTTTTTGTATGCCTTTGTTTGTGTAAAATGTATATTTAATCATCAAATATTAATTCAAATCAAAAAACGCTTATGAAAATCTTTACTCTCACCAACCTTCTCGCCACTGCAATGCTTGCAACCGGGGTAACGGCTCAAGCCGCTGAAGCTGCAAGCATAAAAATTCTTGAGGATATGACAGGCGAAGACGGCAGGACTTACCAAGCTGTGGCGCAGGCCATTTCTCCTAATCACAGGTATGTGGCAGGACCCGCGTTCGACATGTCAACCGGCATGATGGGAATGTTTGTATATGACGTTGAGACCGGCGATTATGCTGTGAAGCCTGCCAATGACGATTATGGCGCAGACATTCGCGAGGTCAATGACGACGGAGTGGCTACCGGCTATAACAGCCAGGCTTGTTTCCTTCACCTGGATGGAACCGTGGAATATATTGAGGCCGAAGAAGGCATTACCACACAGGCTCGCGATGCAAGCGACGACCTTAGCGTAGTGGTGGGCTGCACATATCCCACCGATGGCTTTAACACTACGGCGTGCGTGTGGGTTGACGGCGAAAAGACCGACCTGCCTGTTCCTACCGACGAGGAGCTTGGCTTTGAGACAAACGGCTCGGTGGCATACTATACCAACAGCGACGGTTCGGTGATAGCAGGTTACGTGGTTGACAATTACAGTACCAACCCGTTGCTTATATGGAGATTGCAGGACGACGGCTCGTATGTGTGCGACCCTGTTTGTACCCGTTACTTTTCACCCGATGGCGACATGGAAGGCCGTCCGTATGTAATGTTTGCCGCACAAGGTTTGAGCCGCAACGGCCGTTATGTGTCGCTTAACGTGATGGACGCGTCAAGCGGCCTGTATGAGCAGCGCATAGGCCGCCTCGACCTTGAAACCGGCGAAGTCGAGACGTATGTGGCCGACGGCAGCGGCGATATACAAGCGAATGCCGAAATGCAGGCCACCCAGGTATCTAATGACGGCACCATAATCGGATGGTCGCTTGCAGGTTCGTGGGCCATGCAGGTGAGAAGTGCCGTAATATGGTACAAGGGAGAGGATCCCAAATTGCTCTCGAATGTAGTACCCGACGTGGAAGAAATTGCCAATTTCGATTCATTGGGCTTTAATACGGTTATCGATATAACTCCCGATGGCCGTTACGTGGTGGGGTTTGCCATGGACGAGATGTATAACTACAAGGGGTACGTGCTTGACCTCGGCACAGCGTCTTCGGCTATAAACGAAGTGGTAAAGGGCGATGCCGAAGCTTATGAAGTAGCCCGTTACGCAATCAATGGAACACGTCTGCAAGCTCCGACAAAAGGCATAAACATAGTGAAGATGTCGGACGGGACAACCAAGAAGGTTATCGTAAAAGAATAAGCCGGGTTTAGGCTTGATTTGCACCACAATGCGATGGCAGGAGGTTCCTATCTCCTGCCATCGTCATTATATGACAGGACGAAGATTAGGGCCGGTATGTCAATCTATTACTCTTGGAATGAATCAATAAGCACCTTTAAGACCTCTTAAGGTGCGGGAAATTTGGCGGGTATGGATAGAATTGCTAACTTTGACATATCATGGAAGAAAATAAAAAATTTCGCAGGCCGCGTGTCCCGTCTTGGTTTGCCATAGTCGGGGCGGCATCGTTCATTACAGTACTTGTGTGGCCGTGGATGATTGCATCGTCTGACGCGCTCGACAATCCCGGTGATACTGCCAACTTGCTGTTGCTCACGTTCCCTGTGTATGCGGTAGTGTCGATTTATCTCGCATATCGCACCATAGACGACCGTCCGTATGTGGCAGTGATACTAATCTTGCTGTTGTGGCTCTCTTTTGGTGCTATGTGGCTGTTGTAATAAATTTAGGATAAGAATGAAGGAATCTGAAATATTGCGTCGGCTCTCCGACCGTTTTGGCATTTCTCGTCTTAACGAGATGCAGGAAACCGTGAACAAGCGTTCGCGCGAGGGAGGAGATATGGTGCTGTTGTCGCCGACCGGCACGGGGAAGACCGTGGCCTACTTGTTGCCTGTGTTGCAGGCGTTGAAGGGGGAAAATGGCACGGTGCAGTGCGTCGTTATTGCTCCATCGCGTGAGCTTGTGCAGCAAATCGACGGTGTGGCACGGGCATTGGCTGCAGGTGAAATAAAAGTTACCTGTTGCTATGGCGGACACAATGTGGCTGATGAAAAAAATTCTCTTTCGTCCAAGCCGACGTTGGTGATAAGTACTCCCGGCAGGTTGCTCGACCATATCAATCGCGGGCATGTCGATGTTTCGATGGTCAGGCTGCTTGTGCTTGACGAGTTTGACAAGTCGCTGGAACTTGGTTTCCTCGACGAGATGGGCAGGATAGTCAAGCGTATGCCGCGGCTGTCGCGCCGATTCCTTACGTCTGCAACTACAATCAGGCAGATGCCCGACTTCTTGCGGCTCAGCAACCCTGTGGTACTCGACTTCCTTGTGGAAAAGCGGCATGTCGATAGCCGCATGAAGGTGTGGCGGGTGGCCTCTCCCGACAAAGACAAGCTTGAGACATTGTTGCTATTGCTAAAAAACATATCCTCGACCCGCACCATGATTTTTGTCAATTACAGGGAATCGGTTGAGCGTGTTGCCGACTTCTTGCATCGTAACGGCGTGCCAGTGGGGATTTATCATGGAGGCCTTGAGCAAATCGACAGGGAAAAAGCCGTGGCCCTGTTCAACAACGGTACGTGCAGGGTGCTTGTCACTACCGACCTTGCCTCGCGAGGGCTCGACATTGCCGATGTGGGGAATATCATCCATTATCATTTGCCCGATAAGGCCGAGGTCTATACACATAGGAACGGCAGAACCGCGCGTGTCGATGCAACGGGGGAGATATACGTGATTACCGGCCCGGAGGAAACGTTTCCCGATTTTATTCGCATAGATGAAGACATGCGCCTCGACAAGCGTATCAGCGCATTGCCGACCGTGCCGGCGATGGCTTCTCTTTATTTCAGTGCAGGGAAGAAGGAGAAAATTTCTCGTGGCGACATCGTTGGATTTTTGTTGAAAAACACCGACCTCGTGGCCGATGAGGTTGGCAGCATAGATTTGCACGATCATTATGCCATAGTTGCCATACCGGCAGCAAAGGCCGATGCAGTGCTGCGCGTTGTCTCTGCGCTGAAAATAAAGAATAAAAAACTGAAGATAACTTTGATAAAGTAAGGGCTCGGTTTTATAATCTGTTTTGACAAAATTCTTAACCATGCCGATTGCGGGGCTTGTGACAATATTTTAACAATAATGATTATGAAGAAACCAATTATCTTCGGATTGCTGCTGTGTTGCAGCCTTGTATCTGTGGCTCAAGGGCTTGTCGGGACGTGGAATGGCAAGTTGGCAGTGGGACCGCAGTCATTGACAATCGTTTTGAATATTGGCGAGGGTGGATGCACACTTGACAGCCCCGACCAAGGTGTCAAGGGAATACCGTGCGAGACGGTTTATTTGTCGCAAGACTCGGTCAATGTGAAGATTTCATCGCTTGGTGCCGTTTACGCGGCTCGGCTTGTCGATGGCCGGCTCGGCGGGCTATTTACGCAGATGGGATATTCGTTTCGGCTTGTATTGGAACCCGGTGAGGTCAAGCCAGACAGGCCGCAAACTCCGCGTCCGCCTTACGGATACGAAACTCGTGAGGTAACTTTCGACAACGTGGATGCAGGCGTCAGTCTGTCGGGAACATTGTCGTTGCCCGCAGGCTATGGCAGTGGGACTCCTGTTGTTCTGATGGTCACAGGCAGCGGGTTGCAGAATCGCGACGAGGAAATCTTTGACCATCGTCCGTTTGCCGTCATTGCCGATTATCTTGCCCGTAACGGCATTGCCTCGTTGAGGTATGACGACCGTGGCTTTGGTAAATCTACCGGCGATGCTTCACAGGCCACTACTGCCGATTTCTATGGCGATGCCGAAGCCGGGATCACGTATTTGAAAAATTTGGGGAGTTTCGGCAAAGTGGGTGTCATTGGGCACAGTGAAGGTGGAATGATAGCGTTTGGGCTTGCCGCGAAGGGCGATGTGGATTTTGCCATATCGCTTGCGTCGCCGGCAATGCGTGGCGACAGCTTGCTTGCAGAGCAGAACCGTGCGCTGCTTGCTGCAAGTGGCATTCCAAGCCCGTATATCGATAATTACTTGGCCGCTTTTGTTGATGTGTTGCGTCAAAGGCTTGTGCCACATGACCCTGCCAAAGATGCGCGAGTCGTGGTTGACAGCATAGTCGCTGCCAAAGGATGCACTCTGCCAAAAGAGGCGGTTGAAAACCTTGTGGCCGTGTTGGCTGAATCAAACAAATGGCTCGATTACTATATTTCATACAACCCTCAAGCCGACATAAGGTCGGCGCAGTGTCCGGTCATGGCTGTCGGTGGAAGCAAAGACATGCAGGTTGCACCGGGTAATATTGAAATCATACGGTCGTTATTGCCGCAAAACGAGCATAACATGGTCAAGATTTATGACGGCCTTAACCACCTATTCCAACATTGCACCACGGGAAGCGTGACGGAGTATAATTCCATTGCCGAGACCATTTCGCCCGAAGTGTTGAGCGATGTTGCAAGGTGGATTGTTTCTGTCGGGCAACGTTGAAAACATTGCCGGGTGTAAGCATATTCAGCCGTAACGCATAATAATGTCTGGCGATTTGTGTATTTAGTGTGTAAGTGCTACTTTTGCGGAAGAATTTAAATTCAAAATGTTAGTCATGGCAAAAATTTCGGCGACAATCATCACTGATAACAATATAGCTACTATTGAGAGGTGCTTGGAATCAATCATCGGCATTGCCGACGAGATTATTGTCGTCGATGCTTTTTCTGATGACGGTACGGCCGAGACGTGCGAGAGGTATGGATGCAAGGTTAGGCAACGCCGTTTTGACGGCTTTGGCGCACAAAAGCAATATGCCGTGTCGTTAGCAACCAACAGTTACGTCTTGTCGATAGATGCCGATGAGTATCTTGACGACGACTTGAGGCATTCGATTGCGAAGCTTAAGGAAGACGGATTTGAACATCGCATTTACAGCTTCTCGCGTTTGAACTTTTTTTGCGGGAAGCCAATCAGGCATAGCGGTTGGTGGCCCGACAAGCAAACCCGATTGTTTGACAAGCGTTACGGAAGTTGGGAATTGCGCGACGTGCATGAACGTGTGACGTTCCCCGGCACGCTGTGGCCTGCGCCGTTGACCGGGTTGCTTATGCACGAACGTCGATCGTCGGTTGCCGAGCATCGTCGCAAGGAAACCGGCTATGCCGTGCTTGAAGCTCGTGTGCTTGTCGCTGCGGGGGTGCGTCCTAGGTTGCTTGGCGCGTATTTGCGGGCAGCCGCGGCGTTTTTGGGCATATACGTTTTCAAGCTTGGGTTCCTTGACGGAGCCGAGGGCAGGGAGATTGCCGGGACTGCTGCTGCCATGCGTCTGGTCACATATCGCATGGCCAAAAAAATCGGGAAAAACAGTCATTGAAAAAACTTTTTGTGTATAATGAGCTTGAACATATTCCATATAGTATCGGGGAAGAAATGGGGAGGCGTGGAGCAATATGTCTATGACCTCGCATCTGAATTGAAAAAAGACGGTAACTACGTGGAAATCGTTGCCACCAAGCGCGAAGGCATCCTTAACCGGTTTCGCCCGCTCGAAATACCTATTTCCATATTGCCGTTGCGCCGCGTGGCCGATTTTGAAAGCCCGATACGTTTTGCCCGGTTGATAAAGCGCGGCCGCAACGTCATACATGTGCACAACGTAAAGGATGCGCGTATGGCTGTTATTGCACGGCGCATCTCGGAAAACCGTAATACCCGCGTTGTGCTTACGTGCCATACTGTAGAAAAAGCCAAGAAGGGTATTGTACACCGCATGATATATAACGAACTCGACGGAATAGTATTCGTGTCGGAACTTGTCCGTCGCGAGTTTGTCATTAACATGCCGTCGCTCGACATGTCGAAGACTGCCGTGATATATGATAGCGTCAAGCGCGACCCCGTCATGGCTCCGGCTTTCGATATCAGGGAGAAGTATGGCATATCCCCCGGTAAAAAGCTCATAATGTTTCACGGGCGCATCTGTGAGGAAAAGGGCGTGTCGGTCTTGCTGAGGGCGGTCACACAGCTCGACAAGAGCCGTTACCACCTTGTGATAATGGGAAGTGGCGAGGTTAAGTACTTGGGGGCAATCAAAGCGTTTATAGTGGCCAATCAATTGCTGCATAACGTGTCGTTTATACCATATCAGAATCATGTGCAGCCTCTTGTCGCCCAGTGCGACTTTGGCGTTTTGCCTTCGGTGGTGCGTGAAGCGTTCGGCATAACGAATGTCGAATATATGATGCTTGGCAAGCCACATATTGCCACCAATAATGGAGCGCAACCCGAATATATAGAGAATCGTCGCACCGGACTGCTTGTCCCGCCCGGCGACTACAAGGCTCTTGCCGACGCGATAGAGACGTTGCTCGATGACGAGGGGTTATGTGCCGAGATGGGTAGTGCTGCCAAGCACGAATTTGACGCTAACCTTGACTACGGGCATTTCATCGAAAGGATGAAGAGTGTATATTGTTGATTGTTGACCGGATAGCGTGGCAAACAGCGCATCGTAGGTGGCTGATAGACGTTTATGCTTTGAATCATGGATTAATGTTGAAAAACGTTGAAAAAAGTTGGCAATACTATTGCATAATTCAACTATATGCATTAACTTTGCAATCGCTTTTGAGAGGTCAATAGCAGGTCCCATAGCTCAGTTGGTTAGAGCATCTGACTCATAATCAGGGGGTCCTTGGTTCAAGCCCAAGTGGGACCACACAGCAATTCAAGCAGTTAAGCCGCACAGCTTAGCTGCTTTTTTTGTATGCCTTGCGCAATTTTTGGCTAAAACAGGATCAGCGGATAATCCCGGTTGGCGATAGAAACTCTCAAGCATATTGAGTAGCCAGTCTGAACATAAAGAACTTGATATCTCCAACTCCCCTGA